>DAHXNW010000014.1 GCA_027365195.1 Acetobacteraceae bacterium
AACACCCCCTATCATCAGCGGGTCACGCCTCGTCCACGTAGCGTTTACACCGCCATCCGTCTGCCAATTTTCCATAACAGAGAAGAGACGATCATGCTTGCATTGCGCCGTGCTCCGGTGTTCTCCACGCTTGCCCTCACCGCTGGCCTGCTTGTGGCCAGCACCCTGGCGAGGCCCCTCCTGGCCGCCGCCACCGACTACCGTTTCGAATTGCTCGGTGCTCCGCAGCCGGACGGCGGCAAGGAGGTGGTGCAGATACAACTCGTGCATCTGCCGGATCATAAGGCGGTGAAAGATGCAGTGATTTTCGAGACCCGCGCCGATTTGGGCCCCTCGGGCATGCCGACGATGACGGCGCCGGCCACGCTGCTGCCGGCGAGCACGCCTAGCGTCTATCGCATCGCAGTGGAGCCCGGCATGAGCGGTGCCTGGGCCATCACACTTGCTGCCAAAATTCAAGGTGAAAGCGAGACGGTGCGCGGCAGCATCGACGCCAAGCTGGTGAAGTAGCATGGCGCGCGCATGGAACCATCGTCGGATGTGGGCGGCCCGTCTTGCGATCGGCCTTGCGCTCACCAGCAGCCTTGCGCTCGGCCACGCCACTCTGTCACTGGCACAGAATGTAACGCCAGCCTTGGGTACGACGGTCGACAGCCTGCTCGCCGCGGGCCGCCAGTTGAGCCCGACCGTTCGGGCGGCCGCACTGGAGACGGCGGCGGCGGCGGCGAAAGCCGACGCCGCCGGCGCCCTGGATGACCCGACCCTGTCGGCGAATTATCAGAACTACCGTTCGGGAAGTCAGAATTTCAACATGACCTTTATCATGTTGAGTCAGGAATTTCCGCTGTGGGGAAAACGCGATCTGCGGCATCAGGCGGCGCTCGCCGATGTGGATGCGGCACGCGGCCGCGCGCGCGCGGCAGAGGACGAACTCGACGAGCAGATCAAGCTCGCCTATGCGCGCTATTACGTCGTCACCCAGGCGATCGCGATCAATCAGGACATCGCCAAGCTCGCCCGGCAGATGCGTGGCGCCGCGACGGCACGATACGGCCAGGGCAGCGGCGATCAGATCGGCGCCATCACGGCGCTCACCGAACAAACCCGCGCCGCGACCGATGCGGCGGGGCTCGAGGAAGAACGCGCATCCGCCATCGCGCGCATCAATGCCCTGCTTGCGCGGCCGGCGGGGGCGGCCTTGGCCAAACCGATGCGGCTGCGTCCGCTGCCCGCCGTGCTGCCCGGGATCGATGTCTTGTTGAGCCGCGCACGCGCTTCCAATCCCACCCTGTTCGCCAGCGATGCCGACATCCGCAGTGCGGAAGCGGCGCAGACATTGGCTGGTAAGGCGTGGCTGCCCGGTGTCACCATCGGTGCCGGGCCGATTACGCAGACCAATGCGCCGACCGGCGTGAACGCCGAGGTGAGCATCAACATCCCGCTGCAATGGGCGCCGAAGGAAGCGGGTGAGCGGGAGGCGGCGGCCCGTCTTGGCGCAGCACAGCAACGCTTCAGCGCTACACTTGCGGAAATTCAGGGCGATCTCGAGTCGGCGCTGGCCCGGTTGAATGCCTCGCGCCGCGTGGAGACGCTGCTGCGCACTCAACTGCTACCGCAATACCAGGCAGCATTCCGCTCGATGTTGGCGAACTATGGCCAGGGACACGGCGACCTCACCGGCGTGCTCGATATCGAGCATCGGCTGCACGATACCCATCTCGAACTGCTGCGAACGCAGACCGACCAGCAGACCGCTCTGGCGGCTATCGAACGTCTGATCGGGAGCGATTTATGAAGTCCCGCTACGCACGCGTCGCGATGGTCTGCATCCCCGCCCTGTCATCGGCGCAGGCGGCGGAGATCACGCACGCGCCGCTCTATTATCAGGCGCCCGACGGGCAGCCGTACTACGCCGCGGCACCAAAAAAAACCGCCGACGGGCGCAATTACGTACCGGTCTATGTCGACACGCCGGCCGCCTCGCCGAAGCACGATCATCGCATTCTCTACTACCGCAACCCGATGGGCCTGCCCGACACTTCCCCGGTGCCGAAGAAAGATTCGATGGGGATGGAGTATCTACCGGTCTATGCCGATGAAAACACCGCTGGCGATGCGCCCGGTACCGTCCGCATCAGCCCCGGGCGTATCCAGACACTCGGTGTCCGCACCGCGCCGGTTGTCCTGGGTGCCAGCCTCGACCGCGTCATCCAGGCGACCGGCACGGTGCAATTCGACGAGCGGCATCTGGCAACGGTGACGACGAAAGTTGCCGGATGGATAGAGCATCTCGCCGTCTCGGCGGTGGGCGATCCGGTGCGTCGCAGCGAGGTTCTGGCACAGATCTATGCGCCCGATCTGGTCGCTTCGGAGGAAGAGTATCTGGTCGCCACCCGCATGGACGCCAGCATGAGCGCTACCATGGCGCATGGCGATCCAGCCGCGCTGACCGCTGCCTCGTTGCAGCGTCTGCGCGCGCTCGACGTGCCGGAGGAGGAGATCGCGCGGCTACGGCGCAGTGGCACGCCGGCGCGGCGTATCGCCGTGCGCGCGCCGGAAGACGGCGTGGTGATCGACAAGCCGGTGCAGGAAGGCATGCGTGTCGAGGCCGGTGAGGCGCTTTACAAAACCGCCGATCTTGCCGATGTGTGGCTGATCGCCGAGGTGCAGGAACAGGATCTCGGCGCGATCCGGCAGGGCGCGCGGGCGGTGGCCAGTTTCATCGCTTTCCCCGGCCGTAGTTTCGAGGGGACCGTCGATTTCATCTATCCGACGCTCTCGCCCGAGACGCGGACCGCGCGGGTCCGCATCGTCATCCCCAACGCCGATCGGGCGTTGCGGATCGCCATGTATGCCAGCGTGCGAATCGAAATCCCGCAGGGCACCGCCGCGATGCTGACGGTGCCGGACTCCGCGGTGATCGATACCGGAACACAGCAGATTGTGCTGATCGCGCGCGGCGAGGGCCGTTTCGAGCCACGCCAGGTCCACCTCGGCGCACGCGGTGAGACGCGGGTGCAGGTGCTCGATGGGCTGAAGCCCGGCGATACGGTGGTGATCGGGGCGAATTTCCTGATCGACGCCGAGAGCAATCTGCGCGCCGCGTTGCAGGGGCTTGCCACCGGCGCCAGCGCCAAACCTGGCACCGAGCCGCAGGGAGATGCCCCATGATCGCGCGTCTCATCGCCGCCTCGGCGCGCAACAAGCTGCTGGTGCTGCTCATCACTTTCATGATCGTCGGCATCGGCATCTGGTCGCTGGTCAACACGCCGCTCGATGCGCTGCCCGATCTCTCCGACACCCAGGTGATCGTCTACACCGAATACCCCGGCCAGGCGCCGCAGGTGGTGGAGGATCAGGTCACCTATCCGCTGACCACGGCGTTGCTGGCCGTGCCGCATGCGAAAGTGGTGCGCGGATTCTCGGATTTTGGTGTTTCCTTCGTCTATGTCGTGTTCGACGACGGCACCGATCTCTATTGGGCGCGCAGCCGGGTGCTGGAATATCTGAACTTCGCCGCCAAGCGTCTGCCAGCTGGGGTCACGCCATCGCTCGGCCCGGATGCAACGGGCGTCGGCTGGGTTTACGAATACGCGGTGGTTGGTGC
>DAHXNW010000022.1 GCA_027365195.1 Acetobacteraceae bacterium
TACGGGCCGTTCCAGCTCGGCGTGCTGGCCCGCGGCGAGGTGGACGAGGTGCTGGCCAAGGTGTTGCGCGAGCAACTGCCCAAGCCGGGACGGGCCGCGCCGGGTAAGCCCTGAACCGATGCGCATCATCGCCGGCGCCTGGCGCGGGCGCCTGCTGCGGGCGCCGACGGGGCAGACCACGCGGCCGACCGCCGAGCGGGCGCGGCAAGCTTTATTCGATATGCTGCTGCATGCGCCCTGGGGCGGTCGCGCGCTGCTCGAAGGCGCCGACGTGCTGGATGGTTTCGCCGGCACCGGCGCGCTCGGGCTGGAGGCGCTCTCGCGTGGCGCGGCGCGGGCGTGGTTCATCGAGCGCGATGCGCCGGCACTCGCCGCCCTGCACGCCAACATCGCCGCCTGCCGGGCCGAGGGGCGCGCGCGGGTGCTGGCGGGCGATGTCCTGAAGCCCCCCGCCGGGTCGCCCTGCGCGCTGGTGTTTCTCGACCCGCCTTATGAGGCCGGCCTGCTGGCACCGGCCATCGCCGCCCTGCGCGCCGCCGGCTGGCTGGCGCCCAGGGCACTCCTACTGGCCGAGATCGCGCGCACGGCGGATGCCGGCGTGGCGACAGGCGCGTTGCTGGCCGAGCGCACCCACGGTGCGGCCCGGCTGGTGGTGTGGCGTGAGGGGTGATGTCGAGCGCCAGGCAAACTCTTGAATTTTCGTCGTACCGATCGGCTAATTCAGAACGGCATCGACAATTTATTGCATAAACGTTATAAATTACGTTTGAGCGCCAAAAATAAACACCCTGGAATTTTTTAAAAACACTCCAGGATTGCTTGACTATTATTCCAGGATATTTTATGAGTGTGTTTATAGTAAAGGAGGTTTGAAAATGTATCCATCTATGAATGGCCTACCCACACCTATTGGAACGTTGGATGAGGTTCTTGATGGGGGAGATACTTCAGAAAAAGCGATGAAGGTCTTCATCGGGCATAATCTCGGCAATCGCACTTTTCTCATGTCCATGCCGATGCACGAGTTCTACGGCATGTCTGAGGTAGCGAATGACCCGGGCCGGGACGGCGATAAGATTGCCCAGCGGAAGCTTGACCCGACGCACGCACAGAAGCTTGCGATGTATCTACTCAAGGGCTTGGTTTCAGCCGCCATAGACCGGCGAGAGATCCAGAAAAAGGATGTCCCGCGGGCGATGCTCGACATCATGGATCGGCTCGGTCGTCAGCCCTACATGGCCCTACAGCCTCTTGTCGTTAATATCCGAGACTGCAACCCCAAAGGGGTCGATATTCGTGGCGACCGGATGCTCGACAAGCGAACTGAAGAGACCGCCGCTTTTCGCGTTTTCTTGTCGCAGCGACACGTCCTATGGGTCATCGACGGGCAGCATCGGCGCAAGGGGATGCAACTGGTGTTCGACTTTCTGGAACAAGTGCGAGCTAGTCGGATCTACCCCAAGAAAAACGGCCTCGTGAATGGTGCGGGGGAACATATTCCACCCGAAGAACTCAAAGTGTGGGAGGAGTGTTTCGAGGTCGCCCGGAGCTACTGCACATTGCTCATTGAGGTGCATCTAGGTCTGGAGACTCAAGAGGAGCGACAATTGTTCCATGATCTGAACCGCCTCGGCAAAAAAGTGGACACAAGCTTAGCGCTCCAATTCGACAGCTCGAACCCGGTCAACCTCTTTATTAAAGAGCACCTTATCGAGAAGCTCGGCATCGAAGTAAGTGAGATGGAGGTAAAGAACTGGCAGGACGACGACGGCAAGATGCCACGCAAGGACTTGGTAGGCATCAATGCCATCCTGTTCCTGAACCGCACCAATATCAGTAGTGCCACCCCTGCAATGCTGGAAGGCAAACTGGAGGTGGCGCATCGGTTCTGGACGGCGGTCCAAGCAATTCCTGGCTTTGGGGAGGATTCGGCGCGACAAAAGACGACCGCTGCTCAGCCGGTGGTACTGAAGGCGCTTGCCAAGCTGGTGTATGACTTCAGCTTCAGCAACAGACGCCCAGCAAATGGGGCGGCGCTAGCAGACAGTCTCATGTCAAGCATTACAGACATGGATTTCAGCCATGAGAACCCAATGTGGCGTTATTACGAACTGAAGCATGAAGAGCGTAAAGATCAAGGGCTATCTGACCTGGAGGACTATCTGCCACCCGACGATGGCGGAAATCGAGACATAGGAAGTTTCCAAGGCAACGTTATGCGGTTTGGCCCCAAGCACAACGACATCATCCCTATCCTAGCCGACATGATTCGCTGGCGGCTAAAATTGCCGAGCCGCAGGCGGGATTCGCCCGAGACAATGGATAATTTAGCCGCTTAAAAGTGTATAGGATCAGCATGGTCGGGATGAGGAAACATCATCCCGACCATGCTTGCCCATAATTTCTCAGAAAACTACTTGAAGTCTTTCAAGGGGCGATTGGATCAGAAACTGCGGCGCAAAAATCTCGCTCAGCCGAGCTTGGTGATCGCCCATTTCACCTGTTGCGGCCCGTCGGCGCGGCCGGCGAGCACCAGTTGCTCGCTGCGGCGCGGTTCGCCGCCGCCGAGATAGATGCTCTCCTCCACGCTCATCGCCGCGCCATCGGCGCGCAGCCGCCACAGGCTGCCGCCCGGCAGACGCAGCAGGATCGCCTCGCCGTCCTGCTGCGGGCTGGCCGAGACGCTGGGGTGCAGATGAAAGCGCACGGTGAAGGCGAGGGGATTCGCTGACTCCACCAGATCCTCGCCGCGCACGTCCTCGCCGCTCTCGGAGAGGTAGAGCCGACGGCGGTGGATGGCGCCGAACGGCTGGCGCCAGCCGTCGTGGCTCGCCTCCAGCCAATAGGCGCCGTTCGCCTCCTGGCGCTGCAACTCGATTTTCTGCGGGCGCCGGCCGAGCCCCTCGGGACGCAGTTCGGAGGAGCTGACATCGGCGATCACCAGGGTGGAATGCGCCGCCGTGGCCCGGATGGCGTCGCGCCAGGCCGGCGAGGCGCCGCTCGCCGTGGCGCCGCAATTCACCACCAGCCGCTCCCGCCCGACGGAGAATTCGAACGAGAGCGTGCCGGCATGCGCCTCGCCATCGCGCCCCGGCGCCGGTGGCACGCCGCAATCGACCACCACCACGCTGCGCCCGGCCTGTAGCCGCTCGAAGCCGCCCTGCGCGAGGCTCTGCGGCGCGCGACCGTTGCGCGGCGCCTGCGCCAGCGCCAGATCGATCAGCGCCGGATTCGCCTCGCCGGTGCCGTTGAACAGGGCCAAGCCGCCATCGCCGTGGCGCAGCGCGCGCATCGCCGGCGCCATCCGCTCCAGCGCGCTCGCCAGCGCCGGCGGCGCGCCCACCTGCGCCGCGTGCAGCAGGGCGCGGATTTCCATCAGCTCCTGTAACGCGGCGAGCTGCGCCGCCGGGCTGCGGCAGACATGGCAGCCATCGGGAAGAATCTGTTGGCCGATCTCGGCCGGCAGGAAGCGGAGCGCACGGGTGAGGAAGGCCGCCTGCTCGGGCAATGCGACGGCGGCGGCGATCAGCCCCTTCAGCGCCACCAGCGCGCGCACGTCCTGCGCCTCCGCCGGCAGGGCGGCGGCGAGATCGCGCGCATCGCCGATCAGCCGCGCCATCAGACGCTGGCGGAATAGATCGTCCGCGCTGGCGGCAAAGAAATCGTAATGGCCGAGCCAGGCAGCGAGCCGCGCGCCGGTGACGTCGGGCGATATCGCGACGGCGTCGAGCTGGGCGGCGCCGATCCAGTCGGCGATCAGCGCGCGGGCGCGCAGCCGGGCGGCATCGGTGCCGAGCGCGCGCAGATCGCGCAGCCAGGCGAAGCCATGCGCCGCCGCGCGCAGCCGCAGGGGGGCGGTCGCATCCGGCCAGCCGCCCGGCCGCAGCGGGGCGACCGCGCCACCGAAAGCGAGTTCGCCCCGCAGCAGCCGCGCCCCCTCGCCAGGGTCGCCGGGCCAAGGGTCGCGCACCGGGAGGGCCGGCGATTCGGGTAGCTTGCCGAGACGCAGGCTGGGCAGCCGGGCGATCGCCCGCCGCGCCTCGCGCAGCCAGTTTGCGGGACCGCCGCTCTGCATCACGTCCACCGGGCGGTCCGGCGGCGACGAGCGGACCATGGCATGCCAGTCGGCCAAAGGGCAAAGAGCTGCGGCAAGAAAACTATCATCGAGAGTTTTTAGCCGTCCCGCCGCCTCGAACACAAGCGCGTGTCGGCGGGAAGGCCGCTCAGGAGCGGATCAGCCGGGCGGCAAAAAACCCGTCCATGCCGCCGTAATCGGCACTCAGCGCCGGATGCGTACGCAGATCGCCGGCCGGTGTGCGGGCCTCTGGCAGGGCGGCGAGTTCGTCCGCGCCGAACGGCGCGTGGCACAGGCCGGGTACTGCGGCGAGTCGCGCCGCCCCCTCCTCCGGCTGCAACGAGCAGACCGCATAGATCAGCCGCCCGCCCGGGCGTAGCAGCGCCGCCGCCGCCGCCAGCAGCCGATCCTGCTGCGCCGTGAGGGCCGCGATATCCTGCGGACGGCGCAGATGCGCCACATCCGGGTGCCGGCGCAGTGTGCCGGTGGCGCTGCACGGCGCATCGAGCAGCACGGCATCGAAGCGCTCGCCGGGCTGCCAGGTGAGCGCATCGGCGCACACCAGTTCCGCCGACAGCCGCAGCCGCGCCAGATTCGCCGCCAGCCGGTCGAGCCGCGACGGGTCGCGCTCCACCGCGACCACCGAGGCGCCGGCGGCGGCGAGTTGCGCCGTCTTGCCGCCGGGGGCGGCGCACAGCTCGGCGATCCGCTCGCCAGGGCGCGGCGCCAGCAGCCGCGCGGGCAGCGCCGCCGCCGCATCCTGCACCCAGAAACCGCCCTCGGCGTAGCCGGGCAGTTCGGCCACCCTGGTGCCCGGCGGATAGCGCCAGGAGCCGGTGGGCAGGGCGATGCCGCCGGGCGGTGCCGGCGCACCGGGCGCCACGGTGAGATCGAGGGCTGCCTCCTGCTGATGCGCCTGGGCGATCGCGCGCGCATCCTCGCCCCAGGCGCGCCAGAGCCAGGCCGGCGTGTCGAGCCGTGGCGAATCGAGCCCCTCCAGCGCCGCCGTTCCACGCTCGGCGAGGCGGCGCAGCACGGCGTTCACCAGCCCGGCGAAGCCATCGAGGCCACGGCTGCGGGCGAGGGCGACCGACGTCGCGACCGCCGCATGCGCCGGCAGACCGAGCAGCAGCAGCCCGGCGGCGCCGAGGCGCAGCACGTGGCGCACCGGCACCGGCGGGGCGCGGCGTAGCAGCGGCTCCAGCGCCGCATCGAGCGTGCCGGCGCGGCGCAGCACGGCGGCGGTGAGCCGATGGGCGGCGGCGCGGTCGCGCGGGGCAATCGGCCCCAGCGCATCGAGCGCCTCCTCCAGCGGCCGGTGGCGGTCGCACACCGCGCTCAGCAGCGCGAACGCTGCCTCCCGCGTCGCATCGGCGCTCACGTGATGGTAATTTTCGGCCCCGCCGGCGCGCCGGGCGCGGCGCCGAGCTTCTGCCACACCAGCGCGGCGATGGCGGCAAAGGCCAGACCGGCGGCGCTATCGGGTGCCGCAGCGGCGACCGGCGCGCCGGCATCGCCGGACTCGCGGATGTCGAGCAGCAGCGGCACCTCGCCGAGGAAGTCCGCGCCGAGCCGCGCCGCCTCGGCGCGCGCGCCGCCATGGCCGAAGATCTCGGCGCGATGGCCGCAGGCCGGGCAGCAGAAATAGCTCATGTTCTCGACCAGCCCGAGCACAGGCACGCGCACCTGCTCGAACATCCGCACACCACGACGGGCATCGGCCAAGGCGACGTCCTGCGGTGTCGAGACGATCACCGCCCCGGCCAGCGCCACGCGCTGCGCCATCGTCAACTGCGCATCCCCGGTGCCCGGCGGCATGTCGACCAGCATGATGTCGAGCGCGCCCCATTCGGCCTGCCCCATGAGTTGTTCGAGCGCACCCATCACCATCGGCCCGCGCCAGATCATCGGGGTTTCCGCATCGACCAGCAGCCCGATGGAGAGCGCCTTGATGCCCCAGGCATCGAGCGGGATCATCCGCCCCTCGCGTACCTCTGGCCGGGCGTGCAGCCCGAGCATCCGTGGCAGGCTCGGGCCATAGATATCGGCATCGAGCAGCCCGACGCGCAGCCCCTGGCGCGCCAGCGACACCGCCAGATTGACCGCGACGGTCGATTTACCGACGCCGCCCTTGCCGGAGGCGACGGCGACGACGGCGCGCACCTCGGGCAGCAGCACCGGCTTGGCGGCGGCAGGTTTGGCGACGGCAGGCGTGGCGGCGGCAGAGGGGGGCCGGCTGCCGGTGAGCACCCCCCGCGCGCCGCGCACGCCGGGCAGCCCGGCCAGCAGCGCCTCCGCCGCGCGCCGCGCCGGCTCCAACGCCGCCGCCGTCTCGCGACTGGCGAGCAGGCTGACCTGGGCGCCGCCCTGATGCATGGCGATCGACTCGACCAACCCGGCGGCGACGATGTCGCGCCCGCTGAGCGGGTCGGTGATGGCGCGCAGCGCGTCGCGCAGCCCCTCGACGGTGGGTTCGCTCATCGGCGGAATCGGTTCTGTTGCATGGCGCACATATGGCGGATTATCCGCCACGCGCCAAGAACGCTTGCCGGCGGGCGGTTCCATACCCAGTATGAAGGGGGTAAGGAGGCAGCGGATCGCCGCGCCTGCCCGCGCTGCAACCCGCTGAGCCCCGAAGGAACCCGACCCATGTCGCTCGCTCCTCGCCGTCCCGCCGCATTGGCCCTCGTGCTGGCATTGGGCGGCGCGCTCGCCGCGCTGCCCGCCATCGCCCCGGCGGCGGCGCATGACGCGCCGGCGAGCTTCGCCGATCTGGCGGCCGAATTGCTGCCCGGCGTCGTCAACATCTCCAGCAGCCAGATGGTGCAGGCGCGCGCCGATGACCAGGAGACGCCGCAGGCGCCGCCCGGCTCGCCGTTCGAGCAGTTCTTCCACGACCACATGCCGCCCAACCATCCCGGCCCGAAAGAGGGCGAGCCCGGCACCGCGCCGCCCGGCCGGCGCATGCAGAGCCTCGGCTCGGGCTATATCATCGATGCCGCCGGCATCGTGGTGACCAACAACCACGTGATCGACGGCGCCGACGAGATCACCGTCACCTTGCAGGACGGCACGTCGATGAAGGCGACGCTGGTCGGGCGCGACGACCGCACCGATATCGCCGTGCTGCGGGTGAAACCCACCAAGACGCTGCATGCGGAAAATTTTGGCGACAGCGACACCGCCCGCGTCGGCGACTGGGTGCTGGCGATCGGCAACCCGTTCGGTCTCGGCGGCTCCGTCACCGCCGGCATCGTGAGCGCGCGCGGGCGCGACATCCGCCAAGGGCCGTATGACGATTTCATCCAGACCGATGCGCCGATCAACCGCGGCAATTCCGGCGGCCCGCTGTTCAACATGGCCGGCCAGGTGGTGGGGATGAATACGGCGATCTATTCACCCTCCGGCGGCTCGATCGGCATCGGCTTCGCCATCCCGTCCAATCTGGTCAAGAACGTGGTGGCGCAGTTGCTGAAATACGGCCATCCGCGGCGCGGCTGGCTCGGCGTGCGGATCCAGCAGGTGACACCCGATATCGCCGAAAGCCTCGGCCTGCACGAAGCCGCCGGCGCGATGATCGCCGGCGTCACCGAGGGTGGCCCGGCGGCGAAGGCGGCGCTGCGCAACGGCGATATCGTGCTGAAATTCAACCATCAGGACGTCAAGGAGATGCACAACCTGCCGCGCATCGTCGCCGAGACGCCGATCGGCCAATCGGTGCCGGTGGTGCTCTGGCGCGATGGGCGCGAGCAGACGCTGCCCGTGGTGGTGGGCGAGATGCCGGATGATGAGAAGGAAGCCGCGATCACCCCCGCCGCACCGCCGCCGCCGGTGGACAAGCCGGTGGAACTCTCCGGCCTCGGCCTGCGCGTGGCGCCGATCTCGCCCGATCTGCGTGAGAAATTCGACCTCAATGCCGAGCAGAAGGGCGTCGTGGTGACCGATGTGGCAACCGATAGTGCCGCCGCCGAGCGTGGCCTGAAGCCTGGCGATGTGATCGTCGAGGTGCAGCAGGAGGCGGTGAATTCGCCAGCCGACGTGCAGGAGCGCGTCAACCGTGTGCGGCGGCAGAACCGCCGCTCGGTGCTGATGCTGGTGCAGGGACAGGACGGGCTACGCTGGGTGCCTCTGCCGGTGGACAGCAAGCCGCACGACAAAGTGGCCCCCCCCAACGCGCCACCGCCGGGCGGCAACACTCCGGGCGCATCCCCCGGCTGATCAAAGCCATGCGGCGGTCGTGTGCGATGGCGTTGGCGGGCAGGCTCCTGCTGATCGGCGGCCTGCTCGCTGGTTGTACGACCGGCGCGCCCTACGATGGCGGGGCCGAACTGATGCCGGCGCGCGCCGCCGGCGGTGCGCCGGGGTGTCATCTGGAGGAGGTCGCGCGCCTGCCGGTGAGCCTCGATCGCGGCTTCGTGCTGGTGCCCGGACGGATCGACGAGAAGCCGGTCGCACTCGTGGTCGATACCGGGGCGCAGACCAGCCTGCTGATCCCCGATGCCGTCAGCCGGCTGCATCTGCGCCCGGACCCGGCGCGCTCGACCGTGGTGCAGGGTACCGGCGGGGCGGTGCGCAGCCAGAACGTGCTGGTGAACTCCTTCGATGTCGGTGGCCTCGCACTCCCCGACCAGAGTTTTCCGGTCGGCCAATTGAGTGGCGTCTATCGCACCGAGCCGCCGCTCGCCGGGCTGCTCGGCGCCGATTTCCTCAATGATTACGACCTCGAACTCGACATTCCCGAGCGCCGGCTGACGCTCTATCACGCCGAGCGCTGCGTGGGCGGGTTCCTGCCCTGGCATGGCGCCTATTTCGCCGTGCGGCTGCAACGCACGCCAGAGGCGCTGCTGCGCCTGCCGGTGCTGGTGGACGGGCGGCGGGTGCTGGCGCTGGTCGACTGGGGGGCGCGGGTCTCGGCGATGTCGCTCGAGACCGCTGGCACCCTGGGGCTGAGCCAGGCGATGCTGGCGCATGACCCGAGCAGCGTGAGCCATGGCGTCGATATGAACGAGATCATCGGCTATAGTCATCGTTTCCACAGCGTGAGCGTCGGTGCCGAGACGTTCCACGACTGGGCGATGATCATCGCCAATCTGCGGCTGCCCAGCGTCGGTATGCTGCTCGGCGCCGATTATGCGCAGACCCGGCGGATCTGGCTCTCCTATGGCAAGCGGCGGATGTATGTGCAGCCCGAGCACGTCGCCGTCGGCGGCGCGCCAGGGGGGGCGTCTGCTCCCTCAGTCGTCGCCGCCCTCGACGGCGCAAAATTCGGCGGCGTGATACCCCTGGGCGAATAGCAGCGCGCGCAGATCGGCATGCGCCACACGCGCTGGCACCGCCGCCGCAACGACGGGCTTGGCGTGAAAGGCGATGCCGAGGCCAGCGGCGGCCAGCATATCGAGATCGTTGGCGCCATCGCCCACCGCGAGCGTCGCCTCCGGTGCGAGGCCATAGGCTGCCGCCAATTCAAGCAGCGTGCGCCGCTTCGCCGCGCGATCGAGGATCGGCTCGCCGACCTCTCCGGTCAGCCGGCGACCGTCGTCGAGCAGAACGTTGGCGCGATGCACGTCGAAGCCGAGCCGCACCGCGAGCCGCCCGGTGAAGGCGGTGAAGCCGCCGGAGACCAGCGCGGTGCGCACGCCCTCTGCGCGCAAGGTGGCGAGCAACGTGCGCGCGCCGCCCATCGGCCGCGTGCGCGCCCATGTCTCCTCCAGCGCAACCAGATCGAGGCCGCGCAGCAGCGCCACCCGCGCCCGCAGCGCCTGCGCGAAATCGATCTCGCCATTCATGCTGGCCTCTGTGATGGCGACGATCGCCGCCCGCACCCCCGGGCGCAGCGCCTCGGCGCAGGCGGCAAGGTCGTCCAGCGTCTCGCCCACCACCATGGTGCTGTCCATGTCGGCGACCAGCAGCCGCTTGCGGCGCACGCCATGGGTGGCGATCGCATCGATCGGCCGGCCGGCGAGAGCGCCGGCGAGGAACCCCATGTCCACCGGCCCGCTGGTTGCGATATCGCACGCCTCGCCGGGCGAGAGGATCACCGCCGGCGCGCCGCGCACGGCATCGCGACAGGCGGCGATGGTGGCGGCATCGAGGCTCGTCTGCGCGCGGGCGGCGATCAGGGTGAGGACGTGGGACATGCGGGCGCCTCAATGCCGGTCGGTGCGCGGCGACGCAAGGGCCGGTGCCGTGCTGCAACCGCGAAGCCGATTGGACAGCGCCCCGGCGCGTTGCTAGAAGCGGCGCATGAAAATCGTCGCCTGCAACAGCAATCGTCCACTGGCCGAAGCGGTCGCCGCAGCCCTCCATATGCCGCTCACCCGCGCCTCGGTGCGCCGCTTCGCCGATATGGAGATTTTCGTCGAAATCCATGAGAACGTGCGCGGCGAGGATGTGTTCGTCGTGCAGTCCACCTCCTATCCGGCGAACGACAATCTGATGGAGTTGCTGATCACCCTCGATGCGCTGCGGCGTGGCTCGGCGCGGCGGGTGACGGCGGTGGTGCCGTATTTCGGCTATGCAAGGCAGGATCGCAAATCCGGCCCGCGCACGCCGATCAGCGCCAAGCTGGTGGCCAATCTGATCACCGAGGCGGGCGCCAACCGGGTGCTGACGATGGATCTGCACGCCGGGCAGATTCAGGGGTTTTTCGACATTCCGGTGGATAATCTCTACGCTGCCCCATTGTTCGCGCGCGACATCGCCGAGCGCTTCGCCGGGCGCGATATGATGATCGTCTCGCCCGACGTCGGCGGCGTGCTGCGCGCCCGGGGCATGGCGACGCGCCTCAATTGCGACCTCGCCATCATCGACAAACGGCGCGAGCGGGCCGGGGTGTCGGAGGTGATGAACGTGATCGGCGACGTCGCCGGGCGGGATTGCATCCTGGTCGATGACATCGTCGATTCCGGCGGCACGTTATGCAACGCGGCGGTGGCGCTGATGGCCAGCAAGGCGCGGTCGGTGAGTGTGTATATCACCCATGGCGTGCTCTCCGGCGGCGCGGTTGCGCGCATCTCCTCGAGCCCGATCGCGATGATGACGATCACCGACAGCATCCTCGGCACCGAGGCGGTGCGGGTGGCGCAGAACCTCCGTCAGCTCACCATCGCACCCTTGCTCGCCGAGGCGATGCGGCGCATCAGCGACGAAAGCTCGGTCAGTTCGCTTTTCGAATAGAGGAAGGATCCTTCGCCATGAAACTAATCTACGCGCCCGGTGCCTGCTCGCTCGGCATCCACGTGCTGCTGGAAGAGATCGGCAAGCCGTTCGAGACCCAGCCGATCAAGCTGCGCGACGGCGAGCAGCGCAAGCCCGAATTCACCGCGGTCAATCCGAAATCGAAAGTACCCACGCTGCTGCGCGACGACGGCTCGGTGCTGACCGAATTCCCTGCCATTGCCTATTATCTGGCGCTGAGCAATCCGGCGGCGAAGCTCTGGCCGGCGGCGCTGGAGGATCAGGTGCGCGCGCTGGAGACGATGGATTACGTCGTCGCCACCGCGCATATGCAGGGCTTCTCGCGCATGTTCGGCCCCGCCAACTTCGCTCCCTCCGAGGCCGACCACGACAAGGTGCGCGCGCGTGGTCAACAGGTGTTCAGCGATGCCCTGGCGCTGCTCGACCGCACGCTGGAGGGCAAGGAATACGTGACCGGGCAATTCTCGGTGGCCGACACGGCGCTGTTCTATCTCGAATTCTGGGCGCATGGGCATCCGGCGATGACCCTGCCGGCGAACTGCGCCGCGCATTATCAGCGCATGCTTGCCCGGCCCTCGGTGCAGCGCGCGATGCAACAGGAGGGGCTGCGCTGAGCGCGCTGCTCGCGCGTGCGTTCTTCTTTCTCCGCCATGGCGAGACGGATTGGAACGCACGCAATCTGGCGCAGGGGACCGTCGATATCCCGCTGAACGTCAACGGCTTGGCGCAGGCGCAGGCGGCGGCGGCGCTGTTGCGCGGCCATGGCATCGTCTCCCTGGTCGCCTCGCCGGTCTCGCGCGCCCGCCACACCGCCGAGATCGTCGCCGCCGCCATCGGCGTTACCGTCGAGATCGAGCCCGATCTGCGCGAGACCTCCTATGGCGATCGCGACGGCCAGCCGATGGGCGAGTGGTTTCAGGATTGGGTCGCCGGCCGCTCGACGCCGGTGGGCGGCGAGAGCTTCGCCGATCTGCGCCTGCGCGCGGTGGCGGCGGCGAACCGGGCGCTGGCGCGGCCGGCGCCGGTGCTGGTGGTGGCGCATGGCGGGCTGTTCCGAGCGCTGCGCGCCGAGATGGGGCTGGAGCCGAACATCCGCACCGCCAACGGCGTGCCGTTCCATTGTCTCCCGCCGGACAGCCCCTCCGCACCCTGGCAACTCACGCCGGTGAGCGCGATATGAGCGATCGGGAGGCCGAACTCGACTGTATGCTGGCCCGTGCCGGCATCGCCATCCGCGCGCCCGAGGAGGCCGCGAGCATGCGCGCGGCCTTCGCCGAATTGCGCGAACAGGTGGCATTGCTGCGCCAGCCGCGCGAGGCGGCGGCGGAGCCGGCCAATGTGTTCCGGCTGCTGCCGTGAGCGGCGCCCTCGATCTGTCGCTCGCCGAGGCCGGACGGCGGCTGCGCGATGGCTCGCTCAGCGCCGTGGCGCTCGCCGAGCAGGCATTGGCGCGCATCGCCGCCGTCGATCCGGGGCTGCACGCTTTCATCACCGTCACCGCCGAGCGCGCCATGGCGGATGCGCGCCGCGCCGATGCCGAGCTCGCCGCCGGGCGGGATCGCGGGCCGCTGCATGGGCTGCCCTATGCGCTGAAGGATATTTACGATACCGCCGGCATCCGCACCACCTGCCACTCCCGCCTGTTCGTCGATCGGGTGCCGGCGGCCGATGCGCGCGCCGCGCAAAAACTCGCCGAGGCCGGCGGCGTGCTGCTCGGCAAGCTCGCAACGCATGAATTCGCGATCGGCGGCCCGAGCTTCGATCTGCCTTTTCCCCCGGCGCGCAATCCGTGGAACCCCGATCATATCACCGGCGGCTCCTCCTCCGGCTCGGGTGCCGCGCTGGCGGCGGGCATGGTGCGTCTCGCGATGGGTTCCGACACCGGCGGCTCGATCCGGGGGCCGGCGGCCTATTGCGGCATGGTCGGGCTGAAACCCACCTATGGAAGGGTCAGCCGGCGCGGCGTCTATCCGCTCTCCTACACGCTCGATCACTGCGGCCCGCTCACCCGTAGCGTGGAGGATACGGCGATCGCGATGCAGATCCTCGCCGGCCACGATCCGGAGGATCCGGCCAGCGTCGATTGGCCGGTGCCGGACTACCGCGCCGGTTTGCAAGCCGGCGTTGCCGGGCTGCGTCTCGGCCTGCCGCGCCATCTCTACGCCGATGCCCCACTGCTCGGCGCCGAGACCGCCGCCGGGATCGACCGCGTGGTGGAGGGTCTGCGCCGCGCCGGCGCCATCGTCGAGGAGATCACCCTGCCGGATTACGCGCTGTTCGGCGCCTGCGGCCGGGTGATCATGATGGCCGAGGCGTTTGCCGTGCATGAGGCCGATCTGCGCGCCCGGCCACAGGACTATGGCGCCATCGCCTATCAGCGCATCGCCCTTGGTGCGGCGATCACCGCCGCCGATCTGGTGCAGGCGCTGCGGCTGCGCCGCGAGTTGGTGGCGCGGGTGCAGCAGGCGCTCGCCGGGCATGATGCGCTGATCACCGCCGCCGCCCTCGATACCGCGCCACGCTTCGCCGATTTCACCGATCCGCTGAGCCTCGCCGCCTCGGCGTTGCAGACCATCCCCTTCAACGTCACCGGCCATCCGGCGATGAGCCTGCCGATCGGCCTCGCCGGCAACGGATTACCGCTCTCGATGCAGATCGTCGGGCGCGCCTTCGACGAGGCGATGGTCTTGCGCATCGGCCGCGCGGTGGAGCAGATTTCCGGCTGGGAGAGCGTCGCTCTCCCCACCATCGCGGAGGCTAGCGCATGAAACTATTCGACCTCACCGGCCGCGTGGCTCTGGTGACCGGCGGCAACGG
>DAHXNW010000035.1 GCA_027365195.1 Acetobacteraceae bacterium
GGCTCAACCATGCACACGCCTGCGCTGCCGCGCCACGCCCTTCGCCGTATCGCCACGCTGAGTGCCGCTCTGCTGCTGTTCGTGCCGCTGGCGGCGCCGCGCCCGGCGCTCGCCTGGTGGGATCATTGGCACCGCTGGCACGGCGGCCCCGGATTCTATCGTGGGCCGGGGTTCTATCGTGGCCCGGGCTTCGGGCCGGTCGCCGGCGCGGTGGCCGGTGCGGCGATCGGCCTGGGCGTGGGGGCCGCCATCGCCGGCCTGGCCCGCCCGGCTTATCTGCCGCCGCCGGTGGTCTATGCCGCACCGCCGGCGGTGGTCTATGCGCCGCCGCCGGTCGTCTACGCGGCGCCTTCCGGTTATTCCCCCGGCTATTACCCGCCACCAGCCGGCTACCCCCCGCCGCCACCGGGCTATCCGTGATGCGGCTGGCTCGCACGCAACATTGAGGAGAGCGCCATGCTCAGAATATTGCCTTTCGCCGCCGTGCTGATGTTCAGCGTCAGCGCCATCGCGCAGACCACTACCCAAGCGCCCCCCACCGCGCAGCCGGCGATGCCGATGCACCGGCACGGCCACTGGGAGGCGATGCTGAAGCGGCGGTTCGACGCGGCGAACACGACGCATGACGGACGTCTGACACTCGCGCAGGCCGAGGCCGCGCTGGCGAAGCATTTCGACAAGATCGATACGGCCCATAAAGGCTATATCACGCTGGATGAGCTGATCGCCTATCGCAAGGCCCATTGGAAGAAGATGCACGAGGGCCAGGCAACGCCGCCGGGTTAGCGCATGATATGTTTATGTGAGCCTGCACCGGCCCGCTGTCGATTTCAGGCCAGCGTGGCACAGAAACGCGCGAAGGCGGCGCTATCGGCGAACGCCTGCTGCGTGCCGTCACGGGTGATCGAGAGCGCCGCATAGCGGCTGGCCTGCCGCAGCGCATCCAGCGTATCGCCACCCCGCGCATGAAAATGCGCAAAGGCGCCGATGAAGGCATCGCCCGCGCCGGTGGTATCGCGCACGCTGACCGGCACCGGAGCGATCGGTTGGCTGCCGTGCGCATCGACCAGCAGCGCGCCCTCGGCACCGAGCGTCACCACCACGCGGGGCAGCCCGGCTTGTAGCAGGCGCTGTGCCGCGAGCGTCGCTTGCGCCGGCGTCGCCGTGGGCAGGCCGGTCAGCAGGGCCAGTTCGCTCTGGTTCGGCATGCAGAAGGCAACCCCGCGCAGCCGGGCGAGATCGAGCGCCGGGGTCGCCGGCGCCGGGTTGAGCAGCACCGGACGGCCGAGGCGTGCGGCGACCTCGATGGCGCGATAGACCGTATCGAGCGGAATTTCGAGTTGCAGCAGAATGAGATCGCAACCGCGCAAATCCTCCGCCGCCCGATCGACATCCGCCGGGCGCAGATGGTCGTTGGCGCCCTTGACGATGAGGATGCGGTTCTCGCCGCCCGGTTCGACGAAGATCGAGGCGATGCCGCTCGGCACCCCGGCGATACTGCCGACGTGGCGCATGTCGATGCCGAAGCCGGCGAGCGTTGCGCGGGTGTTCTGCGCAAAGACATCGTCACCGAGCTTGGCGAC
>DAHXNW010000043.1 GCA_027365195.1 Acetobacteraceae bacterium
GGTGCCAGACCACCCCCTGCTCGCCATGCACCACGCGCACCGCGTCGATGCCGGTCGCCGGATCGTTCGCCCAAAAGCCGGGATGGCCGATCACCACCGCCATCGTCGGCAGGGTGAGCAGATCCTGATCGGCATCGACGAAGCGCAGTTGCGCACGGTCCATCGGATCGTGCCCGAGGCCGACCGAGAGGGCGTAGAACACCGCGTCCCGCCGGCTCACGCGCTGGCGCACCTCCGGGATCGGCCAGTGCAGCAGCCGTTCGTAATCGAGTGCCATCATTCCTCCAGTTCAATCACCGCATCGGCGGCGAACGCGCCCTCGGGCAGCGCGAACACCGGGTTGAGATCGATCGCGCGGAGCCGTGGCCCGGCCTGCTGCGCGAACACCGAAAGCCGCGCCAGCATCGCGGCCAGCGCCGCCAGATCGGCCGGCGGCCGGCCGCGCGCGCCGCGCAGGAGCGCCGCCCCGCGCACCGAGAGGATCATCGCCATCGCCACGTCCTCACCGAACGGACAGCGGCGGAACACCACGTCGCGCAGCACCTCGACGAAGATGCCGCCGAGGCCGAACATCGCGACCGGGCCGAACACCGGGTCGCGATGGACGCCGAGAGCACATTCCACCCCACCGGTGATCTGGCGCGCCACCAGCACGCCTTGCAGCCGGGCCTCCGGTGCCGCCGAGCGGGCGCGCGCGATGAGGGTCTCGAAGCCCTCGGCGACCGCCTGCGCCCCGCTCACCCCGAGCAGCACGCCGCCGATCTCGCTTTTATGCAGGATATCGGGCGAAAGGATTTTCAGCACCACTTCCCCGCCGAACGCCGCCGCCGCCGCCACCGCCTCGGCGGCATTGGTAGAGGCCCGCTCGGGGACGGTGGCGATCCCCGCGGCGGCGAGCAGCGCTTTGGCGGCCGCTTCGTCGGGGGTCATCGCCGGCAGGGAAACCCTCGGCACCACGGGTGGCGCCTCTGGCGGTGCGACGGCGAAGGCCGCACCGAGGCGGCCCATCGCCGCGATCGCCGCGACGGCGCGGCTCGGATCCTCGAACACCAGAAACCCGTCGGCATCGTAGTCGCGCAGCATCGCCTGTGGCGCGAGCACCGAGAGGGCGAACAGCCGGTCCGGATGGGCGCGCATCACCGCCCGCAACTGCGCGCGCAGCCGGGGCGCGATCGAGGCCGCGCCACCAGTTTGCGAGAAGAACGCCAGCACCGAGGCATAGCCGCCATCGCGCACCATCGAGCCCGCGAATTGTCCGACCAGTTCGATGTCGTTGAATACCTGCGCGGTGCAATCGACCGGATTGGCCGGCGCGGCGAACGGCACCAGCGCGCGCAGCGCCGCCTGCGCCGCCTCCGGCATCGGCGGCATGGCGATGCCGAGGCTCTCGGCGGCATCGGCGATCAGCACGCCGGCCCCGCCGCTCACCGTGATCACCCCGAGCGTGTTGCGTGGCGGATAGATGCGCCGGGTCGCGGCGTAGGCGAAATCCAGCATCTCCTCCGTGCTGCGGGCGCGCAGCACGCCGAATTCCTCCAGCACGGCGCCAGCGATCGCATCGTCGCCGGCGATCGAGGCGGTGTGCGAGCGTGCCGCCGACTGGCCGAGCGCGCTGCGGCCGACCTTCATCATCACCACCGGTTTGCGCGCGGCGCGCGCCGCCGCGAGGGCGGCGAGAAAGCGCTCCGGCGCGCGTATCCCCTCGGCATAGGCGCAGATCACGTCGGTCTCGGGGTCTTCGGCGAGCCAGCCGATCACCTCGCCGATCGAGACATCCGCCTCGTTGCCGGTGGTGACACAGAGCGGCGTGCCGAGGCCGCGATCGCGCGCGGCGGCGAACACATGGGTGCCGAAAGCGCCGGACTGGCTCGCGATGCCAATGCGGCCGGGATGCGGAAACCCGTTCTCGAAGGCGGAGGAGAAAATCGGGTAATAGCCGATCCGGGCATTGAACAGCCCGAGGCAGTTCGGCCCGAGCAGACGCATGCCATGCGCGCCCGCCGCCGCCAGCAACCGCGTCTGCGCCGCCTCGCCCGCCGCGTCCACCTCGGCGAAACCGGCGGTGAAGACGATCGCCGCGCGCACGCCACGGGCGCCGAGTGCCTCGATCGCCTGCACCGCCGCCTCGCCCGGCACGGCGATGATCGCCACATCGGGCACCTCCGGCAGATCGGCGACCGAGGCGACGCAGGGCAGATCCTGCACGTGCGCGCGCTTCGGGTTCACCGGCAACAGCCGCCCGGCGAAGCCCTGCGCGCGCATATAGGCGATCGGCCGGCCGCCGATCCGGGTCGGGTCGTCCGACGCGCCGATGATGGCGACCGAACTGGGCGTGAGCAGCGGGGTGAGGGAGGCAAATGCGTTTGGCATGGCACCATCCTGACAGCCACGCACGAAAATGCCAGAGGGGGATTACAGCGCCGCCAGCACCGTCTCCAGTTCCAACGCGTCGAGCCGCCCGGCGCGCAGCACGGTGGGCCAGCCACCGTCGGGGCCGCGCGGCGCGGTCAGCGCCGGGTCGCTGGCGCCGGAGAACAGCACGAGGGAGCGGCAGCCGACCGCCGCGGCGAGGTGCATCGGGCCGGTGTCGTTGCCGATGGCGCGTTCCGCGCCGGCCGCGAGGGTCGCCAGATCGGCGAGGCCGGTACGCCCGGTGAGATCGCGGGCAGCCGGACAATCGGCGCGGATGCGCGCGGCGAGCGGCGCCTCGCCGGCGCTGCCGAGGATCACCGGCTGCACCCCGCGCGCCTGCAGGGCGCTGGCGAGGCCGGCGAACCGCTCGGCCGGCCAGCGCTTCTCCGGCCGGTGCGCCGCCGCCCCCGGCACCAGCAGCGCATACGGACGCGCCAGCGCGGGGGGCGTGCCAGCGGCGATCAGCCAGCCGAGATCGGCCGGCGGGAAATGCACGATTCCGGCGCGCCGCAGTTGATCGCGCTGGCGCTCCAGCGTGTGCATGCGCGCGCGTTCCGGCCCGGGCTGCGGCAGCGAGCAGCCGGGCGCCACGCCGGACCAAGGCGGCCGCCCGGCGAGGCGGAAATAGCGCGCCGAGCGGGCCGAGGTTTGCAGATCGTAGACCAGATCGAAATTCCGTAAGTTCCGCCGCAGCGTGAGGATGCCGGGCAGATTCCACCACGCCGGCCGCCGGTCGCACCGCACGCGGTCGAACCAGGGCGCCGCCTCGGCCAGCGCGACGAAGGGGGCGGTGGTCAGCAGGGTGATCTCGGCGTCCGGGTGGTGCGCGCGAATGGCGGCGAAGGCGGCGAAGCTGAGCACGAAATCGCCCAGCGCGCCGAGCCGGATGATCAGGATGCGCGGCACGCCAGCACTTCGTCATACACGGCAAGCGTGGCGCGCTGCATCGCCGCCGTGGTGTATTGCGCCAGCACCGCCGCCCGCGCCCGCGCCCCGAGCGCGCGGCGCGCCGCCGCATCGAGCGCGAGTGCCTCGGCGATCGCGCCCGCCAGGGCCGTGGCATCGCCCGGCGGCACGCGCCAGCCGGTCTGCCCTGGCGTGACCGTCTCGCGCGCGCCGCCATGGTCGGTCGCGATCACCGGCCGGCCCATCGCCTGCGCCTCGATCACGGTGCGCCCGAATCCTTCCGGGTCGGTCGAGGCATTGACCACGACATCGGCGCACAGCAGCGCCGCCGGCATGTCATCGCACTGCCCGACCAGCCGCAGTTGCTCGCCGAGGCCGGCGCGCGCCGCCTGCTGGCGCATCGCCTCGGCAAATCCCTCCCGCCCGCGTGCGCTGCCGACGAAGAGGCAGAGTAGATCTGGCCGCGCCAGCCGCGCCAATGCGTCGATCAGCACCGCATGGCCCTTCCAGCGGGTGATGCGCGCCGGCAGCATCACCACCTTATTTCCCGGCGCGATGCCCCAGGCGTCCGCCAGCGCGGCACGGCGCGCGGGGCTGACCGCCGCCGGGTCGAACACCGCCGGGTCGACACCGCGCGGGATCACCCGCAGCCGCGCTGTCCCCACACCGTGCCGCGCGGTCAGCACGGCGGCGACATGCTGGCTGATCGCGATCACCCGCTCGCCGCGCGCCATGATGGCGTTGTAGTGGCGCTTGCCGGGCAAGCCCTCGTTATAGACACCGTGGTAGGTGGTGATGAAATGCGCCCCGGTCCGCCGGCAGGCGAGCCAGGCGGACCACGCCGGGGCGCGCGAGCGGGCATGCACGATGTCCACCCGTTCGGCGCGGATCAACGCCGCGAGGCGCGCGGCGTTGCGCCAGATAACCCAGGGGTTCTTGCGGTCGAGCGGCAGGGTGACATGGCGGCCGCCGGCCTCTGCCACCGCCGGCACCATCCGCCCGCCGGCACTGGCGACGAGGGCGACATGGCCGGCACCGGCGATCGCCTGCGTCATTTCTATGGTGCCACGCTCGACGCCGCCGGCATGCAAGGCAGGCAGCACCTGAAGAATCGTCGGTCGGTCTGTGGGTGCAGACTGAAGGCATCATGCGCTATATCACGGCAAAACGATGCTCAGGAGAGGCGGATGGCGCAGGAAAGCGGGCGGCTCATGCGGGCGGATGGTTTGGCGCTGGCCTGGCAGCGTCAGGCGGGGCGGCAGCCCACGGTGGTCTTCCTGCCCGGCTTCAATAGCCACATGGGCGGCGAGAAGGCGAGCCTGCTGGCGACGCATTGCACGGCGATCGGCCAGGGCTTCCTGCGCTTCGACTATGCTGGCCATGGGTCGAGCGATGGCAACCTCGCCGATGGCACGATCGGCGGCTGGACCGCCGATGCGCTGCTGGTGCTGGATCGGCTGAGCGAGGGGCCGCTGCTGCTGGTCGGCTCCTCGATGGGCGGCTGGATCGCGCTGCTCGCCGCCCTCGCCCGCCCTTCGCGTATCGCCGGCCTGCTCGGCATCGCCGCAGCCCCCGATTTCACCGAGGCGCTGATGTGGCAGGCGATGAGCTTCGCCGAGCGCGAGGAGTTGATGCGCGCCGGCCGGCTTCTGCTGCCCAGTCGCTATGGCGAACCCTATCCGATCAGCCGCGCGCTGATCGAGGAGGGGCGAAACCATCTGCTGCTCGACGGCCCGCCGATCGCGCTCGCCGCACCGGTGCGACTGCTGCATGGCCAGCAGGATCCGGACGTGCCGTGGGAGATGGCGCTGCGCCTGGCCGAGCTGCTGGCGAGTGCCGATGTGCAGGTGACATTGATCAAGGACGGCGATCACCGGCTGTCACGCCCGGCCGATCTGGCGCTGCTCCGCCGCACGCTGGATGCGATGCTGGAGAGCTTCTAATATGTCGTGCAGCCTGCACCGGCCCGCGCCCCCACCCGGCCACCCATTCAGCATACTGTCGTGGGTGCCAAGGGGAGATGACATGTGGGGGTGCGGGCCGGTGCAGGCTGAACTATCATGTGCTCAACCACGTAAAGCATGCTGCGCCGCGCGCAGCGCCGCGCTGACGGCACTCACCATCGCCGCGGAGCCGCGCCGTTGCGCGTCGGGGATGACGATCTCGCTGGCGACGGCGGTGGGCTGGCCGGAGAGCAGCAAAACGCGGTCGGCGAGGGCTGCCGCGTCCGCCAGATCATGCGTCACCAACAAACCGGCCGTCGGGCGCGCCTGCCAGGCGGTGCGCAGCACGGCACGGCCGCGCTCGGCCATCTCCGGGTCGAGCGAGACGAAAGGCTCGTCCATCAGCACCAGATCGGGCACGATGGCGAAGGCGCGCGCGATCGCCGCCCGCCGCGCCATGCCGAGCGAGATCTGCGTCGGAAAACGATCGCGCGCCTCCCACAATCCCAACTCATGCAGCAGGGCATCGGCCGCCGCGTGGCGCTCGGGCGGCAGCACCAGGCGCAGATTGTCGCGCAGACTGCGCCAGGGCAGCAGCCGGGGTTCCTGAAACACCGTGCCGATGCGCGGTTGCGCGAGGCCCGGCCAGCGCAGGCTGCCCTCGAAGGCCGTATCGAGGCCGCCGATGATCTTCAGCAGTGTCGTCTTGCCGCAGCCGGAGGGGCCGACGAGGGCGAGGATTTCGCCCGCCGCGAGGCTGAAGGCGAGATCGCGCAGCACCGGCGCGCCGGCGCCGAAGCGTTTGCACCTTATGGCGAC
Source organism: Acetobacteraceae bacterium (assembly GCA_027365195.1). Lineage (GTDB taxonomy): Bacteria > Pseudomonadota > Alphaproteobacteria > Acetobacterales > Acetobacteraceae > DAHXNW01. The sequence continues at coordinate 6,081 of DAHXNW010000043.1, forward strand.
GTCGAGGATCACGCCGCGCGCCAGCGCGTGGCACGCCGTTCCAGCGGTTGCAGCAGCAGCCACTCGATCAACTGCACCACCAAGATGAAGGCGAGGGTGTAGGCGAGGATGTCGGTCACGTCGAACAACTGGAAATAGGTCTCGATCTGAAAGCCGACGCCATCGCTGCGCCCGAGCAGTTCCACCACCAGCACGATCTTCCAGATGATCGCGAGGCCCGAGCGCGCGGCGGCGAACAGATAGGGATAGAGCTGCGGCAGCACGACATGGCGCAGCGTCGGCCAGCGCGCCACATGGAAGCTGCGCGCCATGTCGCGCAGATCGGGATCGAGCGCGCGCGCCCCCTCGCGCACGGTGATCGCCGTGCTCGGCAGCTTGTTCAGCACCACGGCGGCGATCGCCGCCCACTCGGTCAGGCCGAACCAGACATACATCAGCACGATCAGCACCACGGCCGGCAGATTGAGCAGCGCGGTGAGCCAA
>DAHXNW010000057.1 GCA_027365195.1 Acetobacteraceae bacterium
GTTCACGCGCCTCGGTTTCGGCGTGCAATAGGCATGCGCTCATCACCCTGCACCGGGGGGTGCGGGCCGGTGCAGGTTGAATGATATGTGGCTCGACGCCGAGGCGTGGCAGGCGGTGTGGCTCACGCTCGATGTCGCGGCGCGCAGCGTCGCCGGCGCCCTGCCGCTGGCGCTCGTGGTGGCCTATGCGCTCGCGCGGGGCCGGTTTCCCGGCCGCGCGGCGCTCGATGCGCTGGTGCATCTGCCGCTGGTGCTGCCGCCGGTGGTGATCGGCTGGCTGCTGCTGCTGCTGTTCGGCCGCCATGGGGTGATCGGCGGCTGGCTCGATGCCGCGTTCGGGGTGCGGCTCGCCTTCACCACGGCGGGCGCCAGCCTCGCTTGCGCGGTGATGAGCTTTCCGCTGCTGGTGCGCGCCATCCGCCTCGCCCTCGATGCGGTCGATCCGGGGCTGGAGCAGGCGGCGCGCAGCCTTGGCGCCGGCCGGTTCGACTGTTTCCTGAGCATCACCCTGCCGCTCGCCGCCCCCGGCGTGCTGGTGGGCGCGATCGTCGGCTATGCCGCCTGTCTTGGCGAGTTCGGCGCCGTGATCACCTTCGCCGCCAACATTCCCGGCCAGACGCAGACACTGCCGCTGGCGATTTTCTCCGCCCTGCAATCGCCGGGAGGTGAGGGGAGGGCGGCGCGGCTGTCGGTGATCTCGATCGCCCTGGCGCTCCTCGGCCTCTCCGCCGCCGGGCTCGCCAATCGCTGGCTACAACGGCGCCGATGATGCTGGACGTTACGGTGCGGCACCGGTTTCCCGGTTTTGCGCTCGATTGCGCCTTCACCGCGCCCAGCCCCGGCGTGGTTGCGCTGTTCGGCGCCTCGGGGGCGGGCAAGTCGAGCATCGTCGCGGCGGTGGCCGGATTGCTGCGCACCGAATCGGCGCGCATCGTGATCGACGGCCGTTGCCTCGCCGATACGGCAGCGGGGGAATTCCTGCCGCCGGAGCGCCGGCGCATCGGATTGGTGTTCCAAGATGCGCGGCTGTTTCCGCATCTGCGGGTGCGCGACAATCTGCGCTATGGCCTGCGCCGGGCGCCGCGCGCCGATGCGGTGGTGATCGAGGAGGCGGAGGTGATCGCACTCCTCGATCTCGACGCGCTGCTGCACCGTTTCCCGCGCCATCTCTCCGGCGGCGAGCGTCAGCGCGTGGCGATCGGGCGGGCGCTGCTGGCGCAGCCGCGCCTGTTGCTGATGGACGAGCCGCTCGCCAGCCTCGATGCGCCGCGCAAGGCCGAGATTCTGCCCTATCTGCTGCGGCTGAAGCAGCGCCTCGCGCTGCCGCTGTTGTATGTTTCGCACGCGCTCGACGAGGTTGCCTATCTCGCCGATACGCTGGTGCTGCTGGAAGCGGGCCGCTCTGTTGCCGCCGGCCCGTTCGAGGAGATCGCGAGCCGGGCGGCACTGCCGCTCGCCGCGCGCGACGATGCCGGGGCGATCCTCGCCATGCGGGTGGCAGAGCACGACACGGCGCGCCGGCTCACCCGCCTCGAACGCGCCGGCCTCACGCTATGGGTGCCGTTGCGCGCGGCCCCGCTCGCTAGCGCACTCCGCGTGCGGGTGCCGGCGCGCGAGGTGATTTTGGCGCGCAGCGCGCCGGATGGCATCAGCGTGCATAATCTGCTGCCGGCGACGGTGCGCGCGATCGTCGCCGAGCCGGCGCGCCACGCCGCCCTGGTGGAATTGGAATGCGGCGCTGGCGAGGCCGTCCTGCTCGCGCGCGTCACTCCCGATGCGGTGAGCCGCCTCGCGCTCCACCCCGGCGCGCCGGTGCTCGCGCTGGTGAAATCGATGGCGATCGAGATTTTATAGATTTCATCGCTCTAGTCTGCGCCGGCCCGCGCCCCCACCGGACCACCC
>DAHXNW010000065.1 GCA_027365195.1 Acetobacteraceae bacterium
GCGCGGCGGCGGGCGCCGGCAGGAACGCGGCGCCGGAGACGCCATAGGGCGAGCCCAACGCCTGCGAGAGAGCGGCCACGCCACGCACCGCATCGAGCCCGCGCCAGAGCAGCGTGCCGCTCGCTTCCGGCGCCGGCAGCACTTTCAAGGTGATCTCGGTCAGCACCGCGAGGGTGCCGTGGCTGCCGGTGAGCAGCTTGCACAGATCGAGGCCGGTGACGTTCTTCAGCACCCGCCCGCCGGAATGGATGGTCTCGCCGGCGCCGTTCACCGCGCGCACGCCCATGACATGATCGCGCGTCGCCCCCCAGGCGATCCGGCGCGGGCCGGAGAGATTGGCCGCCACCATCCCGCCGATCGTCTGCACCGGCGCTGCCGCCTCGCCCGGTGCGGCGAAGCTGGTGCGGGCCGGCGGCTCGGCGACGATCTGCTGTCCCTCCGCCGCCACCGCCGCCTCGATCTCGGCGAGCGGCGTGCCGGCGCGGGCGGCGAGGATCAGCTCCTTCGGCGCATAGAGGGTGATGCCGGTGAGGTTGCGGGTGGAGAGGGTGCGCGCCGCCTGCACCGGGCGCAGCCAGCCGCGTTTGCTGCCGCGCCCCTCGATCAGCAGCGGCGCGCCCTCCTCATGCGCCGCCCCCACCGCCTCGGCCACCCCCGCTTCGGTGCTGGGTGCGATATCGCTCATGCAGCCTGGGCTGCAGGCCGCAGCGGAAAGACCTTGGCGGTGTTCAGCAGCCAGTCCGGATCGAAGGCGGATTTGATCCGCCGCTGCTGGTCGAGTTCCACCTCGCTGAACTGCACCGACATCAGATCGCGCTTCTCCACCCCCACGCCGTGCTCGCCGGTGAGGCAGCCGCCGACCTCGACGCAGAGGCGCAGGATGTCGGCGCCGAATTCCTCCGCCTTTCGCATGCTGACAGGATCATTGGCGTCGAACATGATGAGCGGATGCAGATTGCCGTCGCCGGCGTGGAAGATGTTGGCGACCTTCAACCCATAGGCATCGCTCATCTGCTGCATGCGGTGCAGCACCTCGGCGAGCCGGCTGGTCGGGATGGTGCCATCCATGCAGAGATAATCCGGGCTGATGCGCCCGACGGCGCCGAACGCCCCCTTGCGCCCCTTCCAGATCGCCGCCGATTCCTCGGCCGAGGCCGAGACCCGCAGGCTGATCGGGTCGTATTGCGCGCAGATCGCCTGGATGCGGGCGAGCAGCGCATCCTGCTCCGCCACGCTGCCCTCCACCTCGATGATCAGCATCGCCTCGGCGTCGAGCGGATAGCCGGCGTGGGCGAAGGCCTCGCAGGCGTGGATCGCCGGCTTGTCCATGAACTCCAGCGCCACCGGGATGATGCCGGAGCCGATGATCGAATCGACGCAGGCGCCGGCGATCTCGTTGGAGCGAAAGCCGGCGAGCATGGCGCGCGCCCCCTCCGGCCCGCGCAGAATGCGCACGGTGATTTCGGTGACGATGCCGAGCTGCCCCTCGCTGCCGGTCAGCAGGCCGAGCCAGTCATAGCCGGCGGCATCGAGATGCGCGCCGCCGATGGCGATGATCTCGCCACGGATGGTCACCACCTTGAGGCCGAGCAGATTATTCGCCGTGACACCGTATTTCAGGCAATGCGCGCCGCCGGAATTCATCCCCACATTGCCGCCGATCATGCAGGCGAGCTGGCTCGACGGATCGGGGGCATAGAAAAACCCCTCGTCCTGCACCGCCTGGGTGATGCCGATATTGGTGACGCCGGCCTGCACCACGGCGCAGCGATCGGCATAGTTGATGTCGAGGATGCGGTTCATCCGCATCAGCCCGATCACCACCGCATCGGCGAGCGGCAGCGCCCCGCCGGCGAGGCTGGTGCCGGCGCCGCGCGGCACCACCCGTATGCCGCGCCGCTGGCAGAAGGCGAGCACGGCGGCAACCTGTTCGGTCGTCTCGGGCAGCACCACGGCGAGCGGCACCTGCCGATAGGCGGCGAGGCCGTCGGT
>DAHXNW010000081.1 GCA_027365195.1 Acetobacteraceae bacterium
GGGTGGGGGTGCGGGCCGGTGCCGACTCACTTAACGAATCATGCTCAGCCGCCAACACTATTAGACGGGAGGAACTGGCCGATGCGCCCACCGATCGCTTTGCCCCGAACGCCCGGCTGGGTGGGGGAATTTCGTGCCTTCATCATGCGCGGCAACGTCGTCGATCTGGCGGTCGGCTTGGTGATCGGCGCCGCCTTCACCGGCATCGTCAGCAGCCTGGTGAAGGATCTGTTCAACCCGGTGCTCGGCCTGCTGATCGGCGGGATCGATTTTTCGGATATTTTCTTCACCCTCAAGGGCCAGCATGAGCCAACACTCGCCGCCGCGCACACCGCCGGCGCGGTGACGCTGAACGTCGGGCTGTTCATCAATGCCGTGCTGCAATTCCTGATCGTCAGCTTCGCGATCTTCTGGGTGGTGAAGCTGATGACACGGCTGCAACACCAGGCACCGCCATCACCGCCGGCGCCGAGTGCCAGCGAGACACTGCTCACCGAAATCCGCGATCTGCTGCGCGCGGGCGCTGCCAAGGAGACGCCAGGCGAAGTGAAGCTATAGGCGGTGGATCATTCGCCGGAGAGCTCGCGCCGCCGCCGGTCCAGTTCCTCGCTGTAGCGGCGCAGCGCGTATTGCTCGGTGAGCAGGCCAAGCACGCGGCCCTGCTCGGTGCTGTCGAGCACCGCGAGCGCGTCGCTCTCGGCGGTCTCGAAGGCGGCGATCGCATCCTTCACCGGCATCTGCGGCAGCAGGAAGGTTTTCGGATAGTGCAGGATGTCGCCGATGCGCGCGGCGGTAATATCGGCGGCATGCGCCTCCGCCACCAGCACGATGCCGGCATAGCGATCCGACGCATCCACCGCGATCACCCGCTGCGTGGCGCCGAGCGGATAGTCGCGCCGGAAGGCGGTGATGGTGGTATCGGCGCGCACGGTGCGCAGATCGCGCCGCATCATCCGCCCGACGGTGAGGTTGCGCATCCAGCCGACATCGACGGCGCTGCGGATCGCCTCGCCGCGCAGATGGAAGCGCCAGGTGGCGAAGGAATAGCCGAAGATGCGCCGCACGGTGACGGCCGAGACCACCGAGGCGGCGAGCACGGCGATGGTGAGCGGCAGGCTGCCGGTGCTCTCGAGCGCCATGAACGACATGGTGAACGGGCCGCCGACGATCGCCGTCGCGACCCCGCTCATCCCCACCACGGCGCAGACCACGCCGGGCAGCACCTGGGTCGTTGTCAGCATCGCCAGCGCGGCGGCGAACAGCTTGCCGAGCAGGGCGCCGAGGAACAGCGAGGCGAAGAACAGGCCACCGCGAAAGCCGGAGCCGATGGAGATCGCCGAGGCGAGCGATTTCAGCAGCAGCAGCCCACCCACGAACATCAGCGAATAGGGCGCATCGATGCCGACATGCAGCGCGCCATGACCGGAGGAGAGCACCTGCGGCGTCACCAGCGCGAGGCTGCCGACCACGGCACCACCGACCGCCGGGCGCAGCCAGCTCGGCACGCCGCTGCGGCGGAACACTTCCTCCACCAGCGTCACCCCGCGCATGATGGCGATGCCGAACAGCGCGCTGATCATGCCGAGCGCCAGCACCGGTAAATAGTCGAACGCGGGAATGGTGGTGGGCAGGTTGAGGTCGAAACCGCCGGTGTCGCCGAGCAGCCAGCGATCGACGGCGATCGCGGTGATCGAGGCGACGACGACGGGGGCGAGATTGGCGATGGAATAGGTGCCGATGACCAGTTCGAAGGCATAAAACGCGCCGGTGAGCGGACCGTTGAAGGCGGCGCCGATGGCGCCCGCCGCACCGCAGCCGACCAGCAAGCGCAGATCGTTGCGCCGCACCCGGAAGCTGCGCCCGAGGCGCGAGGCGATCGAGGCGCCGATCTGCGTATAGCCCGCCTCCAGCCCGACCGAGGCGCCGACGCCGGTCGAGAGGATGGTCTGCCCGGTGAGGATGAGGCTGTCGTTGAGCGACATCCGCCCGCCGAACAGCGCGTTCGCCTCGATCGGATCGACCGCGCGGCGCGGCCACCAGCGGGCGAGGGCGAGGCCGAACAGACCGAGGGCGAGGCCGCCCAGGCTCGGCACCAGCATGGCGCGCCACGGGTCGATCGCGGTCATGCCGCTCAGCCGCTGCTGCGCGCCGATGTGGAACAGCACCCGATGCAGCTCCTGCGAGGCGATGTTCATCGTCACCACCATCAGCCCGGCGATGCAGCCGACCACGGCGGCGAGGCCGACGAGCCAGATTTCATCGGCACGCACCAGCGCGCGCAGCGTCTGCGGCGCGTGCAGCACCATGTCGCCGAACGGCCGGCGGTTGCGCGCGGCGGCGGCCTTCACTGCCTCGGCGGCGCGCCCGACGGCGGCTTTCGCGCGCAGGGCCTCCGCGTCGGCCGCACTCTCGCCCGGATAGCCGGCCATCGCCTTTACCCCGATCACGCTTGCCTTGACCGTATCAGCCGCCGCATCGGCCGAAGCGGACACCTCCGCTTCCGTATCTGCCATTCTCTCGACTCCCGACCGGATGCTCTAGAGCATGATGGCTTTAGCCTGCACCGGCCCGCACCCC
>DAHXNW010000280.1 GCA_027365195.1 Acetobacteraceae bacterium
TCGAGCCGCACCGTCACCCGCGCCTGCGCGTCGGTGCCGCCGGTCACCGCGCCGACGGAGAACAGCGTCAGATTCGCCTCATGCGCGAACACCGCGTGAATGGCTTTGAAGGTGGCATCCACCGGCCCGTCGCCGCTCGCCTCGGCTGCCAGCACTGTACCATCCACCTCGAGTTCGAGGGCGGCGCGCGCCGGTGCCTTCGAGCCGGCCTGCACGTCGAGCGAGACGAAGCGGATGCGGGCGTGGCCGCGCGTTACTTCGTCATCCACCAGCGCCATCAGATCGTCGTCGTACACCACCTTCTTGCGGTCGGCGAGATCCTTGAAGCGGCGGAAGGCGTCGTTCAACTGATTGTCGCCGATATCGCCATAGCCGAGGCTGCGCAGCTTGTCGCGAAAGGCGGCGCGGCCGGAGTGTTTGCCCATCACAAGGCTCGATTTGCTCCAGCCGACACTCTCCGGCGTCATGATCTCATAGGTGGCGGCGTTCTTCAGCACGCCGTCCTGATGGATGCCGCTCTCATGCGCAAAGGCGTTGCGCCCGACGATCGCCTTGTTCGGCTGCACGTCGAACCCGGTGATGGCGGCGAGCAGGCGCGAGGTTTTCAGGATTTTCGGCGTCTGGATGCCGCTCTGATAAGGCACCGCGTCCTGGCGCGTGCGGATCGCCATGGCGATCTCCTCCAGCGCCGCGTTGCCGGCGCGCTCGCCGATACCGTTGATGGTGCATTCGATCTGGCGCACCCCGGCGCGCAGGGCGGCGATCGTGTTGGCCACCGCGAGGCCGAGATCGTTGTGGTTATGCGCGGAAAAAATCACCCCATCCGCCCCCGGCACGCGCTCGCGCAGCATGGTGAAGATGCGGGTGAGGTCTTCCGGCAGCGCATAGCCCACGGTATCGGGGATGTTGATCGTGCTCGCCCCGGCGCGGATCGCCGCCTCGACGCAGCGGCAGAGGAAATCCGGCTCGGTGCGGCTGCCGTCCTCGGCCGACCACTCCACATCGTCGGTGAGGTTGCGCGCCAGCGTATTGCCGGCGATCACCGCCTCCAGCACCGTCTCCGGCTCCATCCGCAGCTTGTATTTCATGTGCAGCGGGCTGGTGCTGATGAAGCTGTGGATGCGCCGCCGCTCGGCCGGGCGGATCGCCTCGCCGGCGCGGAGGATGTCGTCACGCCCGCCGGTGCGCGCGAGGCCGCAGATCACCGGGCCTTTGATGGCGCCGGCGATCGCCTGCACGCTCTCGAAATCGCCGGGGCTGGCGATCGGAAAGCCGGCCTCGATCACATCGACACCAAGCTCCGCCAGCGCCTCCGCCATGCGCAGTTTTTCGTCGAGATTCATCGAAAACCCCGGCGACTGCTCGCCGTCACGCAAAGTGGTGTCGAAGATGATGACGCGATGCGCGTCCAGCGTGCCGAAGCTCGGGTGGGAGATGGCCATGGAATTAATCCCCGTGGTGCGTTTGGGTGGTGCGATGACAGCCAGCGACTCAGACCCCCCTGAGCGATGCCGGCCTCAATCGCCCGGCGCTACGCCCAGGGGGA
>DAHXNW010000118.1 GCA_027365195.1 Acetobacteraceae bacterium
CATCCGCGCCGTGCTGCGCCGCGCCGGCGCGGCCGAATTGCACCACGCAGAACGGGTGCAGGCGCTGCGCTTCGCCGGCTGGACGCTGGAGCCGGCACGCCGCCGCCTGCTCAACCCCGAGGGGGTCGAGGTGGCGCTGACTGGCGGCGAATACGATCTGCTGCTCGCCCTGCTGGAGCGCGCCAACCATGTGCTCACCCGTGACATGCTGCTCGATCTGCTGCGCGGGCGCCAGGCCGGCCCGTTCGATCGCGCGATCGATGTCGCCGTCAGCCGGCTGCGCCGCAAGCTCGAAGACCGCGGCCTGCATGCCCAGTTGATCAAAACGGTACGCAGTGGCGGCTATGTGCTGGCGACGCCGGTGGAGCGAGTGTGATCCGCGGGTTTTGGCCACGCCGCCTCGCCACCCGCACGGCCCTCCTTTTACTGCTCGGCCTCGCCGTGGTGCAGGGCGGCGGGCTGACCATCAACGCGCTCGACCGCACCGGGCTGCAACAATTGGTGCAGCTGCGCGATCTCGCCGCTCGGCTGATGACGCTCTATCGCACCATCGTCCTCACCCCGGCCGCACAGCGCGAGGAGACGCTGGCGGCGCTGCATCTGCCGCCCGGCTTCAGCGCGACACTAAGTGATGCGCCGCCGGACGGAATGCTGATGGCACCGCCGCCGTTGCTGCGCCAACTGCGCGCGGAGATGGCGCTGAACCCGCTGCCGCCGGCGCTGCGCCCGCGCGACGTCGTCGCCCTCGGCTCGCTCGCCCGGCACCGGATGCGTATCGGGCTACATCTGCCGGAGGGGGCGTGGCTCGATGTGGCCGCGCGGGTGCGGCCGCCGCGGCCATGGCAGGCGCCGGGGTTTCTCGCCGCCTTCCTGCTGATGACCCTGCTCGCCGCCGTCCTGGCCGTGTGGGCGGTGCGCCGGCTGATCGCGCCGCTCGCGACGCTCGCCGCCGCCGCCGAGCGGCTCGGGCGCGATGTCAACGCGCCGCCGCTGCCGGAAGATGGGCCGGCCGAGATCGCCGCCGCCGCCGCTGCCTTCAATCTGATGGCCGAGCGCATCCGCCGCTTCGTGCAGGACCGCACGCTGATGCTGAGCGCCATCGGCCACGATCTGCGCACGCCGATCACCCGGCTCAAGCTGCGCGCCGAATTCCTCGACGATGACGAGAGCCGGCGCAAGATGCTGGCCGATCTCGACGAGCTGGAAGCGATGATCGCCGCCACCCTCGCCTTCGGCCGCGACGCCAGCAGCAGCGAGCCGGTGACGCCGCTCGATCTCGCCGTGCTCGCCCGCACCGTGCTCGACGAGGCGGCCGATGCGCGGCCGGAATGCGCCGAGCGGCTGGAATTCGACGGGCCGGAGCATCTGACCATCCGCGCCCGCTCCATCGCGCTGAAGCGCGCCCTCGCCAATCTGGTCGGCAACGCGCTGAAATACGGCGGCAACGCGCGCATCACCCTGGCGCGGCCGGCTGATGGCATGGTGCGGCTCACGGTGGAGGACGACGGTCCGGGCATCTCCCCGGCCGAGCTTGCGCGCGTGTTCGAGCCGTTCCAGCGCCTGGAGACCAGCCGCAACCGGGAAACCGGCGGCGTCGGCCTCGGCCTGCCGATCACCCGCAACATTCTGCGCGCGCATGGCGGAGACGTGCAGCTCGCCAACCGGCCGACCGGCGGCCTCTGCGCCACCGTCACGCTGCCGGTCTGATGGCCCGTTAAGCATTTCCTCATCCGGCGCGGCTAGACTGCGATTGTGTGACGAGAGGAGATGCCGTTGCTCGCACTGGCCACGCCGCCGATGGCCGACGCACTGGAGCCGCATCTGCACCGCGCCGAGGCGCTGCGTGCGGCCGGCGAGGTGGCGATGGCGCGCGACACGCTGCTGGCCGAATGGCCGGCGCTGTCCCTGCTACCGCGCTATCATCTGGTGCTCAGTGAGTTGCACCGTCTGTTGGGTGAGGATGTGGAGGCGAAGGCCGCCGCCTGCGCGGCCGCGGCACTCGATGCCGGTTTGCCGCTGGTGCTGTTCAACCTCGGCACCGCCTTTTTCATGGCCGGGCAGCCGGAGCCGGCGGAGAAATGGTATCGGCTGACGCTGCGCCTCGATCCTGATCTGGTGGTGGCGCATCAGAATCTGTCCTGCATCCTGGCCGATTCCGGACGAGCCGAGGACGCGCAGCTTCATCGCGATCTCGCCTATAAGCGGCAATGCGTGTTCGTCGAGCCCGCCGCGACGCCGCGCCGCAGCGTGCTGATCCTCGCTGCCGCCGGCCTCGGCAACGTGCCGATCGAGCATCTGATGCCGAATACCATCAACACGAGGATCAAATGGTTCGTCGAATACGGCAGCGCCGAAAGTCCGCCGTACGATGTGTGTTTCAACGCCATCGCCGACCCCGACATGGAGGCGCCGACGCGGGCGAACATGGCCCGCTTTCTGCGCGGCTGCACCCGCCGGGTGCTCAACCCGCCGGAGACGATCCTGCCCACGAGGCGCGACCGCATCCCCGCGCTCCTCGGCGATATTCCAGATGTCCTGGTGCCGCCGGCGCTGCGTTTCGAGGCGGACGGGCTTGCCGCCCCGCGCATCCGGGCGGCAATGGGGCGGGCCGGCATCGGCCTGCCGATCCTGCTGCGCCCGGCGGGGTCGCACGGCGGCAAGGGGTTGCGGCGTATCGAGACGGCCGAGGCGCTGGCGGCGGAGGATTTTGCCGGCGCACCGGCGCAATACGTGACCGCCTTTCACGATTATCGCTCGCCCGACGGATACTGGCGCAAATACCGCATGATCTTCGTCGATCGCCAGCCCTTCGCCTATCATCTGGCGATCTCGCCGCAATGGCTGGTGCATTACTTCAGCGCCGAGATGCTGCCCGAGGCGTGGAAACGCGCCGAGGAGGCGCGTTTCCTGCAAGACCCGGAGGCGGTGCTCGGCGCCCGCGCCATGGCCGCCATCGCCGCGATCGGCCGGCGGCTCGATCTCGACTACGCCGGCCTCGATTTCTCCCTCCTGCCGGATGGCCGGGTGCTGGTGTTCGAGGCCAATGCGACGATGCTGGCGCATCCCGAGACGCTGCCGGAACTGGCCTATAAAACCCCGTTCGTCGCGCGCATTTTCGCGGCGTTCGAGGCGATGCTGGAGGGTGCGAGCCGATGCACGGCCGTCTCGAACCCCTCGCGCGTCAACGGATCAACCCGGTGAGCGGGCTCGACGGATCGGCGCCCATGCGGCGCGGCATGCGGCCGGCGAGATGGGCGAGGCGGCCGGCGGCGACGGCGGCGCGCATCGCGCGCGCCATCAGCACTGGCTCCCTGGCATGGGCGATCGCCGAATTAAGCAGCACCGCGTCGCAGCCGAGCTCCATCGCGATCGCCGCATCCGAGGCGGTGCCGACGCCGGCATCGACCAGCAGCGGCACCTTTGCCTGTGCGATCATCATCGACAGCATCGCCGGGTTCTGAATACCGAGGCCCGAGCCGATCGGCGCGCCGAGCGGCATGATGGCCACGCACCCCATCGCCTCCAGCCGCTGCGCCGCGAGCGGATCGTCGGCGCAATACACCATCACTTCGAATCCATCGCGCAGCAGCGCCTCCGCCGCCTCGAACGTCGCCGGCATGTCGGGATAGAGCAACGGCGGCGGGCCGAGCACTTCGAGCTTGACGAGGTTCCACCCGCCCGCCTCGCGCGCGAGACGCAGCGTGCGCACCGCCTCCTGCGCTGTGTGGCAGCCGGCGGTGTTGGGCAGATAGGTGTAGCGCGCCGGATCGACGTAATCCTGCAGCATCGGCGCAGCGCGGTCCGACAGATTGACCCGGCGCACCGCGACGGTGACGATCTCCGCCCCGCTCGCCTCGATCGCCGCGGCGGTCTGCGGCAGGTCGCGGTATTTCCCGGTGCCGACGATCAGGCGCGAGTTAAAGCGCCGGCCGGCGACCACCCAGCCATCATCGATCGCCTCCTTCGGGTCGGCCTCCGGCGCCGTCGGGTGCGTGCCGTGCATGGTTCAGCCTCCTCCGATGAAATGCACGATTTCGAGCGCATCGCCCGGTGCCAGCCAGACCGCGCCATAGGCCGAACGCGGCACGATCGCCTCGTTGCGCTCCACCGCTATTTTGCGCGTGTCGAGACCGAGATCGGCCAGCAGGGCGGCCAGGGTGATCGGGGCGGCGAGCAGGCGTGCCTCGCCATTGAGCGTGAGGGTCAGCGGATCGGACATGCCACGAATATGATCGCCCCATTCTGTGCCGACAAGGTAGTGGGTCAGTTTGAAGTTCGGCTCCGGCCCGCACCCCCACCCGGCCACCCATTCAGTATACTGTCGTGGGTGGACAGGTGGGGGTGCGGACCGGTGCCGGCTTGCTTTCCAACTGACCAACTACCGCCGACAAGTCCGGCTTGCACTTTCGCTGCCATCGGCGCATAGAAGGCGAAGGCGCTTTTCTGCCTGGGTTGATAGCGGCTTGTCGAGCAGCGCTTTGCATCCGACCCATTCCCACTCCTGAAAAGTATTTCGGCCCGCGTATTGCGGGTCGCCGGGTTTATTGAGCGAAAGACGCAGATGACAACTGGAACGGTAAAATGGTTCAACGCGCAAAAGGGCTTCGGATTCATCCAGCCCGATGATGGCTCGAAGGATGTGTTCGTGCACATCTCCGCCGTCGAGCGTTCGGGCCTCGGCCATCTCAACGATGGCCAGAAGGTGAGCTTCGAACTCGAGCGCGGGCAGCAGGGCAAGACCTCCGCGGTCAATCTGCAGGCCGCCTGATGCTGGCTGGCGGCGGCAGCGATGCCGCCGCCGGACGACCCTGCTCCCCTCCCTCCAACGCGCGGGTGGCCCCATGTCCCTGGCTCATAAATTCGGCATCGGCGACCGGCTAGACTTCGTCCCCGGTCGCCTCGACGTGAACATCCCACGCGGCGTGTACACCGTGCTGCGGCTGATGCCGGTGGAGGCGCGCGACTGTCAGTATCGCGTCAAAAGCGCGCTCGACGGCCACGAACGCATCATGCGCGAGAGCCAGTTGGAGCGCCGCGCGCTGTAATCTCTCGGCGATTTATCGTGGCGGCAGCAACTTGCCGGGATTCATGATGTCTTGCGGATCGATCGCCTGCTTGATGCGCCGCATCAGATCGAGCTCCGCCCCGCCGCGCCAATCCGGCATCATGTAGGGTTTCAGCCGGCCGACACCGTGCTCGGCGGAGAAGCTGCCGCCGAGGCGGCGCACCACCGCGTTCACCGTATCCATGATCTCATGGTCGCGCGCCAGAAAATCGGCCGCCGCCATCGCCTCGGGCTGTTCCAGATTGAAATGGATGTTGCCATCGCCGAGATGGCCGAACGCCACCACCCGCACGCCGGGCAGCAGCGCCTCGCAGGCGGCGCGCGCCTCGCGCAGCAGGGCCGGCACGCGCGAGACCGGCACCGAGATGTCGTTCTTGATCGAGGCACCGGCGCGCTTCTGTGCCTCCGAATGCTCCTCGCGCAGCCGCCAGATCGCCTGCGCTTGCGCCTCCGAGGCGGCGATGACGGCGTCCTGCACGATGCCCTCGGCCAGTGCTCCGGCGAGCAGCGCCTCCAATTGCGCCGACAGATCGGCATCGGCGCGCGGCGTCGCCAGTTCGATCAGCGCATAATGCGCCGCAGGCATGGCGAGCGGCAGCGAGGTGCCAGGGATGTGGCGCAGCACCAGCGCCACCCCGAGGCCGCCCATGTATTCGAACGCCTGCACCGCCGCCGGATCGGCGCGATGGCAGCGGGTGAACAGCGCGAGGGCGGCATCCTCCGAGGCGACCGCGCAGAAGGCGAGGGCGCTCTGTCGCGGCCTTGGTTGCAGCTTCAGCACGGCGGCGGTGATCACGCCGAGCGTGCCTTCGGCGCCGACGAACAACTGCCGCAGGCAATAGCCGGTGTTGTCCTTGCGCAGCCGGCGCAGCCCGTCCCAAACCTGTCCGTCGGGCAGCACCACTTCGAGACCCAGCACCATCTCGCGCGCATTGCCATAGCGCAGCGTGTTGTTGCCGCCGGCGTTGGTGGAGAGTACGCCGCCGATCTGCGCGCTGCCCTGCGAGCCGATGGCGAGCGGCAGCAGACAATCCGCCTCCAGTGCCGCCTGCTGCCCCGCGTGCAGCGTGGCGCCGGCCTCGATCGACAGGGTCTGGTCGATCGGGTCGAGATCGCGGATGCGGTTGAGGCGGCCGAGGCTGAGCACGAACTCCCGCCCGGACTCCGACGGGGTCGCGCCGCCGACCATGCTGGTGTTGCCGCCCTGCGGCACCAGCGCCGCACCGGCCGCGCCACAGAGCCGCACCACCGCCGCCACCTCCGCCGTGCTCCCCGGTCGCAGCACCGCCGCCGGCCTTCCCTCATACAGCCGGCGCCAATCGGTGGCGTAGGCCGCGGTATCGGCCACATCGGTCAGCACATGCGCCGCCCCGATCGCGGCGCGCAGGGCATCGAGCAGAGACGCATCATGGTGCATCTTGCTATCACGCAGCAGAGGGTGGGGGGTCGTCAAGCCGGCTTTGACGCATCCGCCCGGCGCTGCTAGGCAGGCGGCCGCATGCAAGCCGTGATCGCCTCACTCACAAGCCGCGCGGGCCGCCGCGCGTGAACCTCCTGCTCGGCTGGCTCGGCGCGCTCGGTGCCTCGGTGATCGCCGCCTGTCGCACCGCCGGGCGGCTCGCGCTGTTTGGCCTCTCCGGCGTCTCGCATCTGCTGCGCCCACCCTTCTACGGCCGGGTGTTCCTGCGCGCGCTGCTCGACATCGGCTATTTCAGCCTACCGGTGGTGGCGCTCACGGCGATTTTCACCGGCATGGTGCTGGCGCTGCAATCCTTCACCGGCTTCGCCCGTTTCTCGGCCGAGGGGGCGATCGCGAGCCTCGTGGTGCTCTCCGTCACGCGCGAACTCGGCCCGGTGCTCGCCGGGCTGATGGTCGCCGGACGGGTGGGCGCGGCGATGGCGGCCGAGATCGGCACCATGCGGGTGAGCGACCAGATCGACGCGCTCGGCACGCTCGCCACCGACCCGATGAAATACCTCGTCGCCCCGCGCCTGCTCGCCGGCACCATCGCCCTGCCGCTGCTGGTGGTGGTGGCCGACATCCTCGGCGTGTTCGGCGGCTTCATCATCGCCACGCTGAAACTCGGCTTCAATCCGGCGAATTATCTGAGCAGCACGATCGCCTTCGTGCAGACGATGGACGTACTCTCCGGCCTCGCCAAGGCGGCGGTCTTCGGCTTTCTGATCGCCCTCCTCGGCTGCTACAACGGCTATCACAGCCGTGGCGGCGCGCAGGGGGTGGGGGCTGCGACCACGGCGGCGGTGGTCACGGCCTCGGTGCTCATCCTCGCTTTCGACTATGTCGTGACCGAGATGTTCTTCACCCGATGAGTGCGGCGGCGCCGAAGCTGCGCGTGCGTGGCCTTTGCAAGGCGTTCGGCGCCAAGCTGGTGCTCGATGGGGTGGATCTGGAGCTGGCTGCCGGCACCTCCTTGGTGGTGATCGGCGGCTCGGGCAGCGGCAAGTCGGTGCTGCTCAAATGCATCCTCGGGCTGATCGAGCCGGATGCCGGTAGCATCGAGATCGACGGCCAGGATTTGGCCCGGTTGGATCGTGCCGGACGGGCGGCGGCGCGGGCGCAGATCGGCATGCTGTTCCAGAACGCGGCGCTGTTCGACAGCCTGAGCGTGTGGGAAAACGTCGCCTTCGGCCTGCTGGCGCGCCGGCAGGTGACGCGGCGAGAGGCGCGGGCGCGCGCCGGCGACGTGCTGGCGCAGGTCGGCCTCGCCGCGAGCGTGGGCGATCTCTCGCCGGCGGAACTCTCCGGCGGCATGCAAAAGCGCGTCGGCCTCGCCCGCGCCATCGCCGCCCAGCCCGAGATGCTGTTCTTCGACGAGCCGACCACCGGGCTGGACCCGATCATGGGGGCGGTGATCGACGGGCTGATCGTCGATTGCGTGCGCCGGCTGGGCAGCACGGCGATCGCCATCACGCACGACATGGCGAGCGCGCGACGGATCGGCGATGCGGCGGCGATGCTGCA
>DAHXNW010000190.1 GCA_027365195.1 Acetobacteraceae bacterium
CAGCATTTCATCACCGCCGCCGCCTGGGGCGGGGTGTGGAGCCGCCCGCAGCTCGACCGCCGCACCCGCAGCATGCTCACCCTCGTCCTGCTCGCCGGGCTCGGCCATGAGGAGGAGTTCGCGCTCCATCTGCGCGCCACGCGCAACACCGGGGCGAGTGCGCAGGATATCGCCGAGGCGATGCTGCATGTCGCGGTCTATGCCGGCGTGCCGGCGGCCAATGCGGCGATGCGCCTCGCCAAGCGCGTTTATCGCGAAATGGAGGCCGGGCGCGAAATGGAGGCCGAGGCGTGAGCGCGGATATGAGCCAGCCGCCCTACGACGCCCCGGCCTATGCCAGCACCGCGCGGCGCGCCCCGCGCCAGACGCTGCTGGCCCTCCCCGCAGCACTCGCCGCCGCCAGCGAGGCATTGGGGCCGCGCTTTGCGCCGGCCGGATATCCGCCGCTCGCCGATCTGTCGCGCCATGCCGGGGGCGCGGCTCTCGGCGAGCGCATCATCGTCGCCGGGCGGCTGACCGACGAGGCGGGGCGGCCGCTGCGTGGGGCGATGATCGAGATCTGGCAGGCCAACGCCGCCGGCCGCTACGACCATCCGCAGGATGCGCATGACGCGCCGCTCGATCCGCATTTCCACGGCGAAGGGCGGGTGTTCACCGACGATGACGGCGCCTATCGCTTCGTCTCGATCAAGCCGGGCGCCTATCCGTGGCGCAACCACCCGAACGCCTGGCGGCCGAACCACATCCATCTCTCGCTGTTCGGTGCCGGCTTCGCGCAGCGGCTGATCACGCAGATGTATTTTCCCGGCGATCCGCTGCTGGCGCTCGACCCGATCTATCTCGCCATCGCCGATCCGGCGGCGCGCGCGCGGCTGGTCGCGCGCTTCGACCTTGCGCTCACCGAGCCGGAATGGGCGCTCGGCTACCGCTTCGACATCGTGCTGCGCGGGGCGGCGGCGACGCCGATGGAGACGCCCTGATGCTGGCCACCGGCAGCCAGACGATCGGGCCATATTGGCATCTCATCCTGCACCCGGAATGGGCCGATCTGACGCGATTCGGCGCCGTCGGCGAACGGATCGGCCTCACCATCGGCCTCCGGGATGGCGATGGCGCACCGGTCGGCGATGCCGCGGTGGAACTCTGGCAGGCCACACCGCCGGCCGATGCCCGCTTCCCCGGCTTCGGCCGCGCGAGCGCCGATGCCGAGGGGCGCTGCCGCTTCACCACGATCAAGCCGGGGCCGCTGCCCGCGGCGGGCAATGCGTGGCAGGCGCCGCATTGCGCGCTCGCCATCTTCGCCCGTGGCCTGCTCAAGCCGCTGTTCACCCGCGTCTATTTCGCCGACGAGGCGCTGAACGCCGAGGATCCGCTGCTCGGCGCCATCGCCGATCCGGCACGCCGCGCGAGCCTGATCGCCAAGGCCGCTGGGCCGACGGACTGGGCGATCGACATTGTGCTGCAAGGCGCGAATGAAACCGTCTTTTTGGAACTATAATGGCGACTAACCCAGCCGATGGCGCCATTTGGGGCACGCTCTACGGCAGCGATGCGATGCGCGCGGTGTTCGACGAGGGCGCCCTGCTCCAGGCGATGCTCGATGTCGAGGCGGCGCTGGCCCGCGCGCAGGCCGGCCTCGGGCTGATCCCGACAGAGGCGGCGGCGGCGATCGGCGCGGCGGCGCGGCGCGAACGACTTAATGGCGCGGCACTGGCCGAAAGCACCCGCAGGGTCGGCTATCCGGTGGTCGGGCTGGTGCGCGAACTCTCCCGCGCCGCCGAGGCGGATTGCCCCGGCGCCGGCGGCTGGACGCATTGGGGGGCG
>DAHXNW010000285.1 GCA_027365195.1 Acetobacteraceae bacterium
GCCAGATAGCGGCGCAGGCGTTCCGGTGCGATATGCGCGGCCTTCGCACTCGCGGCGAGCGTGCCGCCAGCCTTGATCGCTTGCAGCCCTTCCTCAAGTCGGCGATCGAAGTGCGGTGCCACCGACATCAGACGAGGGCGGATCGGCGGCTCGCTTGGCCTTGCGTGGCCGCGTGCCTGTGAGCGGGTCAGACCGCGCGCCGTGCCGCGCGCGATCCGCCTGGCGTATTCCGCCTTGAAGTCGCGGCTGCGGCGGCTCATGGCGCAGCCACCTTGCCCGGATAGGGCAGCGCCGCATCGCGCAGCCGCCAGCGCCAGGCCGGATCGAGCACATAGGCGTAGCGGTGCTTGCCGGCCTGGATCATTTGCCGCGCGTCGATGCCGGTCCGGTGGAGATGGCCGAGATTGTTGGTGCCGAGCCGGCCATAGGCGGTGCACGGATGGACCGGCCTGCCGTCGCCAAGATCGAGATAGCGGGATGGCTCACCCTTGCCGAGATAGAGCCAGCCCGAGGCGCGATAGATCACCCCCTCATGGCCGGCACCTGGATCGGCATAGGAGAGCAGCAGCTTCCACGCGCCCTCGCGCCGTAGCAGATGGATCAGCATTGCGAGGGTCCGGCTTTCGGCATTCTTCGGCAAATCGTCGGCAAGCCACAGCCGGGCCAGGATCGCCACCTGCTGCGGCCTTGCGCCCGACAGCACGCGATAGCCGTGGCGCGGGCCGGCGGTGAACACCGCCCCACCCATCAGCGTATCGCCGGCATAGACACCAAAGCAGCGCCAGCAGGGCGAGGGCATGGCGTGCAGGTAATGATGGTCGATGATCAGGCGGCTGATCACGCCGGGCATCACCGGTTTGACGATCAGCGCCTTCACGTCGATGGGTGTGGAGCGCGGGGGTCGGATTCGCACCGCCATCTGCGCGGGGGAAGCCGCGCGATCCTGCTCTTGGACGACCCGCGCCGACATCACACCGCGCCCGTATCGCCGAGGGCGGCGGCGATCAGGACGATGTTGCGGCTCGACCAGCCGAGTTGGCCGGCCAAAGCCTCGGCCCCCGCCGCGCCGAGCACCGCCCGGCAGGCAGCGGCGGCATCCTCGATGGTCTCGAAGCCCGCGAGGCTGTCCTGCGCCTCCAGGCTGTCGGCGAGGCGTTTCAGATACTGCACGATCTCGCGCTGGGCGATCCGCTCGGCCGGGGTGATGGCCTGGGCGATGGCGCTCAGCAGCGAAGGGCGATCGCCGGCGCTGCTTGCTTCACCATTGGTGTCACTCTCGGCGCGGACGGTGGCCGGATAGCTTCGCCCGTCCCGGCCGATGCGGCTCTCCGCCGGAGCGATCGCCGCCTCGCGTTCCAGCGCCTGCCTGATCTTGCCGATCGTCGGCTGCACCAGCCCGGCCCGCCGGCCGATCTCGCGATCCGCCCAATCGGGATGCGCGCGCAGCAGGCGCTCGGCGAAGGCGCGCCGGTCGCTCAAGGTGAGCGGGCGGCCATGCACCGCATTCAGCGCGAAGGCGAGACCCAGCAGATCGCCATCCGCCGGGGTGTCGAGCACCTCGACGGCAATCTCCGTCAGGCCGAGGTTCTGGGCGGCGGCGAAGCGGTGGAAACCATCGA
>DAHXNW010000291.1 GCA_027365195.1 Acetobacteraceae bacterium
TGGGCGGCGATCCGGACCGTGAAGAGCCGTTCTTCTTCACCAAGCCGGCCGATGCGGTGCTGACCGGCGATGCCGACATGCCCTATCCGCCGATGACCGGCGCGCTGCATCACGAGATGGAACTGGTCGTCGCGATCGGCACCGGTGGGGCCGAGATCGCCGAACAGGCCGCCCTCGGTCACGTCTGGGGCTATGCCGCCGGACTCGACATGACGCGGCGCGATCTGCAGGGCGAGGCGAAGAAGGCCGGCCGGCCATGGGACATGGGCAAGGGCTTCGACCACGCCGCCCCGATCGGCGAGATCGCACCCGCCGCACGCATCGGCCATCCGGCGCGGGGGCGCATCGCCCTCATGGTGAACGGCGCCGTCCGCCAGGAGTCCGATCTTTCGCGGATGATCTGGAGCGTGCCGGAGGTGATCGCCTATCTCTCGCGCTACGTCGCCCTGGCGCCGGGCGATCTGATCTTCACCGGCACGCCCGAGGGGGTCGCGGCGGTGGGGCGCGGCGATGTGCTGAGCGGCGAGATCGAGGGCGTGGGCCGCGTGCGGACCCGCATCCACCCGTGAGGCTGCGCATCGCCACCTGGAACATCAACTCGCTCCGCCTGCGCCTGCCGCTACTGCCGGGGCTGATCGCGGCGCTCGACCCGGAGGTGATCTGCCTGCAGGAAACCAAGGTGCCGGACCCGCTGTTTCCCGAGGCGGCCCTGCGCGCGCTCGGCTATCCGCATGTGTTCGGCCGCGGGATGAAGGGCTACAACGGGGTGGCGATTCTTTCCCGTCTGCCGTTCACCGTGCTCGCCGATGCGCCGGACTGGTGCAACAAGGGCGACAGCCGCCACCTCGCGGTGGCGCTCGACTGCGCAACGGGGCCGGTGGTGCTGCATAATTTCTATATCCCGGCCGGCGGCGATATCGCCGATCCGGCGCTCAATGCGAAATTCGCTCATAAACTCGCCATGCTGGCCGAGACGCGCGCCTGGTTCGCAGCGCATCCGCCGCGCCGCAGCATTCTGCTCGGCGATCTCAACGTCGCCCCACTGCCGAGCGATGTGTGGAACCATCGCCAACTGCTCGACGTCGTCAGCCATACGCCGGTCGAAACCGCCGGCCTCGATGCCTGGATGGCGACCGGCTTCATCGACGCGGTGCGCCATTTCGTGCCGCCGCCGCAGCCGCATTTCACCTGGTGGTCCTATCGCAACCGCGACTGGCGCGCCTCCAACCGTGGCCGCCGGCTCGATCACATCTGGGTCAGCGCCGATCTGCGCTCCGCCCTCCGCCAGCAGATCACGCTGAGCGAGGCGCGCGACTGGCCGCAGACCTCCGATCATGTGCCGGTCTGCGTCGCGTTGGAGGTATAGAGCATGGAGGCCGCCGGGAACGATCATGCGCTGGTGCTGTTCTCCGGCGGGCAGGATTCCACCACCTGCCTCGCCTGGGCGCTGGCGCGCTTTGCCCATGTCGAGACCGTGGGGTTTGCCTATGGCCAGCGCCATGCGGTGGAACTCGCCTGCCGCGCCCCGCTGCGCGCGGCGCTGGGCGCGCTGAACGGTTGGGGGGCGCGGCTGGGGGCGGATCATCTGCTCGATGTGAGCGGCGCGCTCGCCGCGATCGGCGACAGCGCGCTCACCAGCGAGGCGGCGATCGGCATGACCGCCGAGGGCTTGCCGAACACCTTCGTGCCTGGGCGCAACCTGTTGTTCCTCACCTATGCGGCGGCGATCGCCTACCGGCGCGGGCTGCGTCGCATCGTCGGCGGTATGTGCGAGACCGATTTCTCCGGCTATCCCGACTGCCGCGACGATGCGATCAAGGCGATGCAGCTCGCCCTCAATCTCGGCATGCAGCGGCGCTTCGTGCTGGAGACACCGCTGATGTGGATCGACAAGGCCGCCACCTGGGCGCTCGGCGAACAACTCGGCGGCGCGGCGCTGACCGCGATCATCGTCGAGCAGACCCACACCTGCTATCTCGGCGAGCGTGGGAGCCGCCATCCCTGGGGCTTCGGCTGCGCCACTTGCCCGGCCTGCACGCTGCGCGCGGCGGGCTGGCAGCGCTGGCGCGCCGTGTAGTCTACACTTCCCGATCTTCAACCCGGCGCGAAACTCTGCACCAAGCTGCCGGCGACCAGCCGCCAGCCATCGACCAGCACGAAGAAAATCAGCTTGAACGGCAGCGAGATCGAACTCGGCGGCAGCATCATCATGCCCATGCTCATCAGCACCGAGGCGACCACCATGTCGATGATCATGAACGGCAGAAACAGCAAAAACCCCATTTCGAAGGCGCGGCGCAACTCGCCCACCATGAACGCCGGAATCAGCGCCCGCCATGGCGTCTCGGCTGGGCTCGGCGGCGGCGGCAGATGGGCGAGGTCGAGAAACAGCTTCAGATCGCTGCCGTGCAGATTGGCCGACATGAAGCGGCGGAACGGCTCGGCGGCCAGCCGCAGCCCCTCGATCTCCGACAGATGGCCCTGCGTCATCGGCAGCAGCCCGGCACTCCACGCCTGATCGAGCACCGGCTGCATCACGAAGAAGGTGAGGAATAGCGCAAGGCCCATCAGCACCGCCGTCGGCGGCGTGGTCTGCGCGCCGATCGCACTGCGCAGCAGCGAGAGCACGATGACGATGCGGGTAAACGCCGTCACCATCACCAGCAGACTCGGCGCCAGCGAGAGCACGGTGATCAGCACGGTGAGCTGGATGATCCGGCTGGTCGCCCCGGCCTGCCCGGCGGCGCCGAGATCGATGTTGAGCGACTGCGCCGAGGCGGCGAACGGCAGCAGCACGCCGGCCGCCAGCAGCAGCAGGCCCCAGCGCCTCATGGCGCGCGCTCCTGCTCGGCCAGCCAGCCGAGCGAGAGATCCTGCGGGCCGCCGGTGAGCAGCAGCAGATGCCGCCCGTCGCAGCGCACGAGATGCAGCCGCCGGCGCGGATCGAGCGCGATCACCTCCGCCACCGTCATGCGCGCGCCGGCGTTGCGCGGCAGTAGCCCGCCGGCGCGAACCAGCCGCTGAACCAGAAAAATCAGCCCGATGACCGCCGCGAGGGCGGCAGCGGCGAGCAGCATGGAATGTGTGTTGGGAAGCATGGAACGGCCTTTTGCCGGGTGGTTGCGGGAGCGGTGGTGGGGGTTATGCCTCCTGCACGCGCAGCAGGCCGAGCAGCGTATCGAGCTCGCTGGCCAGCGTATGCAACGCGATCAGCAGGCCGCGTCCTTCATCGAGTGGCAGATCGAGCGTGGCCGCGCACAGCCGGCCGACTTCGTCTTCGAGTCCGGCGAGATCGACGCGGCGCTCGCGCAGCACCAGCACGCGGGCGATGCGCAGCATGGCGGCCAGCAGATCGGCGCGCTGCAACGCCGCGCTGCGCCGGTCGGGCTGTGGCCAGGGCGTTTCCAACAACGGCAGGGCGCGGGTGTGTTTCATACCCGCGCATGAAAACAGAAACCGATTACCGAACCCTTAGCATGACGTGATTAAGTTGGGGGTGCGGGCCGGCGCAGACTGAAGCAAGAAAGTCAGTTTACCGAAAATTCAGTATTGCGGTGCCATGGTGCATCCCGCGTCGCCGGCTGCCGGCGGGCGAGGAGGGTCCGGCGCATGGGATTTGCCGATATCGGGCTGTTTCAACTGGCTGATCGCAAGCTCGCCTGGGTCGATGAGCGCCAGGTGTTGCTGGCGCAGAACATCGCCAATGCCGATACGCCCGGCTTCGTCGCCAAGGATCTGCAACCCTTCGCGAAAACCCTGGCGGCGCAGACCGCCGCCTCGCCGGTGCGCACCAATCCCCTGCATCTCGCCGGCACGCAGGGGGCGCCGTTGCAGCCCGACGTGCAGGCGCTGCCGAGCGAACGCGCGCCAGACGGCAATGCCGTTGCCATCGAGAAGGAACTCACCAAGGTGGCACAGACCGACGATGCGCATGCCTTGGTCACCAATCTCTACAAAACCTATCTGACCATGTTCCACACCGCCATCACCTGAGCGCAGCGCGCGACGAGGCCCCTGTCATGGATCTGAGCAAGACACTGAATATTTCCTCCGCCGGCATGGACGCGCAGGCGACGCGGCTGCGGGTGGTGGCGGAAAATCTGGCCAATCAGGAAACCACCGGCTCGGCGCCCGGCATCGCGCCGTATCAGCGCCAGACGGTGACGTTTCAAAACAAGCTCGATAGCAGCCTCGGCATCGAGACGGTGAGCGTGAAGCAGGTCGGGCGCGATACGACGGCGTTTCCCAAGCGTTTCGACCCCGCCAATCCGGCCGCCGACCCGCAGGGGTACGTGCAGACGCCGAATGTCGACAGTTTCGTCGAGCTGATGGACATGCGCGATGCGCAGCGCACCTATGAGGCCAACCTCTCGGTGCTGCAGGTCACGCGCGGCATGCTGAGCCGCACCATCGCGATGCTGAAATGACCCCGCTCTCGTTGACGGTGACGCCCTCCTCGGTGGCCGGCGCCTATCAGGCGACGGAATCCGGCGGCAGCGCGATCGGCGATTCCGGCGCATCGAGCTTCGGCGGCGCCCTGCAACGCGCGATCGGCGATGCGGTCGACACCGGGCATCAGGCGGAGACGCAATCGATGCAGGCGATCGCCGGCGGCGGCAATCTCTCCGAAGTGGTCACGGCCGTGAACAAGGCGGAAGTCGTGTTGCAGACGACGGTCGCGATCCGCGACCGCATGGTGCAGGCCTATCAGCAGATCATGAACATGCCGATCTGAACACCGGCAATACGATTTTGGCGTGGTCCGGCAAAAGGCGGGGCGAATGAACGAGGGTGAAATCGGCGCAGTGATGCGCGAGGGCATGCTGGTGATGATGCAGGTCGGCGGCCCGCCGTTGCTGGCCGGGCTGGTCGTCGGCCTGATCATCGCCCTGGTGCAGGCGGTGACGCAGATCAACGACCCGGCGGTGATGTTCGTCCCCAAGGTGCTCGCGCTCTGCGCGGCGCTGGTGATCACCGGGCCGTTCATGTTCGCCTCTCTGTCGCATTACACCACTACGCTGTTCGACAGGCTGGTGGCGATCGGTGGCTCATGAGTGCGGCCGATGCGGCGCAGCTCGCATCCCTCCCGAGCTTGCTGCCCGGCTGGGCGTTCGCCTTCGTGATGGTGCTGGCGCGGCTGTCGGCGGCCCTTCTGTTGCTACCAGGGCTGGGGGAAGCGAGCCTGCCGCCGAGCGTGCGCCTCGCCCTGGCTCTGGCGCTCACTTTGTTGCTGCTGCCGCTGCTCGCGCCGCTCGAGCCGGCGGTGCCGGGGGATATCGCCCACCTCATGGTGATGGTGGCCGCCGAGGTGCTGATCGGGGTCTGGTTCGGCCTGCTCGCCCGGCTGCTGATGCTGGCGCTGCCGGCGGCGGGCGAGGTGCTCTCGCTCTCGGTCGGGCTCTCCTCGGTGCTGCTGCCGGATCGCGCGGCGGGGGGGGCCTCGCCCGAGGCGGTGCGGTTGTTCGGGCTGATCGCGCCGCTGCTGATCCTCTCGACGCGGCTGCATGCCCTGCTGCTTTCGGCGCTGGTTGGCACCTATCACGTCTTTCCCCCTGGCGTCATGCTGCCGGTCGGCGATGCGACGGAGATGGTGCTGCGCGGGGTGCTGCGTTCGTTCTCGCTGGCGATGCAACTGGCCAGCCCCTTCCTGCTCGTCGGCCTGGTCTGGCAGGTGGGGATGGCGCTGATCTCCCGGCTGGTACCCAATCTGCAAATCTATTTCGTCGCCATGCCGGCGCAGATCCTTACCGGCCTGGTGCTGCTCGGCATGCTCTCGACCGCCATGCTGACCGCCTGGGGGGCGGCGATGCGGGACGGTTTCGGCAATCTGCCCGGCTTTTTTTGATCATGATCGCGGGCCGGCGCAGGCTGAAGTCACCATCTAGCGGCGAGAGAGATGGCCGAGGGCGCTGAAGACCGCACCGAAGCAGCCACCCCAAACCGGCTGCGCAAGGCGCAGGAGCAGGGGCAGGTGGCGCTCTCGCGCGAGGTGCCGGCGCTGATGGCGCTGGTGATCGCCGCCCTGCTGCTGATGGTGACGGCACCGCATGCGGCGCGGGAACTGACCGCGCGGCTCACGGTATTTCTCTCGCAGAGCTATCGGCTCGATCTCACCGACAATGGCGCTGCGGTGCTCGATGCGGCCGCGATGGCGCTACTGCATGCGCTGGCACCGTTTCTCGGCGCCAGCGTGCTGGCCGCGGTGGCGGCGAACGTCGTGCAGACCGGCGGTGTGATGAATATCATGGCGCTGCTGCCGAGCCTCGCCCGGCTCAGCCCGATGCGTGGCCTCTCGCGGCTGTTCGGCGCCAGTTCTGGCGTGACCCTGCTCAAGGATGTCGCCAAGATCGGCGTCGTCGGGGCGGCCTGCTGGTACGTCATCGTCGCCGATCTGCCGAGCCTTGCGAGCGCCGTGCATTGGCCGGCGCCGCTGCTCGTCGCCCACCTGACCGGCCAACTGCTCCATCTGCTGGTGCCGCTGCTGGCGATTCAGGCGACGATTGCCGCGGTGGATATATTTCTGGTGCGTCGCCGCTTCGGTCAGAGCCTGCGCATGAGTCGTGAGGAACTGAAGCAGGAGACCAAGGAAAACGACGGCGATCCGCAGGTGAAGAACCGGCTGCGCCAACTGCGCCGGCAGCGGGTGCGCAAGCGGATGCTCGCAGCGGTTGCAGAGGCGACCGTCGTTGTCACCAACCCGACGCATTATGCGGTAGCTTTACGCTACGATCGGGACAAGAATGCCGCACCGCAGGTAGTCGCCAAAGGAGCCGACGAGATGGCAGCGCGCATCCGCGCCGCGGCAGAGGAGCATCGGGTGCCGATGGTCGCTAACCCGCCGCTGGCGCGCGCGCTTTTTCTCGTCCCGCTGGATGACGACATTCCGCCCGAGCATTACAAGGCGGTGGCCGAATTGATCGCCTATGTCTGGCGCCTGCAAGGGCGCGTGCAGGCACGGATGCGTGCGGTGCAATGAGCAGCGGCGGCTGGCGTAATCGGCTGCGCCGGCTCGGCTGGCGCAAGACTCGGCTGATCGAGCGGCTGGCGCAGCCGCTCGACGAATTGCTCACCGCCCTGGTGCAGGATTCCACCACCGGCCTGCTGATCATCGATCGCGCCGGGCGGATCGTGCGGGTGAATGAGACGCTGCGCCGGATGCTCGGCGCCGATGTGGCCGCCGGCGGCCCGGCGCTGACCCTGTTTCCGCCCGAGGAGCGTGCCGAGATCTGGGAGGCGCTGGCACCCGCGCTCGCCGGCCGCCGGCCGCCATCGCGCTTCGCCACCCGGCTCGGCCGCCCCGGGGCTGCGGACGAGCCGGCGATGGAGGTGAGCGGGGTGGTGCTGCGCGAGGCCGATGGCAGCATCAGCGGGCTGATCCTGCGGCTCTCCGACATCAGTGTGCAGAAGCGGCTGGAGGCGCAACTCGCGCATAGCCAGAAGCTCCAGGCGGTGGGCCAGCTCGCCGGCGGCATCGCCCATGATTTCAATAATCTGCTGACCGCGATCATCGGTGCCGCCGACATGGTGCTGGTGCGTCCCGATACCGCCGGCGAAGCGCGCGAGGATGTGGTGCAGATCCGCCGCAGCGCCGAACGCGGCGCGGCGCTGGTGCGCCAACTGCTCGCCTTCGGCCGGCAGCAGACGCTACAGCCGCGCATCGTGCGGGTGAACGCGGCGATCACCGACATCGCCGATCTGCTGCGCCGCCTGCTCGGCGGGCGGGTGGTGCTCGAACTCGATCTCGAAACGCCGGGGCGCATGGTGCGGGTCGATCCCTCACAGCTCGATCAGGTGCTGGTCAATCTCGCGGTGAATGCGCGCGATGCGATGCCGGAAGGTGGTCGGCTGATCCTGCGCAGCGGCCATGTGACGCTGTTCCGCCCGCAGAGTCGCGGCTCGGAGACCATCCCGCCTGGGCGCTATGTGATGATCGAGGTGGAAGATAGCGGCGTCGGCATCCCGCCCGAGGTGCTGCCGCGCATCTTCGACCCGTTTTTCACCACGCGGCGGGAACACGGCGGCAATGGGCTCGGTCTCTCCACCGTGCATGGTATCGTGCGCCAGTCCGACGGTTTTCTCGCGGTCGAGAGCGAGGCCGGTCGTGGCAGCCGCTTTCGCATCTATCTGCCGCGCCACGATGTCGCCGAGCAGGCCACCGTCGGGCTGCCGGCGCCGGCCGTTTTGCCACCGGCCATCGCCGCACCGGCCGCCGGCCGGCTGGTGGTGCTGGTGGAGGACGAGGAGCCGGTGCGCCGGCTCGCCGAGCGCGCGCTGCGCCAGCAGGGCTGGCGGGTGCTGGGCACGGAGAATGCCGAGGCCGCGCTCGCCATGCTGGCGACCCAGCACGAGGCGCCGGCGGCGCTGGTGAGCGATGTGGTGATGCCCGGCATCGATGGTCCGGCGCTGGTGCGCCAGCTACGCGCGCGCTGGCCCGGCCTGCCCGCCCTGCTGGTCTCCGGCTATGCGGCAGAGACGCTGCGGCGCGACCTCGCGGCGGAGGACATGCGCTTTCTGCCCAAGCCTTACACGCTGAAGGCATTGACCGCAGCGCTCGCCGAGGCGGTGCCGCAGGCTGCTGCCGAAGATCCTGCCAAAGGTCCGGCCGCAGGTCTGGCGGCAGGTCTGACGAAAGATCCGGCGAGCCAGCGCCGTGGTGACACGTTTCGTTCCATTCAGACCATAAAGTGAACAAATGGTTAATATTTACCAATATTTCCTGATTAACCGTCTGATTTCAAAAAATGGTCAACCATAGGGCAAGCAGCAGCGCCGGCGGCATCACCAGGGTGCCGAGCCGCAGAAACTGGCCAAAGCTTACACTCATCCCCTCGCGGCGCAGCGCGGTGAGCCAGAGAATGGTCGCCAGCGAACCGGTGATCGACAAATTGGGGCCGAGATCGACGCCGACCAGCAGCGCGTCGGTCACCCGCGGTGGCAGCTCTCCGGCGGTGACGAGCGAACTCGCGATCAGCCCGGCGGGCAGATTGTTCATCATGTTGCACAGCAGCGCGAGGCCGGTGCCGCTGCCCCAGGCGGTACCGACGACCGATGCCTGCGCCGCGCGGTGTAGGGCGCCGGCGAGCAGAGCGATGACGCCGGTCTGGGCCACACCCTCCACCAGCACGAACAGCCCGGCGACCAGCGGCAGCACGCTCCAGGCGATCCCGCCGAGCACCGGCCAGGGAGACGCACGGCGGGCGATCAGCACCAGCGCCGCCGTCATCGCCCCGGCCACGCAGGTGGGCAGGCCGAGCGGCAGATCGAAACCGGAGACCAGCAGCAGCAAGCTGGCGGTCGCCGCGATGCCCGCCGCCGCCGCACGCCCACCGCCAGAAAGCGGCGGCAACGCCATCTCCCGTGCGACCGGCTGGCGCAACGCCGCCCGCTGCGCGATCCGCAAGGCGAGGTAGGTCGCCAAAATGGCGGCCGCCGAGGCGAGGGCGAAATGCGACAGCCAGGGCAGCAGAGCCGGCATATGGCGGCCGTAGAGCACCAGATTGGCAGGATTGGAAATCGGCAGCACGAAACTCGCCGCGTTGGCGATGAAGGCGCAGATATAGAGATAGGGTAGCGGTTCGGCCCGCGCCGCCCGGGCAGCGGCAAATACCGCCGGTGTCAGCACGACGGCCGTCGCATCGTTCGACATGAACACCGTGACCACCGTGCCGACGACGTAGATCAGCAGGAACAGCCGGCGCCCCGAGCCGCGCGCGTGGCGCACCGCGAGAGCGGCCAGCCAGTCGAACAACCCCTCGCGTCGGGCGATTTCGGAGAGCAGCATCATCCCGGTCAGGAACAGATAGACGTCGCCGCCGCGTCCGACCGCCTGCCAGGCCGCGCGCACTGGAAGCAGGCCGCCGCCGACGAGTGCCGCCGCCCCGAGCACCGCCCAGACGGCTTCCGGCAGCCGCCAGGGGCGCAGGATCACCCCGGCGGTCGCCAGTGCCGCGATCGCCCAGACCGCAATGGTGTGGTTCAGTGGATTTCAGGCTCCGGCGTCGGTGCGCCGTGTTCGAGAAAGTCGAAATCGCAGCCGCGATCCGCCTGCGTCACATGCAGCCGGTGCAACTGGCCGAAACCGCGTGTGATGCGCGGCCTCGGTGCCACCCAGGCGGCCCGCCGGCTGGCCATCTCGGCCGGCTCGACCAGCAGCGAGAGGCGCCGCGCCGGCACGTCGAGTTCGATCATGTCGCCCTCGCGCACCAGCGCGAGCGGGCCACCCACCGCCGATTCCGGCGCCACGTGCAGCACGCAGGCGCCATAGCTGGTCCCGCTCATCCGCGCGTCGGAAATGCGCAGCATGTCGCGCACGCCCTGGCGCAGGAGCTTTTGCGGAATCGGCAACTGCCCCCATTCCGGCATGCCCGGCGCGCCGACCGGGCCGGCATTGCGGAGCACCAGCACGCTCTCGGCGCTCACCACCAGCGCCGGATCGTCGATGCGCGCGGCCAGATCGGCGTAATCCTCGAACACCACCGCCGGGCCGCGATGGCGCAGCAGCCGTGCCTCCATCGCCGGTGGCTTGATCACCGCGCCGTCGGGGGCGAGCGAGCCGCGCAGCACCGCGAGACCGTCGCTCGGGGTGAGCGGATTGCCGCGCCGGCGGATCACCTCGGTGTTGAAAATCCGCGCCCCGGCGATCGCCTCGCCGAGGCTCAGCCCGCTCACCGTGCGGGCCGACAGATCGAGCAGGTCGCCGAGTTCGACGAGCAGCGCGGAGAGGCCGCCGGCGTAATAGAAATCCTCCATCAGAAACCGGCCGGCCGGGCGGATGTCGGCGAGCACCGGGGTGCGCCGGGCGAGGGTGTCGAAACGGTCGAGGTCGAGCGGCACGCCGGCGCGGCGCGCCAGGGCGATCAGATGCACGATCGCGTTGGTCGAACCCGAGAGCGCCAGCGCCGTCGTCACCGCATTGTCGAACGAGGCGGCGGTGAGCAGGTCGGAGGGTTTCAGATCCTCCCACGCCATCGCGACGATGCGCCGCCCGCTCGCCGCCGCCGCCTGCGCGTGACGCGAATCGACGGCGGGGATGGAGGCGAAACCGGGCAGGGTGAAGCCGAGCGCCTCGACGGCGGAGGTCATCGTGGACGCCGTGCCCATCGTCATGCAATGCCCCGGGGAGCGGGCGATGCCACCCTCGATGGCGGCGAAGGCGGCCGGCGTGATCGTGCCGGCGCGCAACTCGGCCCAGTATTTCCACACATCCGAGCCGCTGCCGAGCGTCTCGCCGGCGGCATTGCCGCGCAGCATCGGCCCCGCTGGCATGAACAGCGCCGGGATGTCGGCGCTGATCGCCCCCATCAGCAGCCCCGGCGTGGTCTTGTCGCAGCCGCCCATCAGCACGGCGCCGTCGATCGGCTGCGAGCGCAGCATCTCCTCCACCTCCATCGCCAGCAGATTGCGATAGAACATGGTGGTCGGCTTCATAAATGTCTCTGAAAGGGACAGCGCCGGCAGTTCGACCGGAAAGCCACCGCTCTGCCAGACGCCGCGCTTGATCTCCTCGGCGCGCTGGCGGAAATGGCTGTGACAGGGGTTGAGATCGCTCCAGGTGTTGATCAGCGCGATCACCGGGCGGCCGGCGAACTCGCTCGGCGCATAGCCCATCTGCTGCATGCGGGAGCGATGGCCGAAGCCGCGCAGATCCTGCGCGCCGAGCCAGCGGTGGCTGCGCAGTTCGGCGGCGGTGCGGTGTTTCGCGGCCATTGGCTAGAAACTGAATACGGGGGGCGGCTGCAATTGCGGCAGCGGTGGGGTTGCGCAGTCGAACAGCGGGCGTAGGCGCAGGCCGGCCGCGTGGCACTCGCCGAGCGAGGCCTGGCCGATGTGGCCCGCGCCACGCAGCACCGTGAGCAACCGGCCGCCGGGGTTGCGCACCTGCGCGGCGAGCGCCGCCGGCACCACCGGCACGGCGCCCTCGATCAGGATCACGTCATAAGGCGCGCCGGCGGCCCAGCCCTCGGCGAGCGGCCCGCTTGCGAGGCGCACCGCCGGCGCCCAGACGGCGAGCGCCGCGCGCGCCAGGGCGGTAAGCTCGGCATCGTCCTCCAGCGCCGTCACCTCCGCGCCGCAACGATCGAGCAAGGCGGCGCCATAGCCGGTGCCGGCGCCGACCACCAGCGCCCGCTCGCCACCGCGCGGCGCGGCGGCCTGCAACAACCGGGCGATCACCATCGGCTCCAGCATCACCCGGCCACGGCCCAGCGGGATGTCCTCATCGATATAGGCGAGGGCGGCGAGATGCGGCGGCAGAAATTGCTCGCGCGGCAGAGTGCGCATCGCCCGCAGCAATCTTGGGTCGCTCACGCGATTCGGTCTGATTTGTCCGTCAACCATAAGTTGACGAACCTCATCATAATTGCTGGTATGCAAATCCATGCTACGATCCGACTGCTGAGGGGGAAACAAAATCATGACAATGTTCGCACCTGCATCTTATAGCGCCAGAGCCGCGTCTCGCCCATCCCGTGAACGCAATTCATCCGAGGCTTCGCGTAGTCTCGCCGAGCGCGCGACCCTGATGGGTCTGAGTGCGGTAACCACGGGCGGGGTGCTGGCGGCCTTCGGCATGCTGCACTGGCGGCTCGGCCTGGCTCTGCTGGCGGGCGGCAGTGCGGCGATCATGCTTACCGTGCTCGAACTGCTGCCCCCCACATCGGACGGGCGATGACCGCCCGCTGCCTGCGCCCGGCAGGACTCGAACCTGCAACCAAGCCGTTATGAGCGGCCCGCTCTAACCAGTTGAGCTACGGGCACATGATTTCTCTGTTATGGAGAAGCCGCTGCGTTGGCAAGATGGCGCGCGCGCTTTAAGTTCGCGCGACTACCCTTACCCGTTCGCTGTCATAAGGATCGCCACGCATGGATCTCTCGAAACTCGCAACCGGGCGGGAGCCGCCGCACGACATCAACGTCGTGATCGAAATCCCCCAGGGTTCGGCGGTGAAATATGAAATCGACAAGGCCTCGGGGGCGCTCATGGTCGATCGTTTCCTGTTCACCCCGATGGCCTATCCCGCCGCCTACGGCTTCATCCCCGGCACCCTCGCCGAGGATGGCGACCCGGCGGACGCCATGGTGCTGTTGCCCGGCGCCGTGGTGCCGGGTGCGGTGGTGCGCGCCCGCCCGATCGGCGTGCTGCTGATGGAGGACGAGGCCGGACCGGATGAGAAGATCGTCTGCGTGCCGCATGACAAAATCCACCCGCAGTTCAGCGCCGTGCGCAGCACCGCCGATCTGCCCGAGATCACCCGCCAGGCGATCGAGCATTTTTTCACCCGCTACAAAGACCTCGAAAAGGGCAAATGGGTGAAGATCAGCGGCTGGGCCGATCAGGCCGCCGCCGAGGCCGTCATCCAGAAGGCGATGGCGGCGGCCCAGAAGACGTAAGCAGAAGACGTAAGTAGAAGACCGTGATGGGCGATGCCTTTACCGCCGCCGAGGCGAGCCTCGTCGAGACGGCGCGGGCGTTTGCCGCGAGGGTGATCGCACCAAAGGCGGCGGGGTGGGAGGCGGCCGGCGCCGGGCTGCCGCGCGCGGTGGTGCGCGAGTGGGTGGCACTCGGGCTGCATGCGCTCCAGGTCTCGCCGGCGCACGGCGGGGCGGGCGGCGGGTTTCACGCCAAGATCGCCGTCGCCGAAGCCTTGGCGGCGCACTGCCTGGCGAGCGCCTTCGCGCTGATCAACATCCAGGGCTCGCTCACCCGTATCGAGCGGGAAGGCTCGCCCGGCCAGATCGCCCGCTATCTGCCCGGGCTGCTGGCGGGCGATCTGATCTGCGCGCCCTCGCTGAGCGAGCCGGGAGCGGGCAGCGATTTCGCCGCCATCGCCACACGTGCCGAGAAAGTGCCAGGCGGCTGGCGGCTGGAGGGCGAGAAGGCGTGGGTGACCAATGGCGCGCTCGCCGATCTGCTGGTGCTCTATGCGCAGACCGAGCCGGGGGCCGGTGGACGCGGCATCGCGAGCTTTTTGGTCGATCTGCATGCGCCGGGGGTGGCGCGCCTGCCACCCGAGCCGCTGACCGGCGGCGGCGCGATCGGCGCCGCCGGCGTTCGCCTCACCCAGGTTTTCGTGCCAGACGACGATCTGTTCGCGCCACCCGGCCAGGCGTTCAAGCGTGCCTTGCGCAGCATCAACGGCGCGCGCGCCCATGTCGCCGCGATGGCCTGCGCCTCGGTTGCGAGCGCGCTGCGGATCGCCGTCGATCATGCCGCCGGCCGGCAGAGCTTCGGCCAGCCGCTGCTCGCGCATCAGGGGCTGCGCTGGCAGCTCGCCAATGTGGCGACCGAGCTGGAGGCCGCCCGGCTGCTGACGGCGCGGGCGGTGGATGCCATCGCCGCTGGCGAGGAAGCCCAGTTGGAGGCGGCGTTCGCCAAGAAATACGCCGCCGAGATGGCGACCCGTGGCATCGCGGCCTGCATGCAGGCGATGGGGGCCGAGGGG
>DAHXNW010000299.1 GCA_027365195.1 Acetobacteraceae bacterium
AGCCTGCCAGACGCATACCGGCATCACCGAGGGTACGTTCTATCGCGATCAGGGGTGGCATTTCTATCAGATGGGCCGCTATGTGGAGCGCGCCGATCAGACCACGCGGCTGCTCGACAGCAAATATCACCTGCTGCTGCCACGCCTCGCCGATGTCGGCTCGCCGATCGATCTCAGCCAGTGGAATGCGCTGCTGCGCTCGGCGGCGGGCTATCACGCCTATCGCCGGTTCAATGCCGGCGGCGTGACGCCGGCGCGAGTCGCCGGTTTCCTGCTACTGAACACGCGCTTTCCACGCTCGGTCTATCTCTGCGTGCGCGAGATCGCAACGATCCTCACCGAATTGAAGTCGCGCTATGCGCTGCGTGGCGGCAATGACGCGGCGGAGGGGCTGGACGCGCTCCGCGGCCAGCTCGGGTCGCTGGAGATCGAGACGATCCTGCGCCAAGGGTTGCATGAATTCCTCGACCAGATCCAGCAGCAATTGAACGCCATCACCGCCGCCCTGGCACGCGCCTTTTTCATCGCCCAGCCGGTGCAGGCGGCGCGATGCTCAGGCGCAGTCGCAGCCCGCGGTCGGACCGTCGCCGTTGCGATGGATGTGGTGATCGACCCACTCGGCGACCAGCCGGCGCGCTTCCTCGATCGAGGCTTCCGGGTGATGGATGCGATAGAGAGTGGTGCAGGCGCGGAACGCGTCCATGTCGGCAGTCCCGAACCCGCGCAGTTCGCTATAGGCGGTGATCACGGCCCGCTCGCAGCGTCGGGCAATGCGGCTGATGTCCTGCGCCATTGGCTCTCCGATCGTCGGCAACGCCTGATGTAGGCCGCCCGATACCGCGGCACAAGCGCGGCATCCAAATCCCCGCCATCCGCGTATGCCGAACAGATCACCATCCATCAGGAGCTTGCCGCGTTGTCCCGCCGCCCGTTCACATTTGCGCACACGCACTCATCTGCTACCTCACGCTTGGGGGGATGATGACCGTGCGGGATCAGACGCAACGCGGGGCGCCCGTATCCCTGCTATGGGTGCGGCAGGATTTGCGGCTGGGCGACAACCCGGCGCTGGCGGCGGCGATGCGCGATGGCGCGGTCCTGCCGGTGTTCGTGCTGGACGCGGCGGCCGAGGCACCCTGGGCGCTCGGCGGGGCGGCGCGGTGGTGGCTGCATCACAGCCTGCTCGCCCTGGACCAAGCCTATCGCGCGCGCGGCGCGCGGCTGGTTTTGCGCCGTGGCCCGGCGCTCGCGACCCTGCTCGATCTGGTGCGCGAGAGTGCCGCCGCCTCGGTGCATGTCGCCGAGCCGTACGAGCCGGCGGCCCGCGCACTGCTCGATGCGCTGGGCGAAGCCTTGCGGCCGGCCGGCGTACGGCTGCATCGCCATCCCGGCGCGTTGCTGTGCGCGCCCGAGGCTCTGCGCACCCAGTCCGGCGGCCACTTCGCCGTCTATTCCCCCTTCGCCCGCGCCTGCCGTGCGCAGGGCGTGGACGCGGACATCATCGCCACGCCGGCGCATATTCCGCCAGGCCCTGCGCTGCGCTCGGACGCGCTGGAGGATTGGCGCCTGTGCCCAACCCGGCCGGATTGGGCCGGCGGCCTGCGCGCCACCTGGACCCCGGGCGAAGCCGGCGCGCGGGCCCGGCTCGACCGTTTCCTGGCCGACGGGCTTGAGCACTACGACCTGCGCCGCGACCTGCCCGGCATCGCCGGCACCGCGCGGCTCTCGCCGCATCTGCACTGGGGCGAAATCTCGCCGCGCCAGGTCTGGCACGCTGCCGGCACGGAGGCGGCCGCGCACGGCTGGCACCGGGGGGGCGACAAATTCCAGAATGAACTGCTCTGGCGCGAATTTTCCGCCTATCTGCTGCGCCACCACCCCAGCCTGCCGCAGGCGCCGCTGAATACCGCCTTCGCGGCGATGCCCTGGCGGCGTGACGCGGCGGCGCTCGGTGCCTGGCAGCGCGGCGCGACCGGGGTGCCGTTCGTCGATGCCGGCATGCGCGAGCTGTGGCAGACCGGCTGGATGCACAATCGCGTGCGCATGGTGGTCGCCTCCTTCCTGGTCAAGCATCTGCTGCTGCCCTGGCAGGAGGGCGAAGCATGGTTCTGGGATACGCTGGTGGATGCCGATCTCGCCGCCAATGCCGCCAGTTGGCAATGGGTGGCCGGCTGCGGCGCCGATGCGGCACCCTATTTCCGCGTGTTCAATCCGGTATTGCAGGGCCGCAAATTCGACGCCGATGGCGCCTATGTGCGCCGCTGGGTGCCGGAACTCGCACCACTGCCCGATGCCGATCTGCACGCACCGTGGGAGGCGCCGGCCATGGTGCTGCAACAGGCCGGGGTGCGGCTCGGCGAAACCTATCCGCTGCCGCTCGTCGATCTCGCCGCCGGGCGCAATCGGGCGCTCGCCGCGTTGCAAAGCATTACTACCCGCGCAACCGCCTCCCGGCAGGTGGCGTCGTGAGCCGGCTGCCGCCACGCCAGCGCATCGCCGTGATCGGCGCCGGCATCGCTGGGCTGTCCGCCGCCTGGCTGCTGCGCGACGCGCATGAGGTGAGCCTGTTCGAGGCGGCACCGCGCGCCGGCGGCCATGCCGATACGCAGCAGATCACCTTCGCCGGCGCCGAGGTGGCCGTCGATACCGGCTTCATCGTCTATAACACGCATAATTACCGCCATCTGACCGCGCTGTTCGCGCATCTGGGCATCGCGACCGAGGCATCGGACATGAGCTTCGGCGTCTCCATCGGCAATGGCGCGATGGAATATGGCGGCGGCGATCTGCGCCAGTTGTTCGCCCAGCCGAGCAATGCACTGCGCCCGCGCTTCTGGCGCATGCTGCGCGACATCCGCCGCTTCTATCGCGAGGCGCCGGGGCTGCTCGACAGCGATGGTGACGAGAGCCTGGGCGGCTGGCTCGCCCGCCATGGCTACAGCGCCGCCTTCGCCGAGGACCACATCCTGCCGATGGGGGCGGCGATCTGGTCCGCCTCTGTCGATGGCATGCGGGACTTCCCGGCGCGGCATTTCGCGCGGTTTTTCGCCAATCATGGGCTGCTGCAACTGCGCGACCGGCCGCGCTGGCGCACCGTGAGCGGCGGCTCGCGCCAGTATGTCGCGCGGCTGCTCGCCGATCTGCCGCGCGTGCGCCTCGGCTGTCCGCTGCGCGCTCTGCGGCGCGAGCCGGCGGGGGTGGCGCTGCATCTGGACGATGGCGAGGTGCAGCACTTCGATCAGGCGGTGCTCGCCTGCCACGCCGATCAGGCGCTCGCCCTGCTCGATCCGGCGACGGCGATGGAAGCCGAAATCCTCGGCCAGTTCCGCTGCCAGGACAATCGCTGCGTGCTGCACACCGACGTCTCGCTGATGCCGCGCCGGCGCGGCGTGTGGTCGGCCTGGAACTATCTCTCCGAGGATGCCGGCGACCATCATCGGCGGGTCAGCGTCACCTATTGGATGAACCGGCTGCAAGGGCTGCGCACGGCGGCGCCGCTGCTGGTCAGCCTCAACCCGCTGCGCGAGCCGGCGCCCGGATCGGTGCTGCTGGAGCGCGCCTACCGCCATCCGCAGTTCGATGCGGCGGCGCTGCGGGCGCAGAACCGGCTCGACGACATCCAGGGCAGCGCGCGGGTGTGGTTCGCCGGCGCCTGGACCGGCTGGGGTTTCCATGAGGACGGCATCGCTTCGGCGGTGCGCGTGGCCGGCGGTCTCGGCGTCGTGCCACCCTGGGCCGCCTCGCTGGTGACGAGCGGTGCGGCACCATGATCGCGCCCGCCGGGCTGATCCACACCGGGCGGGTGGCGCATGTGCGGCATGCGCCGTTCCGCCACGCCTTCGCCTATCGGCTGTGGATGCTCTCGCTCGATCTCGACCGGCTCGACACGCTTGGCATGAGGCTGTTCGCGCATAACCGCGCCGGTGCGGTCATGCTGCGCGACGCCGACCACGGGCCGCGCGACGGCAGCCCGCTGCGCCCCTGGGTGGAGGGCTGCCTCGCTCGCGCCGGGCTCGCCGACTGCGGCGACGCCATCCGTTTCATGCTGATCCCGCGCGTGTTGGGCTATGCCTTCAACCCGATCGCCTTTTTTTTCTGCTACCGGGCCGATGGTTCGCTGGGGGCGGTGCTGCATCAGGTCAAGAACACCTTCGGCCAGCAGCACGCCTATCTGCTGCCGGTTGCACCCGGCGGGGGGCTGCTGCGCCAGCAGGCGGCGAAGCATATGCATGTCTCGCCGTTTTTCGACATGCAGGGCGGCTACCGCTTCGCCTTTCGCGCGCCGGATTTCGAACCGGGCGCGGATTTCTCGCTTTCGCTGCGCTACGGCACTGCCGGGGCGCCGCGCATGACCGCGACGATGCGGCTCACGGCCCAGCCGATGAGCGATGCCGGGCTGCTGCGGCTGCTGCTGCGCATGCCGCTGATGCCGCTCACGGTGATGGCGGCCATCCATTGGCAGGCGCTGCGGCTGTGGCTGCGCGGCGCCCGCTACCACCCGCCGCCGCCCGCGCCTGCGGCGGATCTCACGTTCGTCGATGATTTTCCGTGCGAAGAGTATTCATGAGCTATTCCCAGACGCATCCCCTCGCTGAACCCGCCGCCGCCCCGCGCGACCGGCGCATGCGGCTCGCCTTCCGTCTCGGTGCGATGCTGCGCGCCGGCACCCTCACCCTGGTGCTGCCCGATGGCAGCCGAAGGCGCTTCGCCGCCTCCCCGGAGCCGAGTGCGACGGTATTGCTGCATGACCGGCGGGCGATCTCGCGCATGCTGACGGGCGGCAACATCGGCGCGGCGGAGGCCTATATCGCCGGCTGGTGGAGCACGCCCGATCTGCACGCGGTAATGGCTCTCGCCGCCGCCAACGATGCGGCGTGGGAGGCGGCGCTGCGCGGCCGGCCATGGGTTCGCGTGCTCACCCGCCTGCTGCACCGGATGCGGCCGAACACGCGCGGCGGCGCACGGCGCAACATCGCGGCGCATTACGATCTGGGCAATGCCTTCTACGCCGAGTGGCTGGATGCCGGCATGACCTATTCCGCCGCCCGCTTCAGCGCGCCGGAGCAGGCGCTGGAGAGCGCGCAGCAGGACAAGATGCACCATCTTTGCGCCCTGCTCGGCCTGCGCCCGGGGATGCGGGTGCTGGAGATCGGCTGCGGCTGGGGCGGTTTTGCCGAACTCGCGGCGCGCGCGTATGGCGTGCAGGTGGTCGCCCTCACCCTCTCGCCGGCGCAACTCGCCCATGCGCAGGCGCGCATCGCCGGCAGCGACATCGCCGGGCAGATCGAATTCCGCCTACAGGACTATCGCGACGTCTCCGGCCGCTTCGACCGCATCGCCTCGATCGAGATGTTCGAGGCGGTGGGCGAGCGCTTCTGGCCGACCTATTTCCGCACCCTGCGCGAGCGGCTGCGCCCCGGCGGGCTGGCGGCGATCCAGACCATCACCATCACCGATGAGTTGTTCCCGATCTACCGCCGGCGGGCCGATTTCATCCAGCGCCACGTCTTTCCCGGCGGCATGCTGCCCGGCCCGAGCCGGCTGCGCGAGGAGATCGCCCGCGCCGGGCTGCATTGGCGCGAGGCGCATTGGTTCGGCCAGGATTATGCCGAGACGCTGGCGCGCTGGCATACCGCCTTCCAGGCCGCCTGGCCGCGCATCGCGCATCTCTCCACCAGCTACGATCTGCGCTTCAAGCGTCTGTGGGAGTATTATCTGGCCTATTGCGAAACCGGCTTCCGCGTCGGCTGGACCGATGTCGGGCAGATTTTGCTTGCCAATCCCGGCTGATGCCATGGCGCCGCGTCGTGCGCCGCCGGCCGCCAACCCGGCACGCACACCGCGCGCCATGCTGCTCGCCTATGCGGCGCCGGCGCTGCCGCTTTCGGTCATGGGCCTGCCGCTCGCCGTCTATCTGCCCGATTTCTGGGCCGGCGCCATGGGCCTCGGCCTCGGCGTGGTGGGGCTGGTGCTCGCCGCCGGACGGCTGCTCGATGTCATCGCCGATCCGCTGATCGGGCGGCTGTCCGACCGCTCGAGGAGCCGCTTCGGCCGGCGCAAGCCGTTCATCGCCCTCGGCCTGCCGATCGCCGGCCTCGGCGGGGTGGCGCTGTTCTTCCCGCCGGCGGGGGCGGGCGCGCTGCATCTGCTGCTGGCGAACGCGGCCCTGATGCTGGGTTGGAGCCTGCTCTCCCTGCCCTATCAGGCATGGGGGGCGGAGCTTTCCACCGATTACGGCGAGCGCACCCGCATCGCCTCCTGGCGCGAGAGCGGCACGCTGCTCGGCGTGCTCGCCTCCCTGGTGCTGCCGGCCGCCCTCGGGCGCAGTGCCGCCGGCCCGACGCTGCATCTGCTGGCGGGGCTGAGTTTCGCCTGCGCCCTACCGGCGGTGCTGCTGCTGCTCGCCACGGTGCGCGAGCCACGGCCGCCCCGCAGGCAGAGCGCAGGGCTGCGCGCAACGCTGCGCCTCGCGGCGGCGAATGCGCCGTTCCGCCGCCTGCTCGCGGCGTGGCTCGTCAATGGCGTGGCGAACGGGCTGCCGGCGGTGCTGTTCCTGCTGCTCTGCCGCCATCTGCTGCATGCACCAGAGGCCGCCGGGCGGTTGCTGTTGGCGTATTTCCTTGCCGGGCTGGCCGGCATACCGGTCTGGACCTGGCTCGCCCGGCGGATCGGCAAGCATCGCGCCTGGGCGTTCGCCATGCTGTTCTCCTGCGCCTGGTTCATCGCCGTGCCACTGCTGCGCGCCGGCGATATTGGCGCGTTCCTGGCGATCTGCCTGGGCAGTGGCGCCGGATTGGGCGCCGATCTCGCACTGCCGCCGGCGATGCAGGCCGATGTGGTCGATCTCGACGAGGCGCGTGGTGGCGCCGCGCAGGCCGGGCTATTCTTCGCCGCCTGGACGATGGCGCAAAAGGCCGGCAACGCGCTCGCCGCTGGCATCGCCTTCCCGCTGCTCGGCCTCGCCGGGTTTCGCATGGCAGGCGGCAATGGAACGACGGCGATGGCGATGCTGATCGGGCTCTATTGCGTGCTGCCGGTAGCCCTCAAACTCGGTGCCGTGGCGCTGATCTGGCATTTCCCGATCGATGCGGCGGCGCAGGCGGCATTGCGCGCGAGCCTCGCCGCGCGACGATCGGCTCCCTCATGATCGCCGCCGCGCAATGTGGCGCCGGGCTGCGGGTGGTGGGCGATGTGCATGGCGACGCCCGCGCCTTCGCCCATGCGTTGGCGACCGACCGCTTCGTCATCCAGCTCGGCGATCTGACCGACAGCGGGCCGGACAGTGCCGGCGTGCTCCGCCTCATGCTGGACGCGCTGGAAGCCGGGCGCGGCCTGTTCCTGCTCGGCAACCATGACTACAAACTCGCCCGCGCCCTCTCCGGCGGCACCCCGCGCATCGATCCGCCGCTCGCCGAAACCCTCGCCTCGCTCGATACGGC
Organism: Acetobacteraceae bacterium; assembly: GCA_027365195.1. Lineage (GTDB taxonomy): Bacteria > Pseudomonadota > Alphaproteobacteria > Acetobacterales > Acetobacteraceae > DAHXNW01. The sequence goes on from DAHXNW010000299.1 coordinate 7,440, forward strand.
ACTGGCCGCACGGACGCTCGACGCGCTGGCGCGGGCGCCGGTCTGGCTGCGGTTCGGTGAGAATTTTTTCGTCCACGGCGGCTTTCATCCCACCATGCTGCTGGAGGACGCACCGCTGCCGCATGATTTCTCGCGCCGCCGGGTGGAGGGGGTGCTGGCGCGCGCGCTCTATGGCGAGCCGACCGGGCAGTTGCAGGCGAACGGCCTGCCGGTGCGCAGCCTGCGCTGGGTGGACGGCATTCCCATGGGGCTGACCGTGTATTGCGGCCATGACCGTCGCAGTTGCGACGGGCGTCCCTATATCCGTAAGGGAGCCGGTGGTGGCCGCGCGGTGTTTCTCGATACCGGCGCGGGCAAGGGCGGTCATCTGTCCTGGATCGATCTGCCAGCACAATAGAGTCTGATATGTTCAAGGTGAGTCTGCACCGGCCCGCACCCCCACCCGGCCACCCACGACAGTATGCTGATTGGATAGCCGGGTGCGGGCCGGTGCAGACCAAAGCCATCAAGCCCTAAACAGCGCGGAGACCGCAGCATGATTTCTCGATACCCTGGCGCTCGCTCTTGCCTGCTCGCCCTCGGGCTGCTCGGTGGCCTTGGCGGGTGCGCCAGCATGCAGGTCGGTGATTTCGCGGCGGGCAAGCCACCGATGGAAATCCAGTCCTATTTTCCTGGACATACAAAGGCGTATGGTTTGTTTTTCGATCGTGCCGGGAACTTGAAGCGACAATTCGTGGTCGATCTCAACGGCAAATGGACCGGCGATGCTTTGCTGCTCGACGAGTATTTCGTCTATGACGACGGCGCCAAGCAGGAGCGCCACTGGACCTTCCGCCGTGCCCCCTCGGGCGGCTGGATCGGCACCGCGCCGGATGTCATCGGCCACGCCTACGGCCGGCGCTCGGGCAACGCCTTCAACATGCACTACACCATCGATCTGAAAGTAAAGAAAACCACCTACCGGGTCGATTTCGACGACTGGCTGTTCCGCGAATCGCCCGAGGTGGTGCTCAACCATGCCGTGGTGAGCAAATACGGCATCACCGTGGGACAGGTGCAACTCGCCTTCATCCACGACCCGGCGCCGAAATGATCCGGTGATTGCGGCCCCTGCTCCACTGCGGCAAAATAGGCATCGGAGGAGCACAGGAACAATGTCCGCAAGCACCTACCCCGAAGCCTATGCCGAATGGCAGCGCGACCCAGAGGCATGGTGGGCGCAGGCCGCCGAAGGCATCGACTGGACGCGGCGATGGGATCGGGTGTTCGATCCGACACTCGGTGCCTTCGGGCAGTGGTTCGCCGGCGGCGAACTCAACATCGCGGCGAACTGCCTCGACCGCCACGTGGCCGCCGGGCGCGGCGCAGAGACGGCGCTGATCTGGGACAGCCCGATGGCCGGGGCGATCGAGCATTTCAGCTACGCGACGTTGCAGCAGCGCTGCGCGCGTGTCGCCGGCGCGCTCGCCGCCCTCGGCGTGAAGCGCGGCGACCGGGTGGTGATCTACATGCCGATGATCCCCTCGGCGCTGGTGGCGATGCTCGCCTGCGCCCGACTCGGGGCGGTGCATTCGGTGGTATTCGGCGGCTTTGCCGCGCCAGAACTCGCGGCCCGCATCAGCGATGCCGCGCCGCGCGTGGTGATCGCGGCTTCCTGCGGGCTGGAGCCGGGACGGGTGGTGGCCTATAAGCCGCTGCTCGATGCCGCCCTCGCGCTCGCCACGCATCAGCCAGAGGCCTGTCTGATCTATCAGCGCCCGGCGCTGCGCGCCGACCTCACGCCGGGGCGCGACCATGATTTCGCCGCCGCCGAGGCCGCCGCCACGCCGCATCCGCCGGTGCCGATCGCGGCGACCGACCCGCTCTATATCCTCTATACCTCCGGCACCACCGGCAACCCCAAGGGCGTGCTGCGGGATGCCGGCGGCTACGCGGTGGCGCTGCATCATTCGATGCGCCAGATCTACGGCCTCGGGCCGGGCGATGTGTTCTGGACCGCCTCCGACATCGGCTGGGTGGTCGGCCACAGCTATATCGTCTACGCGCCGCTGCTCGCCGGCTGCACCAGCGTGATGTACGAGGGCAAGCCGGTCGGCACGCCGGATGCCGGGGCATTCTGGCGAGTTTGCGCGCAGCATGGCGTGAAAGTGCTGTTCACCGCCCCCACGGCCCTGCGCGCGATCAAGCAGCAAGACCCCGATGCCGCGCTGCTACGCCCGCACGACCTCTCGAAGCTGGAGGCGCTCTATCTCGCCGGCGAGCGCTGCGACCCGCCGACGGCGATCTGGGCGGCTGCAACGCTCGCCCGCCCGGTGGTCGATCATTGGTGGCAGACCGAGACCGGCTGGCCGATCACCGCCGGGTTTCGCGGCTACGGGCTGTTTCCGCCGAAGCCGGGCGCCGGCGGCCGCGCCGCGCCCGGCTATGAGGTGCGCGCGCTCGACGACACGGGCGCGGTGCTCGGCGCCGGCGCGAGCGGCCATCTCGCCATCCGCCTGCCGCTGCCGCCCGGCTGCGCGCCGAGCCTGTGGCAGAACGCAGCGGGCTATCGCAGCGCCTATCTGGCCGATTTTCCTGGCTGGTACCGCACCGGCGATGCCGGCATGGTGGATGCCGAGGGCGATGTGTGGGTGATGGGCCGCACCGATGACATCATCAACGTCGCCGGCCACCGGCTCTCCACCGGCGCGATCGAGGAGGTGCTCGCCGCCCACCCGGATGTCGCCGAATGCGCCGTGGTCGGCGCGCGCGACGCGGTGAAGGGGCAGACACCGCTCGGCTTCGTCGTGCTCAAGGCCGGCGTCGATCGACCGGGCGAGACGATCGCGGCCGAGTTGGTGGCGCTGGTGCGCGCGCGCATCGGGCCGGTGGCGGCGTTCAAGGACGCCCGCATCGTCGCCCGCCTGCCGAAGACGCGCTCCGGCAAGATCCTGCGCGCCAGCATTCGCCGCCTCGCCGACGGCGAACCCGCCGCCCCGCCGCCGACCATCGACGATCCACTGGCGCTGGAGGAGATCGCCAACGCCCTCGCGCGGAGTTGATCGGGCCGCCCTATCCGATCAGCAGCCAGAGCCGGAACAAAAACGTCTCCGCCGCCGTCTGCCGCCGCAAACCAGGGAGGGCGAGCAGCCGCAGGCGGCGCAGACGCCCGCCCGCCAGTGCTGCGGCGATAGCGGCGAGCGCGGCGCGGGCGTCGGCGGTGAGCGGCGCCTCGGTATCGTTCAAGGCAGCGACATGGGTACGCAACAGGCGCATGAACGGTCGCGGGCCGCGTGCCAGCGCCGCCCGCAGCCGGCGCAGCCGCGTGGACGGCGCGCCGATGGTGTTCGCCCCATGCTGCCGGTAGAGCAAGCTGGGCGTATCATCCACCAGAACGCGCCCACCGCAGGCGCTCACCAGCAGATAGCTCCACCAATCATGCATCGTGCCGAGTGGCGCGGGATACGCGGCGACCAGCGCCGCCGCCGCCGGTGAGAGCATCACCGTGCAGCCGGTGGCGATGTTCTGCGTCAACGCAGCCGGAAAGCCGCGATCGCGGATCGGCGCGGAGAGGCCGATGCGACGGAGCGCGGCATCGACCAGGATCTGCCGGGTGCAATAGAGCGCAACGGTTTCCGGCGGCATCGAGTCCAGGGCGGCCTGACCGCGCGCGAGCTTCTCCGGCAGCCAGACATCGTCCTGATCGGCAAAGGCAATCGTCGCCGGCGCCTCCCGCACGACGTGGCGCAGCAGGGTGAGAAACCCTTCCAGCGCGCCGAGCCGCAGGGGTGCGCTTACCCGCACGCAGCGGCCGGGCGAGAAAGTGGCGGCGAAACCGGCGACGATCGCGGCGGAGGCGTCGGTCGAATGATCATCGAGCCAGTAGAGAAGCCAGTCGGCCTGCGTCTGTGCCCGCAGGCTGTCGAGCAGAGCCGGGAGATAGCGCGCGCCCTGGTAGGTGGAGAGCAGGATGGCGACGCGGCCCAAGCTGATACGATTATGCTCAGCCGGCGGCGAAGATCGCATCGATGGTGCGCTCCAGGCTGGCGCGCCAGTCCGGCAGGCGCAGGCCGAAGACGGCATCGAGCTTGCCGCAGTCGAGCCGGGAATCGGGTGGCCGGCGCGCCGGGGTGGGCCAGTCGGCGGTGCGGATGGCGCTCACCTCGGGCGGTTCGAGGCCATGCCGCGCGGCGGCCTCGAAGCTGGCCAGGGCGAGACCGTGCCAACTGGTCCAGCCACTGCCGGCAACGTGATAGATGCCGGCATAGGGCGCCTGCCAGCCGCGTTGCAGGATGGCGGCGATGCCGAGCAGCGCTGCCGCGAGGTCCGTCGCCGTGGTCGGGCAGCCGATCTGATCGGCGACGACCCTGAGATGACGGGTCTTGCGCGCCGCATTCAGCATGGTGAGCACGAAATTGCGCCCGCTCGCCGCATAGACCCAGGAGGTGCGCAGCACCAGGGCGCGGCTGCACCCCCCGAGCACCGCCGCCTCGCCGGCGAGCTTGCTCGCGCCATAGACGCCGGTGGGCGAGGTCGGGTCGGTCTCGACATAGGGCGCGCCCTTCAGCCCGTCGAACACGTAATCGGTGGAGACATGCAGCAGCGGAATGCCGGCGGCCTCGCAGAGGGCTGCGAGCCGCTCCGGGCCGTCCCGATTGGCGCGCAGCGCCGCCACCGCGTCGCCCTCGGCGGCATCGACGGCGGTATAAGCGGCGGCGTTGATCACCAGCGCCGGGGCGATGCGCTGAAAGACGGCATCGAGCCGCTCGGGATGGTCGAAATCCGCCTCCGGCCGGCCGACGCAGCACAACCCGGCGGGGGAAGCCGCGGCCAGGGCGCGCGCGAGCTGGCCGCTGGCGCCGATCACCAGGATCGGGCCGCTCACGGGAACCAGCCACCGGCGGCGTCGAGGCCGGGCAGCACCATGTCCTTCTCGGAGAGGATGGGCGGTGCGTCCATCGGCCAGTCGATGCCGAGGGCGGGATCGTTCCATATCACGCCGCGCTCGGCGGCCCGGTCGTACGGCGCGGTTACTTTATAGATCACTTCAGTATCCGGCTCTAGCGTGCAGAAACCATGCAGAAAACCTGGCGGCACCCAGAGCTGCTGCCAGTTCTCCGCACTCAGCAGGGCGGCGACGTGGCGGCCGTAGCTCGGCGAGCCGGCGCGGATATCGACCGCGACATCGAAGATCGCGCCCCGCACGCAGCGCACCAGCTTGCCCTGCGCGTGCGGTGCGATCTGGCAATGCAGCCCGCGCAGCGTGCCTTTGGGCGCCGAGAGGCTATGGTTGTCCTGGATGAACACCGGGCCGACCCCCGCCTCGGCGAAGCGCGCGACATTGTAGGTCTCCGAAAAGAAGCCGCGCGCGTCGCCGAAACGCGGCGGCGTGAGCAGCACCACCTCCGGGATGGACAGGGGCTCAATTTTCATCCACCGCTCCTTTATTCATGCGCGCCCTCCGCGAGTTCCGCGAGCATACGGCCCAGATCGGTCTTCCCCAGCCCTTGCGCCTGCGCGCGCAGTGCCGCCGCGTCGGTATAGCCGAGGCGGAAGGCGACCTCTTCGGGGCAGCCGACCAGCATGCCCTGGCGGGACTGGATGGTCTGCACGAAGGTTGCCGCCTGCAACAGGCTGTCCGGCGTGCCGGCATCGAGCCAGGCGCAGCCACGGCCCAGCCGCTCGACATGCAGATTGCCCTGTTCCAGATATCGCCGATTGAGATCGGTGATTTCCAGCTCGCCGCGCGCCGAGGGGGCGATCGACGCCGCCAGATCGCTCACCCGCGCATCGTAGAAATAGAGCCCCGTCACCGCCCAGTTCGATTGCGGCGCGGCCGGTTTCTCGACGATATCGCTGGCGCGACCGGCGGTATCGAAGCTGACCACGCCATAGCGCTCCGGATCGCGCACGCGATAGGCGAACACCGTCGCCCCCACGGGTCGCGCCGCCGCTGCTTGCAGCAATTGCGACAGATGATCGGCGAAGATCAGATTATCGCCGAGTGCCAGCGCGCACGCCTCGCCGGCCAGCCACTCCCGCCCGATCACGAACGCTTGCGCGATGCCCTCCGGCTTCGGCTGCTCGGCATAGGAGAAGCGCAGCCCGAGCCGCGCCCCATCGCCGAGCAGGCGGCGGAACTGCGGCAGATCGGCCGGGGTGGAGATGATCAGGATGTCGCGGATACCGGCCAGCATCAAGGTGGTGAGCGGGTAATACACCATCGGCTTGTCGTATACCGGCAGCAACTGCTTCGAGGCCGCGAGCGTCATCGGATGCAGCCGGGTGCCGGAGCCGCCGGCCAGCAGAATGCCCTTCATCGCCCACCTCCCCCACCGAGCCGCTGACCATCGTAGCGCGCCGCGCGCACGCCCTCCCACCACGGGCGATGATCCAGATACCAGGCGATGGTGCGGCGCAGGCCGGCGGTGAAATCATGCGCGGCGCGCCAGCCGAGTGCGGCCTCGCTCCGCGCCGGGTCGATCTCGTAGCGGAAATCATGCCCCGGACGGTCGGCGACGAAGCGGATCAGCCGCCGGCGGCCGCCCGCCGGATCGGGTGCCAGCTCGTCGAGCAGATCGCAGATTGCCTGCACCACGGCGAGATTGCTGCGCGGCTGGCGGGCGCCGATGGCGTAGGTGGCGCCGGGCGCGCCGCGCTCCAGCACCCCGACCAGCGCCTCGGCATGATCCTCGACGAAAAGCCAGTCCCGCGTGTTCGAGCCATCGCCATAGACCGGCAGCGGCTTGCCCTCCAGTGCGTTCAGCGTGATCAGCGGCACCAGCTTTTCGGGAAACTGCCACGGACCGTAGTTATTGGTGGTGTTGCTGACGATCGTCGGCAGGCCGTAGGTGTGGAACCAGGCGCGCACCAGATGGTCGGACGCCGCCTTGCTCGCCGAATAGGGGCTGCGCGGATCGTAGGGCGTGGTTTCGGTGAACGGCGGATCGGTGGGGCCGAGGGCGCCGAATACTTCGTCGGTGGAAATATGGTGAAAGCGGAAGGCCGTCCGCTCGCCCGCCGGCAGGGCCGCCCAATGGGCGCGGGCGGCTTCGAGCAAGGTGAAGGTGCCGACGATGTTGCTATGGATGAATGGCGCTGGCCCGTCGATCGAGCGATCGACATGCGTCTCGGCGGCCAGATGCATCACCGCCTCCGGCCGATGGGTGGCAAAAATCTCGCGCATCGCCGCGCCGTCGGCGACATCGGCGCGGATCAGCAGGTGGCGCGGATGATCGGCCGCCGCCTCCAGCGCCTCCTCCGAGGCGGCATAGCTCATCCGATCGACGTTGATCACGCGATGATCGCTGCGCGCGATCAGGCGGCGCACCACCGCCGAGCCGATGAAGCCGCAGCCGCCGGTCACTAAAATCCGCATCGGAAATCCTGCTCCACGCCACCGTAATGAAACACTTTTTGCCAGCCCCTCATGAATGCGGCAAGCACGCCGCTCATGCCGCTCTCTCCAGCAACGCCGCGAGTTGCGCTGGCGATGCATCGAGACAGGGGTGCAGCGCGCTGGCCGGAGCGATCAGTTGCGTGAGCTGCACCGCCGGCCCGAACCAGCCGATCACCGCGCAATCGAGGATCAGCGGCAAATCTTCCTCATGGTCGGTGAAGAACACCCGCGCCCGCCGCTCCCACCCGAGATGCGCCAACAGGGCGAGCACCCGGTCGCGCTTGACGGCGCCGGTGTTGCCGGCGAGCCCGGCCGGCGCCGGGCTCGGGGTGGCCAGGATATGCCGGAAACCGAGGGCTGCGCCGAGCGGCTCGGCATAATCGGCCGGCGCCGCGGTTGCCAGCACGGCGGCGATCTCGCCCGTCGCCACCCGCGCCAGCAAGGGGGCGAAGGCGGGGCGGATTTGCCCGCGCAGGCTGGCAACGAAAGGTGCGAGCGCCGCCTCGTCCGCCCCGCTCGCACGCCAGAGCGCCTGCACGCGGGCTTTGAACCCCTCGTGATCGAGCCGGCCGAGCTTGCGCCGCGCCAGCAGCCGCGCCGTGCCAAGGCTGAGCGCGATGCGCCGGCCCGGTGACAGCCCAGGCATCCGGCCGGCGAGCAGGAAGCGGATCCAGCGCGGAAAGCTGTTCACGGCGAGCAAGGTGCCATCGAGATCGAAGATCACCACCCGGGCCTCATCAGGCATCATCCCCTCAGGCATCGAACGACCACGGAAAGCGGCACAGCGCGCCCTCGAACAGGGTGAAATCCGGCCGCACCAGCGGGGTCGCGGTCGAGACCGTGATCACCGCCGAACGCACTGGCACCGCCGGGCCGGCCACCCGGCGCACGGCGGCGAGCACGGCGGCGAGGGTGAGGCCGCTGTCCACCGCATCGTCCACCACCAGCACCGCCGCTTGCGCCCCATCGGCGGCGATCGCGGCGGCGCAGGCCTCGAGTTCGGCGGGATCGAGCAGCAGGCTGTCGGGGCTGCGTTGCAGGCGGGAGCGCGTGGCGTGACGATGCTCGATCACCCGCAACCGATCGAGCAGTCCGCGCGGCATCGCCGCCATCGCGCGTTTCAGCAGCGGCACCCGGCTCTTCGCCGCCGTGCCGGGGCGGCGGCACGTCACCGGCACCATCGGCAGCGGACGTCCGGCGGCGGCGGCCATGTCGCGGGCGATGTAGAGGCCGCCGGTCGGGATCGCCACCAGCAGGCTCGGGCGAAAGCTCTGTTCCACCTCGGCCAGCAGCCGCGCGCAGGCTGCGGCGAAGGCTGGCGCATCCAGGGTCTCGACCGTGGTTGCGTTCATGGCTTGGCGCCGGATGCGGCCAACGGGGCGGTGAGCCAGGGTACCATGCGGCCATAGCCGCGTGCCGGCAGCGCCGCCGCTGGCACCTCGCGCCGCGTGCCGTGCTCGGTGTCGATCAGGTGCAGCGCATAATGGCTGCCCGGGCGGATCGATTCCTCGACATAACTCGCCTGCAGCGCGGCGTCGGTCATCGTGAAGGCACTCACCCCCGGCGCGGTATCGCCCACCATATAGAGCAGGCCGCCGAGCAATTCGGCGCGCGCGCCGGCACTGCCGGCGATGGCGGTGACGGCACCCTCGGTCTTGATGCCGAGCAGCCACAGCGGGCTGGCAGAATCCTCGATCCGCACGCCGCCGCCCTCGCTGTCGAATTGGCGCACATAGACCGGCGCCGCGCCGGCGATGCGCATCGCCGCGCAACAGACATTCTCGATGAACAGCCGCCCGCCGGCCGCCTCGCGCGTGAGCAGCAGGCCGCCGGCCGAGACCACGTCGCGCAATTCGACCTCGCGCGCGGCGGCGATTTGCACCGAGATCTGGTTGCCGAGGTCGGAATTATCGAAAATCAGATGTTCGATACGCAGCGGCGGCCCGCCTGCGAGGATGCGGAAAATACCGGCATCGCGGGTGAATTCCGGCTTGCGGTGGTCGAGCACGCGGATGGTGGCGTTCATGCCGACGATGCGGCGCACGCTGGGCGGGATGTCGATCGCATCGAACACGCCGTAATGGCCGAACGGCAGATAGACCGTCGCCGCGCCGGAATTCAGCGCCCGGCGGATGGCCTCGGTGTTGTCCGGTGGATCGCCAACCGCCGGGGGGGCGGGCGGCGGCGGCTTGCCGGATGGCCCGACACGCGCCCAGCTTGCCGAGGGTGTGCGCAGCACCGGCGGCGGATCGGCGGCGGCGATCCGCCACGCCGGGTGGATCGGCTGCCATGAACCGGCGGTGAGAACACCAGTCAGCGGCGCGCCGGAGGCGGCGATGCCGGCCGGCAACGCGGCGCCGCTCAGCCGGCTGTCGCGCAGCACCACCACGCCCTGGTTCCATAACACCGGCCCGGCCGATTGCAGCCGCGAATCGGCCAGCACGATCAGCCCGCCGGCTTCGGTGTTCAGCAGCGCCGGTGCGGTGCCGGCGATATCGAGCGTATGCACCGAGAGCGCGTTGCCGGCGTTGCGCAGCCCGGCCACGCGCTGCCCGCGCAGACGGATGTCTTCGAGCGTCATGCCGTATTCGCTGTTGGCGGCATCGATCCCGACATCGAAGCCGTCGATCGTGACATGTTGCAGCAATGCCGGGCCGGGCCATTTGCGGCGCAGGGAGAGGCCGATGGCGCCGCTGCCGGGAGGCGCGCTGATCGCCACATGGCGCACCGCGCCGATGTTGCTGGCGAGAAAATCGATGCCGATGGCGCCGGGATCGCCGGCGCCGATCTCGACGCTCAGATCCTCGACAAAATTCTCATAGGCATCGTTGCCCTCGCCCTTGCCGAAATAATCCTTCCCCCCGCCGGTCGGGCCGGCAGGGTCGAGCAGCTTCGAGGTGGTGAAAATCACCGCCCGCGGCGCGAGCGCATTGCGATAGCCGGGGGCACGATCGGCGAGGCGGATGATGCTGCGCCCCACCCCGGCGCCGATCAGCGCCATGCCGGAAGCGAAATGGCCATCCTTATAGCGTTTCAGCAGCGGCGCGGAGACCAGATAGGTGCCCGGCGGCAGATAGACCAGCCGGTTGCGCCAGAACCGGGCGCGGCCATCCGGCCCGGTCGCGGCGATGGCGGCGAGCAGGGCGGCGGTATCATCGGTATGCCCGTCACCACGCGCGCCGAAATCGCGCACGTTCAGCGCGCCGGCATCGGCCGGAAATTCCTCTGCCCGTGCCACTCCGGCGCACAGCCAGATGCAGAACAGGCCCAGTATCCAACGCGACCATGACGCCATCATCCGCCTCCCGCCACGCAAAGCGCCCGGTAGTGTTCGAGATAGCGCTCGGCCATCGCCCGCACGGTAAAACCGCCGAGCAGCCCCTCGGCGTGCTGCGGCAGACGCCGCAGGAAGCCCCGATCGCCCGCCGCCGCCACCATCCGCGCCGCCAGCGCCGCCGCATCGCCCGGCGGCACCAGAAATCCGGTCTCGCCGTCGCGGCAGAATTCCGGAATGCCGCCGATGTCGCTCGCGATCAGGCCGAGCCCGTGGGCCGCCGCCTCGAGCACGACGACTGGCGCGTTTTCATACCACAGCGAGGGCAGCAGCAGATAATCCGCCGCCGCCAGCGCCGCCGCCTTCGTCTCGTCCTGCACGAAGCCGAGAAAACGGATGCGCGGATCCGCCGCCGCCGCCGCTCGCACCTCCGCCTCCAACGCGCCGCGGCCGGCGATGCTGAGGCGCACCGGCGCATCGGGCGGCAGGTGGCGCATCGCTTCCAGCACCACGCGCACGCCCTTCTCCACCGTCAGCCGCGCCAGCAGCAGGAACTCCATCGCCCCCTCGCGCGCCGGCCGCACGGGCGGCACGGGCAGCGGGATGCCGTTATGCACCACCGCCGTGGCGTGCGCGGGCAGGCCGGCCCGCCGGTGCAGGTCGAGCAGAAATTGCGAAGGGCTCGCGAACAGATCGACATCGCGGGCGGTATGCAGATGCCAGCGCCGATAGAGCCGACAGGCAGCGGTGGGACTGGTGCACAGCCGCCAGGACGGCGTCAGCAGGAAGGCGCGCGGACACAGCAGGTGATAATCATGCGCGGTATGCAGCACCGGAATGCCGCGCCGCTTCGCCGCGCGCCAGATGGTCGCGGAAAACCCGTCGATCAGGTGCGAATGCAACACATCCGGTCGCGCCTGCCGCAGAATTTCACCCAGCCGACGGCCGGCGTCGCGATTCCATGCATCGCGCAGATGCCAGCGCAGCGTATCGAGCCGCGCCCGCGCACCACGCGTGAACGACCAGTAGCGATTGCGCGGAAAAAAGCGGATCACCTCCACGCCGTTCCGCTGCTCCACCGGATAGGGTTCCATCTCCGGCCCGCAGGTGGACACCACGGTGACGCGATGGCCCTGAGCGGCGAGATATTCGCAGAGATAGGCGACGATCAGCTCGGCCCCGCCGGCCATGATCGGCGGATAGATGTTGTTCGCCACCAGCACATGCAGCGGCCCGCCGGCGGGACGGGCGATGTGGGAAATCAACGGCTCTCCTCAGAGCCACCGCCGCAGGAAGCCAGGCACATAGCGGCGCTGGCGATTCAGCACGGCACCGATCACCGGCCCGCCGGTGGAAGCGAGCAGATCGCGCAGCCGCTCGGCATCCGGCGCGCGAGTGCGTTCGGCCTCGACCACGATGATGCTGGCATCGACCAGACCGGAGAGCACCACGCAACTCGGCCCGACATCGGCCGGCGGGGCGGCGATCACGATCATGTCGAACACCGAGCGCAGGGAATCGAGCGCGCCCTTGTCGTCGGTGGTCAGGATCGAGGGATCGACGAGGCCATGGCTGAAATCGCTCTCGTTCTGCAGCACGGTCGCGAACAGCGGCAGATTGGCCACCCGCGCCACGGCCTGATCCCAGCTCGCCTCATGGCGGACCACATCCTCGAGCCGCTTGGCGAGCAAGGCGCCCACCTGGCTGCGCCCATCGGCCGCCTCCGGACTCGCTTCCACGTAGAGCACCCGCTTGGCCAACATCGCGGCACCGGCCCAGGCCATGTTGCGAGCCACCTCGTGGCTGCCCTCGCCGCCGAAGGCACTGACGAACTGCACCATCGGGCAGGCTTTCGTGGCCAGGGTGCGTGCCACCTGCTGATAGAGCCGCACCGCCTCGATCCAGCCGGCGCGGCCGAGCGGCGGCAGCGGCAGCTTGATGATCGGCAGTTGCGCTTTGCTCAGTGGCAGCAACGCCCGGCTTTCGGCCGGACGATCCGTCGCATCGATGGCGTGCGGCTGAAAGGCGGTGGTCGGCATTTCGTTCATCGGATCCTCGTCAGGCTGCTGCCGCCGGGACTATGCGATAGGCGCTCGAACTGGCCGAACACCGGCACCTGCAACGCCACGGAGAGCTGAGAGCCGGTGCTGAAGCGATCGTCCATCACCTCGACGAACACCGCCCCGCCGATACCAAGCAACATCCCTGCCATCAGACAGGCGGCAAGGATCAGCAGCTTGCGCGGCTTGGCCGGCCGCGTCGGCCGTGTCGGCTGGCTGATCACGGCGGTGTGGGAGATATTCGCCCGGTTGCGCGCATCCGTCACCCGCGCGTCCTCCAGATGCGAAACCAGGGCGCGATAGGTCTGATCCGCCAGATCGACCGCGCGGGTGCGATCGTCGAGCTCCCGCCGGTCGGCTTCGAGCGCTTTGAGCCGCTGGTTCAGCGCGGCGATATTGGCGCTGATCACCGTGATCGGCTCCGCCGCCGCCCGCGCATCGGCCTGGGCGCGCAGATAGTCGGTCTGCAGGCTGAGATAGACGGAATTCGGCGCGCTCACGCCCCGGCGCATCGAATCGCTGCGGTTACGGCGCACCGTGGCCTCGGCAACCGCGATATTGGCGCGTAGCTGCTGCACCACCGGGCTCGATGCGCGATAGGTGTTCAGGAGCCGCTGCTCCTCCTGCCGCAAGGTATCGAGCCGGGCCTGCGCATCGTCGAGCGCATGATATTTCTCGCCCGGATCGGGGTTTGCCAACTCCGGCGCAACGTGTGAGAGCAACCGTTGCAGATCGCTCACCCGCTGCTTCGCCTCTGCCTCGCGCGCCTGCGCCCCGGCGAGATTCTGCTCGGCATCGGAGCGCTGGTCGATCAGGTCGGTAACCTCGTTCTGGAAGGCGACGATGTTGGTTCGCTGCTTGAACTGCTCGAGCGCCTTCTGCTCCGCCTCGAGGTTCGCGCGCGCCGATTTCACCTGCGCCTCCTGGAACTGGATCGCCGGGTCGGAATAGATCAGGTTTTCCAGGCCATAATATTCGGTCAGCAACTGTCTCTCCAGCCGCTGCGCCATCGCCGGATCGGGATGCAGCAGGCTGAGTTTGATGATTTCCGAATCCTGCGACGTCTCGGCGCGCAGGTTGGTCTGGAACATCGCGATCGCCGCGTCGCGCTGTTTGTCCTCACCACTGACGGTCTCGGCAATTTTGGGATAGATCGCCTTCAGCCCGATAGTGTTGATCACCTTGGCGACCTGATCTCGGCTGGTGAGCATGGCGACGTCGGAGTTCACCGTCTCGTGCCGGTCGTTCTGCGAAATCGTCTGCGCCTCGGAATTACGCGCCAGATCGGGCATGATCTTCTCGCCGAAACGCACGATCAGCACCGCCTCGGACTGATATTGCGGCGTCGCGGTCAGCAGATAGCCGACCCCGGCCGCCATGATCACCGCATAGATCACGATGAACACCCATTTGCGGCGCAGCATCACGATGGAGAGATCGCGCAGCGTCGGCTGAATCACCATAACGGAACTCCTTGCCTCACGGCAGCGGCAGAACGGTGGAGGTCGGCGCAACGGCGGCGGCCGGAACCGGACCGATGGCGGGAATCACCCCTCCGTAGTAGATCCCCGCACTAATCGGCAGGAATTGCAGGACGTATTCGTTCCAATACGTCCACACCTCATAGACCGAGGAACGCGGGACATAGACCGTATCGCCATTTGCCAGCAAGACGTCGCCCTCGGCATCGCGCCCGGTGATCGCCCCGAGATAATCGGTGCGGAGATAATTCACCTGCCCTTCGGCACCCCGGCGGATGATGAACACATAGTTCCGCGCCGAGCCGAGTTTTACCCCGCCGGCCCGGGCCACCAGCTGCACCAGCGAGATCGGCGGCCCGGAGGTGATGAATTCGCCCGGTGAGACCACCTCGCCGGCTACATAGAGGCGCGTGGGCGCCGTGGCTTTCACCTCGACCACCGGATTGGGCGCGTGCAGCAAAGACGCATAATGGATGCGCAGCTCGGCCGCGAGTTCGGCCGGCGTTTTACCATAGGCCGGCACCTCCTGCGCCGCAGCGGTGGCGATCATGCCATCCGGTTGAACGATCTCGCTTTCGTTAAGTTCCGGGTTCAGCAGAAATCGGATATCGAGCGAATCGCCGAGTTGCAGCCGATAGGGTGCCAGAGTGAGCAGCGGTTGCGGCGGCGGCACCATCGGTGCTTCCTCGGCCATCGGCACGGTGGTGCAGGCGCCCAGCAAAGCCAGCAGAACGAACGGCAGCCCGATCGCGCACACCCCGCTCGACGGCGAGCCACCCACCGAGGCGCCGCCAGATGCAACGGATCCGGGCTGAGTGCAGCCAGCCGTCACTTGCCGATCGCCGGCAGCGAGCCGCCATAGTAGATACCCGCACTGAGCGGCACGAATTGCAGGACGTATTCGTTCCAATACGTCCACACCTCATAGACCGAAGAGCGCGGCACATAGACGGTATCGCCGCTCGCCAGCAGCACATCGGCTTTTTTGTTGCGCCCGGTGATCGCGCCGAGATAGTCGGTGCGCAGATAATGCACCTTGTTGTCGGCCTCGCGGCGGATGATGAAGACATAGTCGCGCGCGGAACCGAGCTTTACTCCGCCGGCGCGCGCCACCGCCTGCACCAATGAGAGCGGCGGCCCGGCGGTCAGGAATTCGCCCGGAGCGTTCACCTCGCCGGCCACATAAAGGCGCGTCGGCGCGATGGATTTCACCTCGACCACCGGGTTGGGCGCGTGCAGCAGCCCTTTGTAGCGATCGCGCAGCACCGCCGCGAGTTGCGCCGGGGTTTTGCCATAGGCCGGCACGTCCTGCGCCGCCGCCGTGCTGATCATGCCATCCGGTCGTACCAGAACGCTCTCGTTCAGTTCCGGATTGAGTAGAAAATGAATGTCGAGCTCGTCGCCCAATTGAATCTGATAAGCGCTCAGATTGGTCATGACCTGTGGAGCCGGCGGCTGCATATGCGCCATATCCGGCATCGGCGCCGTGGTGCAGGCGGCCAACCCCGCGATCAGCAGGGCAGCAGGCCCCACTCCCGCGCCACGGCGAAGGGAACGGGCCGCACGCGCATCGGCAGGATTACCACACAGGTCGATCATCATCGCTCCAACTCTAACCATCGGCTTGGTGAATACTGAGGCTCGTCTCGTGTTAGGACAGAGCCGCCCGAATGTCATTCAAAAAATAAGCACAAGACCACAGGAGCGCGACGGCGCGCCACGGCACAAGACACACTAAACCGCGCCACGCTTGAAGAGAACCGCCGGGATGGTCTTCAGCATGATGGTCATATCACACCACAATGACCAATTACGCACATACCAAGTGTCGAGATGCACGCGATGCTCATAAGATGTATTGCTGCGTCCGCTCACCTGCCACAACCCGGTCACGCCAGGGCGGGTTTCATAATAATAGACGATGTCCTCGCCATAGCGTGGCACCTCGTCGGCGACGATCGGGCGCGGACCGACCAGGCTCATGTCGCCGCGCAGCACGTTGATCAACTGCGGCAGTTCGTCGAGGCTGGTCTTGCGCAGCAGCCGGCCGATTTTGGTGATGCGCGGATCGTCACGCAGCTTCTGCGTCTCGCGCCACTCCGCCGCCACGGCGGGATCGCGCAGGATCTCGCTCAGCACTTCGGCCGAATTGGTCACCATTGTGCGGAATTTCAGGCACTGAAACCGCTTGCCACGGGCGCCGATGCGCGTGTGGCGAAACAACACCGGGCCGCCATCGGCGCGGATCAGCAACGCCAGCACGCCGAACAGCGGCAGCATGAACAACAGCAGAAACCCCGCCAACCCGCAATCGAAGGCATATTTCACCGCCCGGCTGACCGGGGAGGCCAGATTGTTGCGAGACCGCAGCAGCATGACATCGTGGCTGAAAAAATTCTCCGCCTGCACATCGGCGAGCGGCAAACCGTCGAAGCGCGGCGCCACGGCGAAGGGAATGCGCCCGCGCGCCAGCGCCGCCAGCACCGAACGCTCCGCCAGCGGATCCTCGCCGCCGGTCGCCAGCACGATGAAATCGGCGGCAAAACGGCGCAGCAACTGACGGCCCTTGGCCGGCGTGCGCACCGCCCAGAGCGCCGTCGTCGGGATGTCGCCGACCACGCGATAGCCAAGCGAACGCTCCGAATGCAACGCCGCCGTCAGCAGCCCCGCCGCGCCGGCATCGGCAATGACCAGCGTACGCAATGTCCAGACCCCGGCGGCCGAGAGGGCGCGCTTGGCCAGTTGGCGGATGCCGATCAGCAGCGGGACATAAGCCATCCACGCGAACAGGAGCCATCCCGGCAGCCCGACACCATCGAGGGAAACCTTGGTGAATTCGGCAAAGGCCACCGCGAGGCCGAGAGTGCGCAGCACGCGCCAGCTTTCGAGCGAAATGCCGGCACGCTGCGTGTAATGCCCCTGCGTCGCCAGCAGCAACAAGGTCGAGGCCAGCAGCAGCGCGCTACCCCAGTAATGCCAGTTGCCCGACAGGCTCGCCAACAGCCCCGCATCCCCGAGCGCCAACCGGTTCGCCGCCAGCAGGCGACCGATCAGGAGAGCCGCAACGAATGCCAGCAGATCGCTCAACACGAGAGAGGCCGCGCAGATCCGTGCATGCAGCCAACGGCGATGGCGCGCCGAGCCGCCACCACGAGATATCGCGCCGCCGCGACCGAACGCCTCCTCGGCAGCGGCCTGTGTCATCGCGACGCCAAATCCCGCCGGCGCCAGACGATCGCTATCTTCAGCCACTCTGGAGAGAGTCATCGACGCACCTCTAGACATAAAAGGAAAGCCCCCGCGCCACGACACATCCCCGATTAACCGGGACAGCAAATCTGGCATCGACACCTCCGATCAGGTTGGGACGCAGCCCGGAGCAGACGCGCAATCTCTGCAACCAACGCAACCCTGCCTCACGTGGATGCTTCCGCCAGACCGGAAGAGCCACCCGATCGATGACACTGCATAAACACTATGAGAACGCTGCCGGCACACACCGATTGCTCACGAATTATTAACGCTCAGAGCCTTCATATCGGTGCCTTCATTACCACAGGTAGTTTGGATTGGTGCAGACTATTTTTAATCGTTATATCAATTTTGATTTTATCTCTGTTTAATGGCTATATGACAGTTTCTAGTATATTGAAATAACTTAGCTAATTTTATGTTGCGCACGCTATATCAAACTATGTGTCAATCTGTTGCGGCGCCATATGCGCGTTAATCTGCTATCTTGGGTTGCAACGCGCGCAGGCGGCTAATTTTTCGCTGCGCCACAGCATCGCGCCGCCATCACAACGGCGCCTTCGGTCGGCTTGAAATTGGCTGATGTGTGGTCGCGCCTCTGCTGGCGCGCGTATTCAGACCGACAGATTGAGCAGCGAGCCACGCGGCAGGGTTTGGCCGGGTGCCAGGGTCATGCCGGGCTTCAGCGTCGGCGCCGCCGGCGCGATGGGCGCCCCCTGCGTGCGCCCGATCGCCTGCGACTGTCCGGCCACATCGCGCACCTGGCGGATCTGGCTCGAACGGTTCACCGGCCCAGACATCAGGCCCGAGGAGAACGCCGAGAGGGAGTTGCTTGCCAACATGAGGAGAATGATACGGCGCATTTGTTAAAAATCTATGAACGCGCGGATCGCCGGACTCAAGCTGTTTCGTCTGCATAAAGTCTAAATTTTTGGTTAACGGCGTCACCGATACAAGTGGAACGGGCCGCCGATTCACCATGGATTAGGACACGCGCACGGCTTGACAGGGACGGCCAGGGTTTCCAGCATCCGGCAGGAGATCCCGTCCATGCCCTTTCCCGCCGACTCGGCGCCCGCCGGCGCCACCGATTGCCATTTCCACATCTTCGGCCCCTACGAGCGCTTTCCGCTCAGCGCCGGACGGCATTACGACCCGCCCGAGGCCGGGCTCGCGGCGTATCGCGCGGTGGCCTCGGGCCTTGGGTTACAGCGTTTCGTCGTCGTGCAGCCGAGCATCTATGGCACCGACAACGCCTGCACCCTCGATGCGGTGGCGCAACTCGGCGCCGGTGTCGCACGGGCGGTGGTGGTGATCGATGCCTCGGTGAGCGATGCGGCGCTGGCGGCGATGCACGCGGCCGGGGCGCGCGGCATCCGCTTCAACGCGGTCTCCGGCAATGGCGCGCCGCTCGATGGGCTGGCGCCGCTCGCCGCGCGCATCGCTCCGCTCGGCTGGCATGTGCAAGTGTATGTGGACGGGCTGCAATTGCCCGCCCTAGCGCCGCAATTGCGCGCCCTGCCGGTGCCGGTGGTGATCGATCACATGGGGCAGCTCGATCCCCGGCTCGGGATAGACCATCCGGCGTTTCGCGCCCTGCTCGATTTATTGCACACGCAGCATTGCTGGGTGAAGCTGTGCGCCTATCGCGCCTCCGCC
>DAHXNW010000294.1 GCA_027365195.1 Acetobacteraceae bacterium
AGGTGAGCGGGCGGCCATGCACCGCATTCAGCGCGAAGGCGAGACCCAGCAGATCGCCATCCGCCGGGGTGTCGAGCACCTCGACGGCAATCTCCGTCAGGCCGAGGTTCTGGGCGGCGGCGAAGCGGTGGAAACCATCGAGCAAAAGATAGTGCCTGCCGCGCGCAACCACCTTCAGCGGCGGCCAGACCTCCGCCGCCGCCTCCAACGCGCGGACATGCTCCAAATCAAGCCCGGTGACACGAGGCTGGAAAGCACTGTCGGCGATGATCGAGTTTATTGGTATGGAAATCGTAGCCATGATGTCCTCTCGGATTGTCTAAGTTTTCTATAGCAACCGCTCCCGAAAGTTCTTGAGGGGGGTTATGTCAGCCTGTATAATACTTCGATGGAGCAACAACCCGCATTCGAGACATCGATCGATATTCGCACCGCCGCCGCCAAACACGGCTTTGACGTGGCCGAGGCCAAGCTGGCCCGATGGCATCGGGAAGGCTTGATTCCGCAGCCCCGGCAAAAACCACTCGGCAGGGGCAAGGGTACGGTGTCGCTCTATCCATCTGGCACGACACGCCAAATGCTGGCGCTATGCCAGATACGGGCCCGGCATCGCAGCCTCGACGAAGTTGGTTGGTGGTTGTGGTGGAGGGGATTTCCAGTCGGCGACCAATTCGGGCTGCCGCAACTGCAAGCCGCCGCACGCCAATGGGATCAGCACATCGCTGAGCTGCGGTCCGCCCATGCAATCCTGAACGGGGATGACGATGAGCAGAGGGAGGCGGCCTTCGATAAACTCGAACGAACCGTAGATCGGCGCATCAACAAGCCGTTCGTGGCCAGCATACGAAAGCGGATCAGTAAGCGGGATTTCGTAACCGCGCTGCGTTTTATCATCGATATTGCAACCGGGAATTTTCGGCCAAACGCTCAATCCCAGCACGACCCGGATGAGCAGCATCGCGATGAGGTCATCCACAAGACAATTCTTGGGCTGAACCCCGCACGTCGGCATAGGCTGCTGGGCCTTATCCCCTGGCTCATCGGCCCCATTGCGGATGCCTTGGCTAATCTGTCAGCCACCCTCGGCGGCAGGTCATTTGTCCAAGTCATCGCCGTGACCGAAGCTGCCGACATCCTGCGAGCGCGCGATGAGTGGCGAGATATCGGTTGGGGGGTAGTCGCCGTGGTGCGCGGATTACAGAAAGTATTTGGCGGAAACCCTCTGGGGTTGGGCGTGCTCGCTGATTGCTTCGAGCGAGCATCGATGACCGATATGGCCTTCATGCTCATCGCCTGGTGCCGGATCAGAACCGCGCCATGGGCCGGCGGATGTCCCGATGTCGTCGCGGCCTTTCGGGATGTTCCTCGGCGTGCCAACCGCGTTCCGTCGTGAATTACGCCAGCAACCTGCGACGCACCGCCACGCAAGCTCTGATCGTTGCAGCCGAACCGTCGCAGGATGACAACGGAGGCGCTGCCCCCTGGTGCGAGCGTGCCCGGTTCTGGGGTGACGATGCCACAACGGGGCAACCGATGCGGGAAGGCCCACGCAGCCCGCTCATCCAGCTCGACTATCGGGGACGGGTGGTGACCGCGATCGGCCAGGGTGCGCCGGCCACGATCCGGGCCTGCTCGCCTTGCAAGTGACGGCCGCCGATGATCCGCCGCGCGCCCTCGCCCTCGCCCTCGCCCTCGCCCTCGCCACGTGGCTGGTGCGCGAGAAACTGATCGCCAGTCATACGACGCTGAGTGCCGCCCTACCCGACAGCCAAGCCCGCGCGGCAGCCCTCGTCCATATCGAGGCCGCCATCAACCGCCTCGGCCAGCCCTTCGCCGGCCCCAAAGTCGCCCTGCTCGGCATCGAGGGCAAAGGCGCGCAACTCTATTTCGACGCCTGGCGCGACCTGCCGATCGCCTGGCAAGGCATTGGCCGCAAGCCGATCCCGGAAACCTGGCACCGCATCGGCCCCCGCCGCACCCGCGCCCATGCGCGCAGCCGAAGCCGCAATGCGATGCATCCGGTGCAGGCGATGCTGAACTACGCCTATGCCCTGCTGGAAAGCCAGTTGCGCATCGAGACCGTGCGCATCGGCCTCGATGCTGCCAGCGGCTTCCTGCACGACCGCCGCGCAGACCGTCCGGCGCTGATCTTCGATCTGCTCGAACCGCTCCGCCCGGTGATCGATCGCCGCGTGCTCGGCTTCGTCGCGGCACAGACCTTCACCCCTGCGGATGTCACTCTCGCCGCCGACGGCACCTGCCGCCTGCACCCAGCCCTCGCCCGCCGCATCGTCGCCCACATCGGCCAGATCGAGGGTATCGCCCCCATCCTCGCCAAACTGCTCAAACGCCTCGGGCATAAAATTCCGGACGCCATGCACCAGCAAAGCAAAACTTGGGTGGCACAGAGGGTCATAGTCGGTGCAGGTGGGGCGAAGTGATCGCGTGTTTGACGGGCCTGCCCAGCCGATTCATGTTACGTCCGGAAGTTGGGAGGAGCTTGTGGCAAAAGGTCCGGGGGAAAGAGGAGCCGCCAATACGGCGCCTACAAAACAGTCCTTCCAGGCGACGCTCTGGGCAGCGGCGGATAAGTTGCGCGGCAACATGGATGCCGCCGAATACAAGCACGTTGTCCTCGGGTTGATATTTCTGAAATATATCTCCGACCGCTTCGCCGAGCGCCGCACCGAGGTTCTGACCGATCCGGACACGCCCGAGGCGTTGCGCACCGAACTGGCAGAGGATCGCGACTCCTACACCGAAGAGAACGTGTTTTGGGTGCCGGAACGCGCGCGCTGGGACTTCCTCACGGCCAACGCGACAAGCGTCGATCCGTCGGTCGGCGCGCTGATCGACCAGGCCATGCTCGCGCTAGAAGCGGAGAACCCGAGTCTGAAAGGGGTGCTGACCAAGAACTACGCGCGCCCGGAACTGGACCAGACGCGGCTCGCCGAGGTGATGAATCGGTTCTCCAATCTGGCATTCCAAGACGCGCATCACGGCCAGGACATGCTGGGCCGAGTGTATGAGTATTTCCTCGGCCAGTTCGCCATCGCCGAGGGCAAGCGCGGCGGGCAATATTACACCGCCGGCTGCGTGGTGCGCGTGCTGGTGGAGATGCTGCAACCGTTCAAAGGGCGCGTGTTCGACCCCTGTTGCGGCTCGGGCGGCATGTTCGTGCAGTCCGAGCGATTCGTGGAGGCGCACGGGGGAAAACGCTTCGATGTGTCCATCTTCGGCCAGGAGTCGAACGCCACCACCTGGCGACTGGCCAAGATGAACCTCGCCATTCGCGGGATCGAGGCTGATCTGGGGGCGAAATGGGCAGATAGTTTTCACGAGGATTTGCACGCCGGGCTGAAGGCCGATTTCGTGCTCGCCAATCCGCCCTTCAACGACAGCGACTGGGGCGGCGAGCGGCTGCGCACCGGCGCGCGCTGGCCCTATGGCACGCCGCCGGCCGGCAACGCCAATTTTGCCTGGGTGCAGCATTTCATCCACCACCTCGCCCCGCACGGCTACGCCGGCTTCGTCTTGGCCAATGGCGCGCTGTCCAGCCAGCAATCGGGCGAGGGCGAGATCAGGCGCGCGATCATCGAGGCCGATCTGGTGGATTGCATCGTCAGCCTGCCCGGCCAATTGTTCTCCACCACCCAGATTCCGGTGTGCCTATGGTTTCTCACCCGCGATAAATCCAACGGGCTGGTGCGCGACGTGAAGCTGCGCGACCGGCGGCGGGAGACGCTGTTCATCGACGCCCGGAGCCTGGGCACGATGGAAACCCGCACGCTGAAAGTGCTGACCGAGGCCGATATCGCCCGTGTCGCGGATGCCTACCACGCTTGGCGTGAGAAGGGCGGGCGGTATGCGGACGAGGCCGGGTTCTGCAAGGCGGCGACGACGGCGGAAATCGCGGCGCAGGGCTTTGTGCTCACGCCGGGCCGCTATGTCGGGACCGCAGAGGTTGAAGGGGACGAGGAACCGTTCGATGCCAAGATGGTGCGGCTGACAGCGACTTTGCGCGAGCAGATGGCGGAGGGGGCCAAGCTGGACGAGCGCATCCGCAAGGCGCTGGGTGGGGTCGGCTGTGGGTGGTAGTGGGAGCAAACAACCCTTGGCGAGGCGATAGAGTTTCAACGCGGCCACGACTTGCCCGAGCAAGCGCGAAAACCAGGGTCTGTACCGGTTATTGGCTCTGCTGGCCCGAATGGATGGCACAACGAGGCGAGGGCCGCTGGACCCGGCGTCACAATCGGGCGCAGCGGCGCGTCAGCCGGTGTCGTCACCTACGTTGGACAAGATTACTGGCCTCACAACACAGTCTTGTATGTAACGGATTTTAGAGGGAACGACCCTCGTTTTTGCTGTTACTGGCTCGGAACCCTTGGTCTTGCTCGGTTTAATTCTGGAAGCGCTCAGCCATCCTTGAACAGGAATCACACCTACGGAATCAAGGTTTGGCTACCGCCGTCGTCCGAACAACACGCAATCTCGAATCTCCTCGGCTCGCTCGACGACAAGATCGAGCTGAACCGTCGCATGGCGGCGACGCTGGAGGGGATGGCGCGGGCGATCTTCAAAAGCTGGTTCGTCGATTTCGACCCGGTCCGCGCCAAAGCCGAAGGCCGCCCCACCTTCCTCCCCGACGACCTCGCCGCCCTGTTCCCGGACGGCTTAGAGGACGGCGGGGTTCCGAACGGGTGGAAATTGATGCCGTTGTCGAGTGTTGGCGAGTTCCTCAACGGGCTTGCCCTTCAGAAATTCCCGGCCGACAAGGTTGAGGAGAGCCTGCCCGTTATAAAAATTGTAGAGATGCGATCCGGTCCAACGGCCAAATCGGCTCGGGCAAGCCTGAAGGTTCCGATTGAATTCCGCGTAGATGATGGCGACCATCTTTTCTCATGGTCGGGCTCACTAACCCACTGCCGATGGACATACGGTCCCGGTGCACTCAATCAGCACCTGTTCAAGGTTACACCACGGAGCGTTCCCGGCTGGCTGCTCTACGAAGCTGTAGAACACCATTTGCCGGAGTTTCAGCGAATAGCCTCGGGTAAGGCAGTAACGATGGGCCATATTCAGCGCCACCACTTGGATGAAGCGCAGGTGGCGGTTCCTCCAGTCGCTTGTCTCCACGCGCTTGATTCTGTTCTGTCACCGATTCATGAGCGCAGCTTTCGGCTTGAGCTTCAGAGCCGCACCCTCACCGCCCTCCGCGACACGCTGCTTCCAAAACTGATCTCCGGCGAACTCCGCGTCGCGGACGCCGAGCAGCGCATCGCGGCGGCTTGACCATGCCGGACTTGGACATGTCCCGGCCGATCTTTGAAGACCCACCCGATAACATGGGGAAGCAATCTGGCGTCCTGCTGGTGAACTGGGCCGGGGCGTCAGGTCGCGAGACGGTCGAGATGGCCCGCGCGTATCGAACGGCCGGGGATCGGCTGCTCCATCTCGCTGGCGAGGTCGGAGAATCCTGGGAAGCGATCGACCCAATTCTGTTTTGCTATCGGCATGCGGTAGAGCTTTATTTGAAGGCACTGTTCCCCGGATCGGCCAAAAATCATGGGCTGGGGAACCTTGGAGCGGCGCTGATGGCCCAGCTTGAGGGTCGCTATCGCGCCGATCAGGTCAACTGGCTGTGCGGCCGGATTAGCGAAATTCAAGCCCTCGACCCGGGATCAACAGCCTTCCGGTATGCGGACTCATGTCACGCGGGGGCGGACCCAGAAATATGGGTTGACTTTCGTCATCTGCGCGCTGTCACGCACGCCATTTTCGATGCCTTGGAGCGGGTCCATGGTGCCGGCAACGTCACGCGCCGTTCTACCAACAGCGGCGCGACCCCATGATTGCCACCGCTTATCCCGACGGAAAATTTCTGCCTGCTTCGCTGGACTGGCGACGCCTGCTGCCGTCGATCGGCCCGGCCAGTGGCCGCCGTGCCGCCCTCCTCGCATTCGCCGAGTTGCTGAATATCGCCGAAGGAAGGGCTGTGTTTTGACGCGCACGGATGAACGGCAATCTAGTTTGCGTATCGCGAAAGGCGCGTTCGTGATCGACAACCAGCTTTGGCGTGCGGCCGTGATCCACAAGCAAGCATAGGCCATGGCCGCGCTTCCCGAATCCCATGTCGAGCTGGCCGCGCTCTCCTGGTTCGAGCTGATCGGCTGGCGCATCGCGCGCGGCGAGGCTCTCGCACCCGATGGGAAGCTGGGGGCGCGGACGAATTATCGCCAGGCGGTGCTGGAGCCGGAACTGCGCGGCGCCCTCGCGACGCTCAACCCTGAGGCCACGCCGGCGATGATCGACGCGGCGATGCGCACCGTCCTCGCCGCCGTCAGCCAGGACCTTTTGGAGAACAACCGCGTCTTTCACCCGATGCTCGCCTCCGGCGTGCCGGTGGAGATCAACCAGGATGGCGAGAGCCGCACCATCGGTCTGCGCCTGCTCGACCGGAAGAACCCGGCGGCGAACCGTCTACTGGTCGCCAATCAGGTGACGGTTCAGGGCCAGCACGAGACGATCCGGGCCGATCTCGTGGCTTTCGTCAACGGGTTGCCGCTCGGCCTGATCGAGCTGAAAAGTCCCTCGGATGCCCAGGCGACGCTGGAGACGGCGCATACGCAGGTACAGAACTACAAAGCGAAGGTGCCGGAGCTGCTACGCTTTAACCAGGAGCTGGTGATCAGCGACGGGATCGAAGCGCGGATCGGGTCTTTGACGGCCGGGCTGGATCGCTTCGCGCCCTGGCGGACCATCGATGGCGACACGCTCGATGATACCGGGCGGCCGGAGCTGGAGGTCTTGATCCGTGGCGTCTTCGCGCCCGAGCGGTTTGTCGATCTGGTGGTGGATTACATCGCCTTTGAGATCGAAAAGGGGGCGGTGAAATCGAAGAAACTCGCCGGCTATCACCAGTTCCATGCGGTGCGCAAGGCGCTTGCCTCGACCGTCCACGCGGCGGCGGAGGTGGGCGGCGGTCGCAAGGGCGGCGTGGTCTGGCACACGCAGGGCTCGGGCAAGTCTCTGACGATGCTGTTCTTCGTCCGTCAGCTGCAACTGGCCGCGCCGTTGCGCAACCCAACGATCGTACTCGTGACCGACCGCAACGATCTGGATAAGCAGTTGTTCGGCACCTTCTGTGCGCACGGCTCCGCATTGCGCGGGATCCCGCAGCAAGCCGAGGATGCCGCCGCAATGCGCCGTCTGCTTTCGGTCGATATTGGGGGAATTGTCTTCACCTCGATCCAGAAATTCCGTGGCGCCGAGGGCGAGCATCCGCTGTTGACCGAACGAAGCAACGTGATCGTTATCGCTGACGAGGCGCACCGCACGCAGTATGGCCACATCAAAAAATACGAGGTCGATGGTGCCGCCGTGCGCGAGACCATCGGCTTTGCCGACTATCTCCGCCAGGCGCTGCCCAAAGCAACGTTCGTCGGCTTCACCGGCACCCCGATCGCGCAGCGCGACCGCGACACCCGCGCCGTGTTCGGTGAGGTGATCAACACCTACGACATGACGCAGGCGGTGGCCGACAAGGCGATTGTTCCGATCTTCTACACGGCGCGGCTGGCGAAGCTGCATCTGCACCTGAGCGAACAGGAACGCGCGGAACTCGACGAACTGGCCGAGGCGTTAACGGAGGGCGACGAGGCCGCGCTCGAACGCGACAAAAGCAAGCTGACGCGGTTCGAGGCGGTGGTCGGGGCCTCTATGCGCATCGCCGAGGTGGCTGCCGATATCGTCGAACACTTCGAACGCCGACGCGAGGCCATGGCTGGTGGCAAGGGTATGATCGTGACGATCAGCCGGCGGGTTGCGGTTGAACTTTATGATCGGATTGCAGGACTGCGGCCAGACTGGATTTCGGCCGATCCCAAGGATGACGAATCGGGCCTACTCAAGGTGGTGATTACCGGCCAGGGCAGCGCTGAGCCGGTGGTACTGCAACCGCACCTGCGCAGCAAAGGACGGCTCGAGAAATTGGCCGAGCGGTTCAAGCGACCTGACTCGGGCTCCGATCTCGTGATCGTCCGCGACATGTGGCTGACTGGTTTCGATGCTCCTGCCCTCCACACCCTGTATATCGACAAACCCATGCGCGGGCATGGGCTGATGCAGGCGATTGCACGTGTAAACCGGGTCTGGGGCACGAAACCGGGTGGTTTGATCGTCGATTATCTTGGAATCGGGGCTGAACTGAGAGCGGCGCTGGCGGAATACAGCGCGGCGGATCGTGACCAGGTTCGGCTCGATCCGGATGAGATGGTGCGCCAGACCCTGACGCGGCTGGAAAGCGCCGAGGCGCTGCTGGAAGGCTCACCGTGGCGAACGTTTTTCCAGGCGGACCCGGCAGGTCGGCTCACGGTGCTTAAACAATGTCTGGAACATGTGCTGGCGCAGAGCAATCGCGATCAATTCGTCGAGATCGCCACCGAACTGCAGGTCAGTTACGCCCTGAGCGCCGGTGACGAGCGGTTGACCGCCTGCCGCGACCGCATCGCTCTAATCCTGGCGCTGCGTGCCAACCTGCTCAAATATACCGCTGGGAGCGGGCGAGAGCGCACCGGAATTGAGCAGGAAATCCGTCAGCTTCTCTCCCGCGCGGTCATGGCGGACGGCATTCTTGACGTGTTTAAATCCGCCGGCCTGGAGCGACCGGATATCTCTATACTTTCAGAGGAATTTCTGGCCGAGGTCAGGCAGACCAAAGAGAAAAACCTAGCCATCGAGACGCTGCGGCGATTGCTGGCCGGGGAGATCAAGGCCCGATCGCGGACGAATATCGTCCAGGCGCGGAGGCTGACCGAACGGCTGGAGGAGACGTTGCGTCGCTACCACAATCGCGCTGTCGATAGCGTCCAAGTGATTGAGGAACTGATCGCGATGGCCCGCGACGTAAGCGCCGCAAATGCTCGCGGGGAGGAACTTGGCCTGACATCAGCAGAACTGGCTTTTTATGATGCATTGGCCGAGAACGGGTCGGCCAGGGAGTTGATGCAGCATGAGCAACTGCGCCTGCTTGCTCAAATTCTGACAAAAACCGTCCGCACCTCGTCAGCGGCCATCGACTGGACGCGGAAGGAGAGCGTTCGCGCAAAAATGCGGATCGAGGTTCGGAAACTATTGGCTCGCTACGGCTATCCGCCCGACCTCCAAAAAGCGGCCGTCGATCTCGTTCTCCAACAGGCAGCAGAATTGGCTGATAACTGCCTCTGAGAGCATTTGCCACATGGAAGCCTGAGCACATGCTGCCTCATAGTCCAAGGCTTCCCGCCTGTTGCCAAAAGTGGGAAGTGTTTTGGTGATCGCTATATCCCGTGCGGGCCGGTGCCGAACTTCAAACTGACCTACTACCCATCGCCCGTGGAGCCGTCGCCGACGCGATGCAGAAACGCCGTGATGGCGGTGAAATACGCCGCCTCGCTCAGCGGGCGATAGCCGGCGATGCGTGCGCGCAGGGCGGCGAGCGGCGCCGGCGCGTCGAGCAGATGTTCGATGGCGGCGAGCCAGCCGTCGGCATCGTCCGGATGCAGATAGATCGCGAGCGTCTCGCCCACCTCGCGATGCGCCGGCAGGTCGGAGGCGAGCACCGGTGTGCCAAGGGCCAGCGCCTCGATGATCGGCAGGCCAAAGCCCTCGGCGCGCGACGGCATCAGCACCGCGCGCGCATGGGCGATCAGCCGCCGCAGCCCCGGACTCGACAGACCGGCGGCCAGGATGATGTGGTCCCGCAACGCCGCTTCCTGCGTCAGCGCCTGCACGATCGGCGGCCCGCCACGCGCCGGCGCACCGATCACCACCAGCCGTGGCGCACGCGCACCACGCCGCGCGACCAAACGGCGCCAGACGGCGAGCAGCAGGAGATGGTTCTTGCGCGGCTCGATCGCGCCATAGATGACGAAATAGACCTGTTCGCGCAGAATCGGGTCTTCCGCTTCGCGGTGCCAGAACACCGGCGAGAGCGGCAGCGGCATGGCGAGGGCCGCACCCGGCGTGTGGCCGCGCGCGCGCAGCGCGCCGCGCACCGATGCCGCCGCCGCCGCCGTGGTGAAGATGAAGCCGGCGGCATGGCGCGCCGCCACATCCACCATGCGCCGGTGCGTCACATGGCCGATGCGCGAGACCAGATCGGGGTATTCGATCGGGATCACGTCATGCAGCATATAGACCGGCCGGATATCGGCCCGCGCGCGCAGCCACCGCGCCATCCAGGGTGCCGCCCAACCGAGTTGACCGACGTTGAGATAGAGCGCGCCCGCCGGCGCCGCGCGCACCACCGCCGCACCGGCGACGAGGCCGGTCGCCGCGAGCAGGCGCATTTGTCGGTCGGCCGAGCGGAGCAGCGCGAGGGTGGCATGCGGGCGGGGTGGCGGCGTGGCGAGGGCACCGCCGGCCAACCGCTCACGCAATGCCGTGAACACCCCATCCGTGCCGCTCTCCCCACCCTCCCGCCAGAGCGACTCCAGCCGGTCGAGTCCGCGCAACACCCGCGCGCGCTCGAACAGCCGCAATCCCCAGGGCGTCGGCAGCAGTCCGAAGCAGGCGCCGGGCCAGTGGGTGAACAGATGGCGGGCATAGGCGAGATCGACCCGATCGACGCCACGCGGCGTACGGTCCCACGCGCCGAGGAACAGGCGCAGGAAATCGTAACAGAGAGCAGGCGCCGCGCGCAGGCTCAGTTGGCGGCGCCACTGTCGAACGGCATCGCCGGGGTTGGCAATATCGGCCCATGGAGAGCGGATGTCGCCAGTTCGGAGGTGGCGAGTGCGACGCTGGTGAGGGCGGCGCTGGCGCGGGCAGCCGGGGCGGCGAGCAAAGCGGGCCGTTCGCCGAGGGCAGCGATGGCGGCGAGCCGACGCCCCTCGTTCTTCACCATCAGCAGCAGCGAGAGGAACACGGCGGTGAAGATGACGATTCCAGACACATCGATCAGCGACAGGCGGCCGAGCGGGGTTGCCACTGTCAGAGATCCGACGGTCAGCAGCAGGAGATTATAGGTGATCAGACCGAGACGGATCTCGGTCGGCCCGATGCCGAAATAGCTGATTTGGAAAACCCGCACCGCGACGGCGCGGATGAACGTATAGAGCGAGGCCATCCAGTAACTCAGCAGCATGACGCAGGCCATGTCGAAGCGCATGTACGGCGAGGCGCCGAGGCCGAAGAAGATGCAGAGCTGCGCAAGCAGATCGGTGGTGTGGTCGATGAAAAATCCATATTGCGGCCGCTCGATGGCGCGGTAGCGCGCCAGACTGCCATCGAGCGAATCGCCAAACCAGTTGATCAGCAGACCAAAGCTGGCAAGCAGCAGAAAGCGCGGCGAGAACGCCGTCATCGCATAGGACACGCCACAGAGCAGCGCGCCGCACAGCCCGAGGATGGTCAGATGATCCGGCGTGATGGCACGTGGCATGCGCGCCGCGAGATGGGTGAGCAATGCACGCTCGCGCGCGGCGAGCCAGGAGCGATGCACCCGCGAGACCGCAGCCCCGCGTGGCTCAGCATGCACGGCCGGTGGGTCGCCAACTTCCTGCTGTTCGATCATCCGCAATCCCACCCGCGATCAGACGCAAAACCATCCGCTGGTCGTCGCGTACCGGATCGTGTTGAAGCCGAATATTTCGCCGCCGCACCCGCGCCGCAGCGCGACCAATCCCACATCCTCGATGCTCCTGAGAATACGAATTTTGCCCCGCAATCACAAGAGAAGATTGTCGCCATAAAACGAGTAAATTCCACTAACGAATCGTGATATTTTAGTTAATTCGTGATTAATTCAGGAACAATTCGTATAGCTCGCCGACATCCGTTCCCATCCGCGCGACATATGTTGGTGAATTCGGGTCGTGGCGCGACACGACGATGACGGCAAAGTTTTTCGTCGCTTTGGCCCTTGCCGTTAGTCAAGATGCAAGGCATTGCTGATACGGTGACGTTGATTGGGGACAAACTTTTGTTGTTTCTTCTGGCCACTCGTCGTGCCGTCAGTGCGACAATGTCGCCATGTGCCTGAACACGATAACCGACGGACGAAATAACCGGCAATCGGATCGCAGAATGACAAGACGAAGCACAGTCGGCATGTTGAGTTGCAGCGCGGGACTGCTGTCCAATGGCATGATGCCGTCCAATGGCATGATGCCGTGAGCCGGCCGCTACCGATCGCCATCGTGGGGGCTGCGTGCCGGATGCCCGGCGCCGACGGGCTCGATGCCTTCGCCGAATTGCTGCTCGCCGGGCGCGATGCGGTCGGCACGGTGCCGGCGCCGCGCTGGACGGCGCAGCGGTTTCTCCACCCGCAACCCGGACAGCCGGGCAAGACCTATAATTTCGCTGCCGGCTGCCTCCCAGCCATCGATCGGTTCGACGCCGCCTTCTTCGGCATTTCGGCACGCGAAGCGCTCAGCATCGACCCGCAGCAGCGGCTTTTGCTCGAACTCGCCTATGAGGCGAGCGAGGATGCCGGAATGCCGCTCTCGCAACTCGCCGGCTCGGAGGCTGGCGTCTATGTCGGCGGCTCGTCGTGGGATTTCGCCGCCGGCTCCTACACGGACGTCGCCGCCCTCGATGCCTATTCGATGCAGGGTGGCGCGCTC
The DNA here is from genome assembly GCA_027365195.1 of Acetobacteraceae bacterium. Classification (GTDB taxonomy): domain Bacteria; phylum Pseudomonadota; class Alphaproteobacteria; order Acetobacterales; family Acetobacteraceae; genus DAHXNW01. The sequence goes on from DAHXNW010000294.1 coordinate 12,606, forward strand.
TCCTCGCTCGCCAATCGCATCTCCTACGTGTTCGATCTGCGCGGACCGAGTCTCACCATCGATACCGCCTGCTCCTCTTCGTTGGTGGCGTTGCACATGGCGTGCGAGGCGATCCGTCATGGCGAGATCCCGCTGGCGCTGGTCGGCGGCGTCAATCTTTTGCAAAGCCCGCAATCCTTCGTCGGCTTCGCCCGCGCCTCGATGCTCTCCCGCCTCGGCCGCTGCCACTCCTTCGATGCGCGCGCCGATGGCTATGTGCGCGCCGAGGGCGGCGGGGTCGTGCTGCTCAAGCCGCTCGCGCAGGCGCAGGCGGATGGCGACGAAATTCGTGGGTTGATCGTCGCGAGCGGGGTGAATTCCGACGGCCGCACCAACGGCTTCTCACTACCCAACGGGGCCGCGCAGGCGGCGCTGCTACGGCAAATCTATCGCGAGGCCGACATCGCACCAGACGATATCGGCTATTTCGAGGCGCATGGCACCGGCACGCCGGTGGGCGACCCGATCGAGGCGCAGGCCATCGGCGAGGCGCTGGGACAGCGGCGCGCCAGCCCGCTGCCGATCGGGTCGGTGAAGACCAATGTCGGGCATCTGGAGCCGGCGAGCTTCATGGCCGGGTTGATGAAGCTGCTCGTCGCCTTCGCGCATCGCACCATTCCGGCGTCGCTGCATTTCGAGCGGCCCAATCCGAACATCGCCTTCACTGCCCTCAATATCGAAATCGCCGCGACGGCGCGGCCGTTGCGCGGCGGCGCGGAGGGGATGCTGGCAGCGATCAACTCCTTCGGCTTCGGCGGCACCAACGCGCATGCCGTGCTGGCCGCCCCACCGGAGCGGGCCGCACCGGTGGAGGTGGGGGGCATGGCGCCGCTGCTGCTCTCGGCGCGCAGCGAGGCGGCGCTGCGCGCGCTGGCCGAGGCATGGCGCGCGCCGCTGAGCGCGGAGCCGCCGGCGCGGCTCGCCGCCCTGCTGCGCGGTCAGGCGCGGCGGCGCGAGCAGCATCCGCACCGACTCGCCCTCGCCCCGGCAGCGCCCGAGGTGATGGCGCAGCGGCTCGATGGATGGCTCGCAACCGACGCCGTGGTGGCGCGGGAGGGGGTCGCGAGCGGCCTCGCGCAGCCCGGTGGCCTCGCCTTCGTCTTCTCCGGCAACGGCAGCCAGTGGGCCGGCATGGGGCGCGACGCGCTGCGCACGAACCCGGCCTTCGCCGCCGCCCTCGCCGAGGTGGACGCAGTGCTCGCAAACGCGCTCGGCTGGTCGATCGCCCGCCGGCTGGAGAGCGACGATCTGGAAACCGCGCTGCACAACACCGAGGTGGCGCAGCCGCTGCTGTTCGCGATCCAGGTGGCGATCGTCGGCGCGCTACGCGCCGAGGGCGTCGTGGCCTCGGCGCATGTCGGCCACAGCGCCGGCGAGGTGGCCGCCGCTTGGGCGAGCGGCGCGCTCAACCTAGAGGACGCCTGCGCGGTGATCCTGCGGCGCAGTCTGGCGCAGCAGCGTACCCATGGCGCCGGCGGCATGGCGGCCCTCGGTCTCGGCGAAGCGCGCGCCTCGGCCTGGCTCGCCCGGCATGCGCCGGGCGTATGCATCGCCGCGGTGAACAGCGCACAGTCGGTCACGCTCGCCGGCGATTGTGCCGCGCTCGACCGGCTGCGCCCGATCGCCGAGGCGGCGCACCTCGCCTTCGTTCGCCTCGATCTCGATTACGCCTTCCATAGCGCGGTGATGGACCCGATCCGCGCCGAGCTCCTCGCCGCGCTCGCCGGGCTGCGTTCGGCGCCACCGCGGCAGTTGATGGTCTCCACCGTCAGTGGCGAAGCGGTCGATGCCGGGCTGTTGGATGCCGAATACTGGTGGCGCAACGTGCGCGACCCGGTGCGGTTCGATGTCGCGATCCGCGCGCTGCTCGCCGCCGGTCTGCGCCATTTCGTCGAGATCGGGCCGGCGCCGGTCTTGCAGGGGTTTCTGCGCGAGGCGTTGCAGGAGGCGAAGCTCGCCGGCCAGGTGCTCGCCTCCCTCTCCCGCCGCAAGTCGGACCGCGCCTCCTTCGCGAGCCTCGCCGCCGCCTGTCATGTCGCCGGCGCCAGCATCGCGGGTGGGCCAGACTGCGACGGCCCGGCGCTGATCCGCGCGCTGCCGCGCTATCCCTGGCAGCGGCAGGTGGTGCCACCGGCGCGCTCGGGCGAGGCGGTGGAACTGCTGCATCCGGTGTTCGAGCATCCGCTGCTCGGCTTTCGCGATCCGGACTCGACCGATCGCTGGTCCGCGCACCTCAGCCTCGCGAGCGAACCCTGGCTCGCCGAGCATCGGCTGGATGGCGCCGTCGTGCTGCCAGCGGCGGCGATGATCGACATGGCTTTCGCCGCCGCCCACGCCCGCCACCCGGAGGCCAGCGTCCTGGAGATCCAGGATCTCGAGATCAGCCGGCCGCTGACGCTGGAGGAGGGCGGCGCGCGCGAGTGCCGCACCACGGTGGCGGCGGAGGGGCAGTTCGAACTGGCGAGCCGGCCGCGCCTGTCGGGCGAGGCATTCCTCACGCATGCCAGCGGCCGCCTGCTGCCCGGGCTGAGCGATGGCGCCATTCTTGCGCCGCCCGATGCCACCGACGAGACAGGGATGATCGAGGCGGCCACCGTCTATGCCATCGCCGAGCGGCTGCATCTGCACTACGGCCCGGCGTTTCGCAGCCTCGTCGAGGTGCGCCGGCAGGGTGCCGGGCGTGCCTGTGCGGTGCTGCGGGAGGACGCCTCGGAGCGGGCAGGCTGCCTGCTCGACCCCACGCTGCTCGACGGTAGTTTTCAAGCCCTGCTGGCGCTCGCGCTGGAGCGGCCCGACGCCGGCCGGCGCGGCGCCATGGTACCCTGGCGCTTCGGCCGTATCCGCCTGCTGCGCACGCCGGCGGCGCGCGCCTGGCTGGGGCCGCCGCGCCGCGCCGCGCTGCATGTGCGCGCCGTCGGGCCGCATTCGCTCGCTGCCGATATCGCGCTGCATGACGCGGCCGGCGGGCTGGTGGCGGAATTGATCGGCTGCTGGTTCGCCACCCTGCCGACCGGGAGCGGTGCCGCACCGGAGCAGCGTTTCCGGACCGCCTATGTGCCGAGCGCGCGCCAGCCGCACAGCCCCGATGCCGATCCGCTCGGCCGGGTGATGGCCGCCTGCCCAGCGGTGGACGAGACGGCGGAGAGCGTGCTGCTGGCCGACGCCTTCCTGACCACCGCCGCCGTGGAGGCACTGCGCGAGCGCCCCGCGGCCTTGTTGCGGCCGGCGTCGGCATTGCATGTCGCCGCACGCGGCTGGCTCGCCGAGGATGGTTACGCCGCCTGCGGCGCCGATGGCTGGCGCCTCATCCCGGCCGCCGATCTGCCGGCGAGCGCGCAGATCTGGCGCTCGCTGTTCTTCGACGTGCCACAGGCCGGCGCGGAATGCGCCCTGCTTGCCGGTTTCGGCGTGGCATTGCTGGCGCAGGACGAGGCGGCGCCGCAGCTCTCGGCGGTGCTGCGCGAGCAGATCCTGTTCGCCTCGCCCTCCGGGCAGGCGGCGATCGAGGCCCTGTTGCAGGCCGTGGACACGCTTGCCGCGCATTGGCCGGCGGGGCGGGCGCTGCGCATCGCCGTGGCCGGCCGCCTGCATGCGCCGCTGCTGCGCCGCCTCGTCGCCGCCGTGCGGGCGCGCGAGATTCCGCTGCGCATCGTGGTGTTCGCCGAATCCGATGAGGCCTTCGCCGGCGTGCAGCCGGTGTTGGAGGAGACGGCGGGCATGCTGACGCGACAGTGGCGTGCGCTCGCCGAAGAGGAGGCCGGCGGTTTCGAGATCGTGCTCGGTCTCTACGCGCTCACTCTGGGGAGCAGCGTGCCGCTGCTCGCGCGCCTGCTGGCACCCGGCGGGCTGCTGCTGTGCGCCGAGCCGGCGGCGAGCCGGATGGCGGCGCTGATCTTCACCCCGCCCGGCGAAGCAGCGACGGGGATGCGGCTGCAAGCGCCAGCGCAGTGGTGCGCCACCCTGCGCGATGCCGGCCTGGCCACGGCGCAGCAGATCCCGCTCGGGGGCGAGTTGTGGCCGGTCTCCCTGCTGCTGGCGGCTTCGGCTGCAGAGCCGGTGCCCTCCCCCGCCCCGCGCGGCGATGCCGAGGAGTGGCTGGTGTTCGCCGCCCCCGACGACGCGCTCGCCGACGCCCTGGCGGCGCGCCACAGCCGCCTGCGCCGGCTGCCGATCGAGACGATGCAAGACTCGCTCGCCGCGCCATCCCCGGCCCGTCTGCGCCATCTGCTGGTGCTCGCCCCGGCGCTCGGCGAGGAGGATGCGCGGGCGGGAATGCTCGCCGAATTGCTGGCCGGCATCGCCGCCGCCCTGCTCGGCGGCGCGCTGCCCGCCACCACGCACTGCTGGCTGGTCTCGCGCGGCACGCCGTTCGCAACCGATGTCCCCGCTGCCCTGGTCGGGCTGCGCCGGGTGCTGGCGAACGAAGCAGCCGAATGCGACTGCCGCAGCCTGTGCCTCGATCCGGCGCTGCCGGTGGCGACGGCGGCGGAGTGGCTGGAGGCCGAGTTGGCGGAGCCCGATGCCGAGCGCGAAATCTATCGCAACGCCGACAGCGCCCGGCTGGTGCCACGGCTGCGCCGGAACTTGCCGCCCACCGCGCCGCAGTCCACTCCGCGCCGGCTCGCCGTCGGGCGGCTCGGGCTGATCGCCTCGCTCGGCTGGCAGCCGCTCACCCCGCGCGCGCCGGCGGCCGGCGAGGTCGCGATCAGCGTGCGCGCGGCGGCGCTGAATTTCCGCGACGTGATGTGGGCGCAGGGCCTGTTGCCGGACGAGGCGCTGCTCGACGGTTTCAGCGGCCCCTCGCTCGGCATCGAATGCGCCGGCGTGGTGAGCACGGTGGGCGAAGGCGTGATCGATCTGGCGCCCGGCGATCGGGTGATGGCGGTCGCGCCGGCGTCGCTCGCGAGCGACGCCGTCACGCGGCGCAACGGCGTGATCCGCATTCCCGACGGGCTCGATTTCGCCGCCGCCGCGACGATGCCCGTGGTGTTCATGACGGCAGTGCACGCGCTCGGCCATCTCGCCCGGCTGCAGCCCGGCGAGCGGGTACTGATCCATGGCGGCGGCGGCGGCGTCGGTCTCGCCGCGATCCAGTATGCGCTGCACAAGGGCGCCGTCGTCTATGCCACCGCCGGCTCGCCGATGCGCCGGCAAGCGCTGCGGATGCTTGGCGCGAGCGGCGTGTTCGATAGCCGCAGCGCCGCCTTCGCCGACGAGATTCTGGCGGCGACCGGCGGCGAGGGGGTCGATGTCGTGCTCAATTCGCTGAGTGGCGAGCTGATGCAGCAGACGCTGCGCCTGCTGCGCCCGTTCGGCCGCTTTCTTGAGATCGGCAAGCGCGACCTCTATCGCAACACTGCCGTCGGCCTGCGCGCGCTGCGCCATAACGCGGCCTATTTCGCCGTCGATATCGACGAGCTGATGGCGCATCGCCCAGCGCAGGCACAGGCGGTGCTGGCGGAACTGGTGGCGCTGCTCGAAGCCGGCCGGTTGCAGCCGATCCCGTATCGCGGCTTCGGCTTCGCCGACGTGGTCGATGCCTTCCGCCTGCTGCAATCCTCCGGCCATCTCGGCAAAGTGGTGCTGCTGCCGGAGCCGACGCCCATGCAAGCCACCGCCAGCTTCGCCGCCGACCCCGATGGCTGCTACGTGGTGAGCGGCGGGCTTGCCGGCTTCGGGCTGGAGGCAGCGCGCTGGCTGGTGCGCCATGGCGCGCGCCGCCTGGCGCTGCTCGGCCGGCGCGGCGCGCAGACACCGGGGGCGGCGCAGACGCTGGCCGCCTTCGCGCGAGACGGCGTCCACGCCGAGGCCTTCGCCTGCGACATCGCCGATGCCGCCGAGGTGCAAGCCGTGCTGACCCACCTGCGCGCCCAGGGCGCGCCGATCCGGGGTGTGCTGCACGCGGCCATGGTGCTCGACGACGCGCGCCTCGCCGATCTCACCGCCACGCGCTTCGCCGCCGTGATCGCCCCCAAGCTGACCGGGGCGGCGGTGCTCGACCGGCTGACGCGGCAGGATCCGCTCGATCTGTTCGTGCTGTTCTCCTCCGTCACCACGGTGATCGGCACGCCGGGGCAGGCGAATTACGTCGCCGCCAATGCGACGCTGGAGGCATTGGCGGTGCGCCGGCATGCGGCCGGACTGCCGGCGCTCGCGGTGCAATGGGGGCCGATCGGCGATGCCGGCTATCTGCTGCGCGCCGGGCGGGTGAGCGAGATGCTGGCCAAGCTGCTCGGCACCACCCACCTCACCGCCGCGCAGGCGCTCGCGGCACTGCCCGAGCTGCTCGCCGCCGGCCAGCCGGTGGTCGGCCTCGCCGACATCGCCTGGGGCGACCTGCGCGCGCGCCTGCCGGGGCTTGCCGCGCCGTTCTGGTCGGAGATGCCGACGGGGGGGCGCGGCGATGTCTCGGCGGAATCGGTGCGTGCCCGCCTCGCCGCCTTGCCCGCCGAATCGGCGACGCTCTTCCTGCGCGACTTGCTCACCGAGGAACTCGCAGCGATCCTGAAACAGGCGCCCGCCAGCATCGACCCCAGCCGCCCGATCCTCGATTTCGGCGTCGATTCGCTGATGGCGGTCGAATTGCGCACGGCACTGGAGGCGCGGCTCGGCATCACCCTGCCGCTGCTCTCGCTCGGCGCCACCACCACGCTCGCCGCCATGGCGGAACGGCTGCTGCCCGGCCTGCGCGGCGAGGACGACGAAGCGGCGGAGGCCGATGCGGGGCTACTGGCAACGCTCGCGCGCCATGAGGGCGCACCGCAGACCGCAGCCCTCACCGGCGTGGCGGCGGCGCAATGACGGGCCGCGGCTCCAGCCTCGGGTTGAGCGGTGCGCTACGCGCCCAGTTGCTGGAACGCTTCGCCGGCCGTCGCCTCGAGGCGGAACCGGCGGCCGCGGTGCCGCCGCCGCGTGCGCGGCTCGGCGATGCGCAGTTGCGCGCCGAATTGGAACGCATGCACGCCGCCGCCGACATTCTCGACATCGAGAACCCCTTCTTCCGCCCGCATGATGGCATCGCCGGCGCGGAGACGGTGATCGGCGGCCGGCGGCTGCTCAACCTCGTCTCCTACAATTATCTTGGCCTGAACGGCGATCCGCGCCTCACCGCGGCGGCGCTCGCGGCGATGGAACGCTATGGCACCTCGGTCTCGGCGAGCCGGCTGGTCTCCGGCGAGCGGCCGGTGCATCGGGAACTCGAAGCAGCCCTGGCGGCGGTCTACGAGGCCGAAGACTGCCTCACCCTGGTCAGCGGCCATGCCACCAACGTCACCACCATCGCGCATCTGATCGGCCCCGGCGATGCGGTGGTGCATGATGCGCTCGCCCACAACAGCATCGTCATCGGCGCGCAATCCTCCGGCGCG
>DAHXNW010000344.1 GCA_027365195.1 Acetobacteraceae bacterium
CCCAATGACCCGACCATGGCCTATCACCTCGCCGTCGCGCTGGCCGACACCGGCGACCGGGCGGCGGCACTGAAACTGCTGACGCCGGTGGTCGCCAAGGCGCAGGATTTCGCCGACAAGCCGGCGGCGATGAAGCTGTTCACCACCCTATCCGCCAGCCAGTAGGGCGAAGCGCCGGCCTGCGCATGAGCCCGATCCGGCTGCTCACCTTCTCGACGCTGTTTCCCAATCGCGAGCAGCCCAATCACGGCATTTTCGTCGAAAACCGGCTGCGCCATTTGCTGGCCGGCTCGGAGGTGACCAGCACGGTGTTGGCGCCGGTGGCATATTTCCCCTCGCGTTCGCCGCGCTTCGGCAGTTGGAGCCAGACCGCCCGCGTGCCGCCATGCGAGACGCGCCATGGGGTTGCCGTGCACCATCCGCGCTATCTCAGCATTCCGCGCTTCGGCATGACGGCGGCGCCGTTTCTGCTCTATCAGGCAGCGGCGCGGGCGCTCGCGCGGCTGCTGCGCGCGGGGCTGCGATTCGATGCGATCGATGCGCATTATTTCTACCCCGACGGCGTCGCCGCCGTCTGGCTGGGCCGAAGGTTCGGGTTGCCGGTGGTGATCACCGCGCGCGGCTCCGACATCAGCCTGCTGCCGCGCTATGCAGCGCCGCGCCGGCTGATCGGCGGCGCCATCGCCGGGGCGGTGGCGATCATTGCCGTGAGCGAGGCGCTGAAGGTGGCGCTGATCGCCCTCGGCGCGCCGCCGGAGCGGGTCACGGTGCTGCGCAACGGCGTGGAGACCAGCCTGTTCCGCCCCGCCGACCGCGTGGCGGCTCGGGCGGCGCTCGGCTTATCCCGGCCGACCTTGATCTCGGTCGGCCATCTGATCGAACGCAAGGGGCACGACCGGGTGATCGAGGCGCTGCGCCTGCTGCCCGGCTACGATCTGATCATCCTCGGCGAAGGCCCCGAGCGCGGCCGGCTGGAGGCGCTGATCACGCGTCACGCCCTGGGCGCGCGGGTGCGGCTGCTCGGGGCGCAACCGCACGCACGGCTGCCAGAGTTCTACACGGCGGCGGATGCGCTGGTGCTGGCATCGAGCCGGGAGGGCTGGGCCAACGTGCTGCTCGAAGCGATGGCCTGCGGCACGCCGGTGGTGGCGAGCAACATCTGGGGCAACCCGGAAGTGGTGCGCGACCATGCGGCCGGGCTGATCATGCAGCACAACACGCCAGAAGGCATCGCCGAGGGCGTGCGGCGCTTGTTCGCCAACCCGCCCCACCGCACGGACACGCGCGCCTATGCAGAAGGCTTTAGCTGGGAGGAAACCACGACGGGGCAGGTGGCGATTTTTCGGCGGGTGGTCGGGGCGATGCCGTGACGGCGCAATACAAACCAAAGATCGATTTCTTTTTCGTGTTCGGCAATCACGTCGAGAAGACGCCGCTCGGCGACGCGATCAGAAAATATTGTGAAAATTCGCGAATATTTTCGCGCTATGTCAAGCTGTCATACAAAAACAGCGCTTCGTTGCTGTTATTCGGGATCAGCCGGCTCATCCTGGTTGCCGGACGGTTTGCCATCGCCTCGCTGAAAATCAAGGCGGACCGTCCGTTCGTCGCGGTCGCGGGGTCGGACATACAGGTGCTCATGTATGGGCTGGTCCGGGGCTTGCTCGTATCGAGGCGCCCCAAGATCGTCTTTCTGACCTTCATTTTCGTTCTGAAAAAAAGTGCCACCACCAATTATTTCCGCAAATTATACTACACGATCATTCTTGCTTTCACGGATATGGCGATCTGTCATTCACGAAATGAGATAGACCGCTATGCAGCGCTATTTCCAAGGCACGCCCATAAATTCGTGTTCACGCGCTGGGGCGGCCACATGAGCGAATATCCCCCGGCGGTGGATCATGCCGGCGCGGATGGCATGGCGGCTGCCGCCTCCTATGCGATCTCCGCTGGCCGTTCGTCACGCGATTACGCGACACTCGAAGCCGCCGCGCGAGACCTGCCATGCCGCGTCAAGATCATCTGCGACAATGCCGAGATCATCGCACAATTCAAAGACTCCGAGCAGATCGAGATCCTGCCGCGATGCTATGGCGAAGACTATGTCAGGGAATTGCAGAACGCCCTGTTCGTCGTCATCCCGCTTTCGGCCGACGATGTCTCGGCTGGACAGATGGTTCTCACGCAGTCGATGGCGCTCAGCAAGCCCATCATCATCACCAGAACGCGCGGCATCGAGGATTACGTAGTGGAAGGGGTCGATGCACTCCTTGTCGAGCGGGGCGACGTGGCGGCGATGCGGGCGGCGATGCAGAGCCTGTTCGAGGATACGGCTCTGCGCGACTCGCTGGCGCGCACCGCGCGCCAGTCCTACGAAACGCATTACACGATCGATATTTTCATCGGCCAGGTGATCGTCGAAATAGAGCGTTTTTTCGGCTGATGCCATACACCGCTTATGGCACATGTCGGTTCCACCTTGGACAAGCCCGGCGATCCGTGGCAAACAGAGCGCCCGGCGTGTTGCCTTGCGCCAAATGCAACCCATAGGTGTGCATCACGTTCAACGGATGCCGATGACCGAAGCCTCTCCTCCGCAACGCCTGCAGGAATGCCCCGAATGCGGCCTGTTCGTGCGGCTCGCCGCGCCGGCGCCGGGAATGGTCGCCTATTGCCGGCGCTGTGGTGGCGTGCTGCGGCGCGGCCGGCGTAATCCGCTGGGCAATGCGCTCGCCATGGCGCTCGCCGGGCTGCTGCTGCTCGGCGTGGCCTTCGGCGCGCCGCTGCTGGCGATCGATCTCGACGGGCGCAGCCACAGCGCCGGCCTGTTCAGCGGGCCGGCCAGTTTCGAGCAGGATGGCATGGAACTCCTCGCCGGGCTGGTGCTCGCCACCACCATCGTGCTGCCGCTGCTGCGGCTCTCTGCGATGGTGGGGGTGCTGCTCGGCCTGCACCTTCCGCATCCGCCGCGCCGCCTGTTCGTGCTGTTCAAGCTGGCCGGGCATTTGCGGCCGTGGTCGATGGTGGAGGTCTATCTCCTCGGCCTGTTCGTCGCCTACAGCAAGCTCGTCGATCTGGCGCAGATCCGGGTCGAGACCG
>DAHXNW010000038.1 GCA_027365195.1 Acetobacteraceae bacterium
GCCGGAGGCTTGCGCCCGCTTCACCGCCGGCATGATCGCCACCTGATCGACGGCGTTGAGCAGGATCAGCTTGTCACCGGCGGCGATGAAATTATCGATCTCGGTCGCCTGCTTGTTGAGGTCGTAATCGGCCGAAACCGCCGTCACCTGGGCTGTTGGATTGAGCTTCTTTGCCTCCGCCTTCGCCCCCTGCGCGGTGGCGACGAAGAACGGGTTGCCGAGCGAGCCCACGCTCATGCCGACGCTGGCCGGCCCCTCCGCCGCACGCGCGCCGGCGGTGATGCTGGCCAAGCAGAGGGAGGCGAGGAGGAGAGAGCGAGTTTTCATGCTGCATGCTCCGTTTGATGAGGGGGAGATCAGGTGCGTTCGCCGGCGCGCAGCCGATAGCGGTCGAGCGCCACCGCGCCGATGATGACGAGGCCCTTGACGATGAACTGCCAGATGTCGGAGACGCCCACCAGGGTGAGGCCATTGGTGAGCACGGCGATGATCAGCGCGCCGATCAGTGTTCCCCAGATCGAGCCGATGCCGCCCACGAAGCTGGTGCCGCCGAGGATCACGGCAGCGATCGCATCCAACTCATAGCTCTGCCCGAGCTGCAACCCGTTCGCCGCATAGAGCCGTGCCGCCGACATCACGCCGCCCAGCCCGGCGAGCAGCCCGGCGGTCGCATAGACGAACAACAGCACGAGCCAGACCCGCACGCCCGAGAGCCGCGCCGCATCCGGGTTGCCGCCCACGGCATAGATGCGCATGCCCAGCACGGTGCGCCGCAGCATGAACCAGGACAGCCCGATCACCGCGAGTGCGATCACCACCAGCCAGGGGATGCCGAAGACGCCGCCATTGCCGATGAAGGCGAAGGGCAGATCGGGGTTGAACACCGTGGTGTCGCCGCCGATCAGCCGGGCGATGCCGCGCACGGCGGTGAGCGAGCCGAGGGTGACGATGAACGGCGGCAGCCCGCCGAGCGCGATCAGCAGCCCGTTCACCAGCCCGAAGCCGAGACCGGTCAGCAGCCCGCCGGCGATGCCGAGCAGACCGAGGCCGGGCAGCTTGGAGACGATCACCGAGACCATCGCACTCGCCGCCAGGATCGAGCCGACCGAAAGATCGATCCCGCCGGTGAGGATGACGAAGGTCATGCCGGCGGCGAGCACGATGTTGATCGCCGCCTGCTGCATCACGATGGAGAGATTGCCCCAGCTCAGAAAACGGTCACTGAGCAGGGCGAAGCCGATGCCGATCAGCAGCAGCACCGGCAGCATGCCGAGCGTCTGCAACAGCGTGCGCCAGGCGATGGCGCGTGGCGGCGCGGCGGCGAGTGGCGGGGTGGTCTCGCTGCTGCTCATGCCGGCGCCCGCGCCCGCGCGGCGGCTTCCCCGGCGTTGGTGGCGAGTGCGATGATGGCCTCCTGGCTCATCGCGGCACCGGCGACCTCGCCCACCAATCGCCCGTCGCGCATCACCAGCGCGCGATCGGCGATGCCCAGAATTTCCGGCAACTCGCTCGATATCACCACCACCCCCGCTCCCTGTCCCGCCAGCGCATCGATCAGCCGGTAGATTTCCGATTTCGCCCCGATATCGACGCCGCGCGTCGGCTCGTCGAGCAGCAGCACGCGCGGGCGTGTCTCCAGCAGCCGCGCCAGCAGCGCCTTCTGCTGGTTGCCGCCCGACAGCCCGCCCACCCGCACCGCATCGCCGGCCGCGCGGATACGCAGCGCCTGCATCGCGGCGCGGGCGCGCGCGCGGGCGCGGGCGCGGGCGAGCAGGCCGAGGCGCGCATCGCGCTCGATCACGTCCATGGTGATGTTGTCGCGCAGCGACATATCGAGAAACAACCCGAGCCGCTTGCGGTCTTCGGTGAGATAGACGATGCCGGCGGCGATCGCGCTGCGTGGCGCATGGGCCGGCACCGGCCGCCCCTCCAGCGTCACGCTGCCGCTCGCGCGTGGATCGGCGCCATAGATCAGCCGCGCGAGTTCCGTCCGCCCGGCGCCGACCAGACCGGCGATGCCGAGCACCTCGCCGGCGTGCAGATCGAACGAGCAGCTATGCACCCGCCGCCCGTCGCCGAGATCGCGCACCGCGAGCAGCACCTCGCGTGCCTTCGGTGGCGCGTGCGCGCGCGTGTAGAAGGAAGACAGCGGACGCCCGACCATCAGCGAGACCAGCCGCTCGGCCGACAGCTCCCGCCGCGTCAGCGTGCCGACCAGCGCGCCGTCGCGCAGCACACTCACCCGATCGGCCAGTTCATAGACCTCCGCCATGCGGTGGCTGATGTAGATCACCGCCAGCCCATCCTGGCGCATCTGCCGGATCAGCGCGAACAGCCGGTCGGTCTCGCGCGAGGAGAGCGAGGTCGTCGGCTCGTCCATCACCAGAATGCGTGGCGCGCCGAGCAGGGCGCGGGCGATCTCCACCAGTTGCTGGTCGGCCGCCGAGAGGCTGCCGACCAGCGTCTCCGGCCCGAACGCCACGCCGAGCCGCGCCAGCAGCGGACGGCAGAGCGCCGCCAGCGCCGCCCGCCGCAGCGGCACCCCGCGCGGCTCGCGGCCCAGCATCATGTTCTCTGCGACGCTGAGGTTGGGCGCCAGTGCGAGTTCCTGATAGATCACCGCAATGCCGAGGCGCCGCGCCGCCTGCGGCCCGTCGATCGCCGCGACCGCGCCCTCGACCAGAATCTCGCCACCCGGATCGGCCCGATAGGCGCCGGAAAGGATTTTCATCAGCGTCGATTTACCGGCGCCGTTCTCGCCCATCAGCGCATGGATCTCGCCCCGATAGGCCGCGAACGACACCCCCGAGAGTGCCCGCACACCCGGAAAACTCTTGGCGATGCCCCGCATTTCGAGCATCGGCGAGATGCCACTCTCCCGCGACATGTCTCCTCCTCGTGGCCGGTAGACCCGGCTCGATGATTAGATAGCCATATCTGCCGCGTATCGCATAGAGGCAGGTTTGCCAGCCATTCCCATCACGCGACAGCCTCGAGTTCCACCAGTTCCTCCCCCTCGCTCACCAACTGCCCCACCACGGCGCGGAGCGCGGCGATGGTGCCGTCGGTGGGGGCGGTGAGGGTGAGTTCCATCTTCATCGCCTCCAGCACCAGCAATGCCTGTCCGCGCGTGACGGCATCGCCGGCCGCGACCAGCACGCGGCGCACCGTCGCGGGGATCGGCGCGCAGATCCTGCCGCCATCGGTGATCCGCTCATCGCCCGGCGCGAGCGGATCGGGCAGGCGCAGGCGCCAGGCTTCGCCGTCCATGAACACTTCCAGCGCCGCTGGCTCGATGAGCGCCGAAACCGTGCGCTGCGCCCCATCGACACGCACGCGCCAGGCCGTGTCCGCATCGCTGGAAAGCCGGCCGCCGCCGATCTCCATCGCATCCGCCGCATGCGAGAGGCGCCAGCCGCCGGCGGCGAGCGGGCTTGCCGTGAGGATCGTCTCGCCCAGCCAGACGCTCTGCATCGCCGGCAGATTGAGGCGCCAGCCGTCACTCCCGGCCCAGGGGTTGTGCGGATCGGCCGAAGCCGCCGCCGCGCGCGCCGCCGCCTCGGCGCGCAGGGTGAGCACGATCAATGCCGCGGCACCCAGCACGAAGCGCGGCACGGCCGCCTCGGGTGGCGTGAGCAGCGCCGGGTGGCGCGCCAGGAACCCGGTATCGACGCCGCCCGCGGCAAACCCCGGATGCGCTGCGATGGCGCGCAGCAGCGCCAGATTATTGCGCAGGCCGCCGATTTCATACTGCGCCAGCGCGGAGGCGAGGCGTCGGATGGCGCCGGCGCGATCCGCGTCCCACACGATCAGCTTGGCGATCATCGGATCGTAATGGATGCCGATCCGGTCGCCTGCGCGCACGCCGGTATCGATGCGCACATGCGCCGATACCGCAGGCTCGCGCAGATGCCGCAGCGTGCCGATCGAGGGCAGGAAATCGCGTGCCGGATCCTCGGCATAGAGCCGCGCCTCGATCGCGTGGCCACGCATGCGCAGTGCCGATTGATCGAGCGGCAAAGCCTCGCCGGCGGCGACGCGCAATTGCCATTCCACCAGATCCTGCCCGGTGATCATTTCGCTCACCGCATGCTCGACCTGCAGGCGGGTATTCATTTCCATGAAGTAGAATGCACCGTCCTCGACGATGAACTCGACGGTGCCGGCGCCGATGTAGCCGACCGCGCGTGCCGCCGCCACCGCCGCTTCGCCCATCGCCGCGCGCATCGCCGGGGCGAGGCCCGGTGCCGGTGCTTCTTCGATCACTTTCTGATGCCGGCGCTGGATCGAGCAATCGCGCTCGAACAGATGCAGCACGCCGCCATGACTGTCGGCGAACAACTGGATTTCGATATGCCGTGGTCTGGTCAGGTATTTTTCGATCAGCACGCGATCGTCGCCAAACGCGGAAGCCGCCTCGCCACGCGCGCCGGCGAGGGCAGCGGCGAAATTCTCCGCCCGCTCGACGATGCGCATGCCCTTGCCGCCACCGCCGGCGGAGGCCTTGATCAGCACCGGATAGCCGATTTTTGCCGCCGCCGCCGCGAGCGTCGCCGCATCCTGCGCAGCGCCATGATAACCGGGCACCAGCGGCACGCCGGCCTGTTGCATCAACGTCTTCGCCGCTGCCTTCGACCCCATTGCGCGGATCGCCGCTGGAGGCGGGCCGATGAACACCAGCCCTGCCTCCGCGCAGGCTGCGGCGAAATCCGCGTTCTCGGAGAGAAAACCGTAACCCGGATGCACAGCCTCGGCGCCGCTCGCCACCGCCGCCGCAACGATCGCCGCCGCGTCGAGATAGCTCTGCCGCGCCGGTGCCGGACCGATGCGCCAAGCGGCATCGGCCATTGCGACATGCAGCGCATCGGCGTCGGCATCGGAATAGACGGCGATGGTCGCGATGCCGAGGCGCTGGGCGGTGCGCATCACGCGACAGGCGATCTCGCCACGATTGGCGATCAGGATTTTGCGAAACATTGCTGGCTACATTCGGAACAGGCCGAAGCGCGTGGCCGGGATGGGCGCATTGAGCGCCGCCGAAAGGCCGAGGGCGAGCACGCGGCGGGTATCGGCCGGGTCGATCACCCCATCATCCCACAGCCGCGCGCTCGCGTAATAGGGATGGCCCTGGGTTTCGTATTGCGCGCGGATCGGTGCCTTGAACGCTGCTTCCTCACTCGCCTCCCATGGCGCTCCGCGCGCGGCGAGCGCATCGCCGCGCAACTGCGCGAGCACCGAGGCCGCCTGCTCGCCGCCCATCACGCTGATGCGCGCATTCGGCCACATCCATAGAAATCGCGGCCCATAGGCGCGCCCGCACATGCCGTAATTGCCGGCGCCGAAACTGCCGCCGATGATGACGGTGAATTTCGGCACCGCGGCCGTCGCGACCGCGGTCACCAGCTTGGCGCCATCCTTGGCAATGCCGCCGGATTCGTATTTGCGCCCGACCATGAAGCCGGTGATGTTCTGCAGGAACACGAGCGGGATGCCACGCTGCGCGCATAATTCGATGAAATGCGCGCCCTTCAGAGCGGATTCCGAAAACAGAATGCCGTTGTTGGCGACGATGCCGATCGGATAGCCAGAAAGATGCGCGAAGCCGGTCACCAGCGTGGTGCCATACAGCCGCTTGAATTCATCGAAATCGCTGTCATCGACGAGACGCGCGATCACCTCGCGCACGTCATAGGGCTGCCGGCGGTCCACCGGCACGATGCCGTGCAGTTCGGCGGGATCATGGCGCGGCGGCAGTGGTGGGCGCAGCGCGACATCCGGCCGTTTGCGGGTGTTCAGCCCGGCGACGATGCGGCGCGCGATCGCCAGCGCATGCGCATCGTTCTCGGCGTAATGATCGACCACGCCGGAGACGCGCGCATGCACATCGGCGCCGCCGAGATCCTCCGCACTCACCACCTCCCCCGTCGCCGCCCGCACCAGCGGCGGCCCGGCAAGAAAAATCGTGCCCTGCTCACGCACGATGATGCTCTCGTCGGCCATCGCCGGCACATAGGCGCCACCGGCGGTGCAGGAACCCATCACCACCGCGATCTGCGCGATGCCGGCAGCGGAGAGGTTGGCCTGATTGTAAAAGATGCGCCCAAAATGATCGCGATCGGGAAACACCTCGTCCTGATTGGGCAGATTGGCGCCGCCGGAATCGACCAGATAGAGGCAGGGCAGGCGGTTCTGCAACGCGATCTCCTGCGCGCGCAGATGTTTTTTGACCGTGATCGGGAAATACGTGCCGCCTTTTACCGTTGCATCGTTCACCACCAGCATGCACTCACGCCCGCTGACGCGCCCGATGCCGGTGATCAGCCCACCGCAAGGAACCGCGTCATCATACAGGCGATGCCCAGCGAGTTGCGAGAGTTCGAGGAATGGCGCGCCGGGATCGAGCAGCGCATCGATCCGCTGACGCGGCAACAGCTTGCCGCGCGCCAGATGTTTGTCGCGTGCCGCCGCCCCGCCGCCTTCGCCGATACGAGAGGTAAGATCGCGCAAATCCGTGACCAGCGCGGCCATCGCCTCGGCATTGGCACGGAAGCTGGCATCGGCGGGGTCGAGCGCGCTTGCGATCTGCATTACGCCGTCTCGCGGAACAATTCGCGCCCGATCAGCATCCGGCGAATTTCCGAAGTTCCAGCGCCGATCTCATACAATTTCGCATCGCGCAGGATCCGCCCGACCGGATAGTCGTTGGTGTAACCATTACCGCCGAGGCATTGGATGGCTTCGAGCGCCATCCAGGTGGCGCGTTCGGCGGCGTAGAGAATGGCGCCGGCGGCATCCTTGCGCGATGTCTGGCCACGATCGCAGGCGCTGGCGACGGCATAGACATAGGCCCGCGCCGCATTCAGCGTCGTGTACATATCCGCGATCTTGGCCTGCATCAATTGAAACTCGCCGATCTTCTGGCCAAACTGTTCGCGCTCGTGCAGATAGGGCAGCACCACATCGAGGCAGCCCTGCATCAGCCCGAGCGGCCCGGCGGCGAGCACCGCGCGCTCGTAATCGAGCCCGCTCATCAGCACCGCCACGCCGCGCCCGACGTCGCCGAGCACGTTTTCCTCCGGCACTTCGCAATCGGTGAATACCAGTTCGCCGGTATTGGAGCCGCGCATGCCGAGTTTGTCGAGCTTCTGCGCCGCCGCAAATCCCGGCATCGCCTTCTCGACGATGAAGGCGGTGATGCCACGCGCGCCGGCGGCGGCATCGGTCTTGGCATAGACCACGAGCACATCGGCATCCGGGCCGTTGGTGATCCACATCTTCTGGCCGTTGAGCACGTAACGATCGCCACGCTTCTCGGCGCGCAGGCGCATCGAGACGACATCGGACCCTGCACCACTCTCGCTCATCGCCAACGCACCGACATGGTCGCCGCTGACCAGACGCGGCAGATAGCGCTGCTTCTGCGCCGCATTGCCATTACGGGAAATCTGGTTGACGCAAAGATTGGAGTGCGCGCCATAGGAAAGCCCGACCGAGCCGGAGGCGCGGCTGATTTCCTCCATCGCCACGCAATGTGCCAGATAGCCCAATCCGGCGCCGCCGTATTCTTCCGCAACCGTCACCCCGAGCACGCCGAGGGCGCCCATCTTGCGCCACAGATCGGGCGGAAAATCGTTCTCGCGATCGATTGCGGCGGCGCGCGGAGCAATCTCTTCGCCAGCGAAGCGCGCGACGGAGTCCCGCAGCATGTCGGTGCTCTCACCGAGATTGAAATCGAGCATCTGCCCGCTGTTGCGTAGTGACATCGACCCTCCGCTCACCCCAGATCGGGAAAATCCTCGTCGCGATACTCGCCATCGGGCCGCGTGCCGGCGCTCGCCGCTTCTGCGCGACGCAGTTCCACGCGGCGGATTTTGCCGGAGATGGTCTTCGGCAGCTCGGCGAAAGCGAGCCGGCGCACGCGCTTATAGGGGGCAAGGCGCGCACGGACATGGCGGAAAATGGCGGCCGCGATCTCGCGCGAGGGTTCGACACCGGGGGCGAGGGCGATGAAGGCTTTCGGCACCGCGAGGCGCAGCGCGTCGGGGGAAGGCACCACGGCGGCCTCGGCGACGGCGGGGTGCTCGATCAGTACGCTCTCCAGTTCGAACGGGCTGATGCGATAATCGGAGGCTTTGAAGATGTCATCGGCGCGGCCGATATAGGTGAGATAGCCATCCGCATCGCGCGCCGCCACGTCGCCGGTGCGATAGAACGCGCCAGCGATCGGCTCGATGCCACCATCGTCCTGCTGATAGCCGCGCATCAGGGCGGCTGGTGCAGCGGCGAGATCGATGCACACCGCACCCTCCGTACTCTCGGCGCCGTTCGGGTCGAGCAGGCGGATGCGATAGCCGGGCAGCGGTCGGCCCATCGAGCCGGGCTTGATTGTCTGGCCGGGCGTATTGGCGATCTGCGCCGTGGTCTCGGTCTGGCCATAGCCGTCGCGGATGGTGAGGCCCCAGGCGGCGACAACCTGCTGGATCACCTCCGGGTTGAGCGGCTCGCCGGCGCTGCACACTTCGCGCAATGCCGTTTGCCAAGTGCGCAGATCCTGCTGGATAAGCATGCGCCAGACCGTGGGAGGCGCGCAGAGAGTCGTCACGCGGTTCGCCACGATGGCATCGAGCAGGCCACGCGCATCGAAGCGCGGTTGATTGGCAATGAATACCGTAGCCCCCGCATTCCAGGGAGCAAAAAAACAGCTCCACGCATGCTTCGCCCAACCCGGCGAGGAGACGTTCAGATGCACATCACCCGGTTGCAGGCCGAGCGCGTACATCGTCGAGAGATGGCCGACCGGATAGGAGCGATGGCTGTGCAGCACGAGCTTCGGCCGCGCCGTGGTGCCGGAGGTGAAATAGAGCAGCAGCGGATCGTCCGGCTGCGTCGGCGCGTCGGGGAGGAATGCGGCCGGCGCATCGCGC
>DAHXNW010000072.1 GCA_027365195.1 Acetobacteraceae bacterium
TTTTTCGAGCAGTTGATCATCGATCTGCTGCTCGCCATGGGCTATGGCGGGGCGCAGGAACAATCCGGCACCCGCCTCGGCCGCTCTGGCGACGGCGGAATCGATGGCGTGATCCGCGAGGACGTGCTCGGGCTCGATCGCATTCATCTGCAAGCGAAGCGCTATCGGGCGGACAACCGCATCGGTGTCGAGGCGATCCGCGCCTTTGCCGGCTCGCTCGACGATTCAGGCTCGCGCAAGGGCGTTTTCATCACCACGAGCACTTTTTCCACCGAGGCCATCGCCTACGCGCAGCGCCAGCAGAGCAAACGCATCGAACTGATCGACGGCGAGCAACTGACCAGGCTGATGGTGCGCTATTCGGTCGGCACCCGCGTGAGCCAGACGGTGGTGATCAAGAAGATCGACCAGGATTATTTCGTCGAAAGCGAGGACAGCGCCTGACAGAGCCGCGCCGTCAGGCGAGTTGCGCGCCGCCGCCGCCAGGGCTATACGGCTGTCGGTCGGCCGGAGTGTAGCTCAGCCTGGTAGAGCACTGTGTTCGGGACGCAGGGGCCGGAGGTTCGAATCCTCTCACTCCGACCAGATAAACCCCTTCATCCGGCGCCCAACCGCGGATGCACCCGGAAATCCGCCTCCGTCTTGGCGCGCAGTTCCTCCATCGTCACCCCCGGCGCGAGATCGACCAGCGTCAGGCCCGGTGCGTCGGGCGCATTCACGTCGAACACCGCGAGTTCGCTCACGATCAGACTCACCACGCCGGCGCCGGTCAGCGGCAAGGTGCAGTGTTTGAGGATTTTCGGCGAACCGTCCTTCGCCGCGTGCTCCATCAGCACCACCACGCGCGGCACGCCGGCGACCAGATCCATCGCCCCGCCCATGCCCTTCACCATCTTGCCCGGAATGCTCCAGTTCGCCAGATCGCCGTTCTCCGCCACCTGGAGCGCGCCGAGGATGGAGATGTCGATATGGCCGCCGCGCACCATGGCGAAGGAAGCGGCGCTGTCGAAAAAGCTGGTGGTCGGGATGGTCGTCACCGTCTGCTTGCCGGCGTTGATCAGATCGGCATCCTCCTCGCCCTCGAACGGGAACGGCCCCATGCCGAGCATGCCGTTCTCGCTATGCAACTGAATCGACATGCCCTCGGGGATGTGATTCGCCACCAAGGTGGGAATGCCGATGCCGAGGTTGACGTAGAAGCCGTCTTGCAATTCACGCGCCGCGCGGGCGGCCATCTGGTCTCGGGTCCAGGGCATGATGGTCTCCTCAGCCGCGCGCGCGCAGGGTGCGCTGCTCGATACGCTTGACGATGCTGGCCGGGCGGACGATGCGGTTGACGAAAATGCCCGGTGTGACGATGTGGTCGCCGTCGAGCGTGCCGACCGGCACGATCTCCTCCACCTCCGCCACGGTGATTTTGGCCGCCGTCGCCATGATCGGGTTGAAATTGCGCGCCGTCATTCGATAGACTAGATTGCCCTCGGTGTCGGCACGCCAAGCATGAACGATGGCGAGATCGGCGACCAGCCCGCGCTCCATGATATAGCGCACACCGTCGAATTCGCGCTCCTCCTTGCCCTCGGCGATCGCGGTGCCGACGCCGGTGCGGGTGAAGAAGGCGGGAATGCCGGCCCCGCCGGCGCGGATGCGCTCGGCGAGCGTGCCTTGCGGGTTGAACTCGATCTCGAGCTCGCCGGCCAGATATTGCCGCGCGAAGGTCGCGTTCTCGCCGACGTAGGAGCTGATCATCTTGCGGATCTGGCGGGTTTGCAGCAGAATCCCAAGGCCCGCATCGTCGATGCCGGCGTTGTTGGACACCACGGTGAGATTCTTCACCCCGGAGTCACGGATCGCCTCGATCAGGCTCGTGGCGATGCCGCAAAGACCGAAACCGCCGGACATGATGGTCATGCCGTCGCGCAAAACCCCGGCCAGGGCGGCGGTGGCATCGGGGTAGACCTTGTTCACGGCCATCGTGCAGGCTCCTCACTCGTCCCATATAGTCTATCCGTCCCCGATGCGCGTTAGAAGCCCCTCCCCGCCGGCCGAGAGTTTTTGCAGCATGTCACAGGTTCTGACCCGCTCGCCGCTCCTCGCCTTCATTCCCGCCAAGCAGCCGGCCCGTCCGGTGACGACACCGCTGCGCGTGGTCTCGCCGTTCGAGCCGAATGGCGACCAGCCGGGTGCCATCCGCACCCTGCTCGATGGCATCGCGCGCGGGGAGCGCGATCAGGTGCTGCTCGGCGTCACCGGTTCGGGCAAGACCTTCACCATGGCCAAGGTGATCGAGGCGGTGCAGCGCCCGACCCTGATCCTCGCCCCCAACAAGACGCTGGCCGCACAGCTCTATGGCGAGATGAAGGCGTTCTTTCCGGATAACGCGGTCGAATACTTCGTCAGCTATTACGATTATTACCAGCCGGAAGCCTACGTTCCGCGCACCGACACCTATATCGAAAAAGACGCGCAGATCAACGAGCAGATCGACCGCATGCGCCACGCCGCGACGCAGGCGCTGCTGGAGCGCAACGACGTGATCATCGTCGCCTCGGTGTCCTGCATCTACGGCATCGGCTCGGTCGAGACCTATGCCAAGATGGTGGTAAAGCTCGAGACCGGCGGGCGGATCGACCGCGACCGGCTGGCGCGCAGCCTGGTGGAACTGCAATATCGGCGCAACGACGTGGCCTTCCAGCGCGGCAGCTTCCGCCTGCGCGGCGAGATCGTGGATATTTTCCCGAGCCACTACGAAGACCGCGCCTGGCGCGTCAGCCTGTTCGGCGACGAGATCGAGTCGATCGTTGAGTTCGATCCGCTGACCGGGGAAAAAACCGCGACCCTCGGCGCCGTGACCCTCTATGCCAACAGCCACTATGTCACCCCGCGCCCGACGCTCACCCAGGCGATCGCCGATATCAAGGTGGAATTGCGCCACCGCCTCGCCGAACTCAGCGCCGAGGGCAAGCTGCTCGAAGTGGAGCGGCTGCAACAGCGCACCACCTTCGACATCGAGATGATGGAGACCACCGGCGCCTGCAAAGGCATCGAGAATTATTCGCGCTATCTCTCGGGCCGCAATCCGGGCGAGCCGCCGCCGACTTTGTTCGAATATCTGCCGGAGAACGCGCTGCTGATCGTCGATGAGAGCCACGTGACGGTGCCGCAGATCGGCGGGATGGCGCGCGGCGACCATGCGCGCAAATCGGTGCTCGCCGATTTCGGTTTCCGCCTGCCCTCCTGCATCGACAACCGGCCGCTGAAATTCGAGGAGTGGGAGCGTTTCCGCCCGCAGACCCTGTTCGTTTCGGCAACCCCGGGGCCGTGGGAGATGGAGCGCGTCGGCGGCGCCTTCGCCGAGCAGGTGATCCGCCCCACCGGGCTGATCGACCCGGTGACGGAAATCCGCCCGGTGGAGCGGCAGGTGGACGATCTGCTGGCCGAATGCCGCAGCGTCGCTGAGGCCGGCGGGCGCGTGCTGGTCACCACGCTGACCAAGCGGATGGCGGAGGATCTGACCGAATACCTCACCGAGAACGGCGTGAAAGTGCGCTATCTGCACTCCGACATCGACACGCTGGAGCGTATCGAGATCATCCGCGATCTGCGCCTCGGGGTGTTCGACGTGCTGGTGGGCATCAACCTGCTGCGCGAGGGGCTGGATATTCCCGAATGCGCGCTCGTCGCGATCCTGGATGCCGACAAGGAGGGGTTTTTGCGCAGCCAGACCTCGCTGATCCAGACCATCGGCCGCGCCGCGCGCAATGTGGACGGCCGCGTGGTGCTCTACGCTGACACCCTCACCCGCAGCCTGCGTGCGGCGATCGAGGAGACCGATCGCAGGCGCGCCAAGCAGCAGGCGTGGAACGCGGTGCATGGCATCACGCCGCAATCGATCCGCAAGCAGATCGGCCAGGTGCTGGAGAGCGTCTTCGAGCAGGATTACGTCACCGTGGCGCCAGTCGCCGAGACGGACGCGCGCGAATTCGTCGGCCGCGACCTCGCCGCCTCGATCGCCGAGCTGGAGCGGCGGATGCGGGCGGCGGCGGCGGATCTGGAATTCGAGACGGCCGGACGGCTGCGCGATGAAATCCGCCGGCTGGAGGCACTCGCCCTCGGGCTGGAACCGCCGCCCGCCGCCTCCAGCAGCCTGCGCCCGAAACGCGACCGCACGCCACAGCCGCTCGGCCCGGGTGGCGGGGGCTACGATCCGGAGAAACGGCGCGGCAAGCGCGGGCGTAGATAATTCAGGGATACCTTTCATCATACGGTTACGGTTTGCAGCCGGCGGCGCATCGGCTATCTGTGCTGCTGCACTGCGCGAATGGTCATGTCCTCTATCCTCCCCCCCGCCGATTCTCCGCCGCCCATCGCTCCGACGCCGGAGGCGGCGCTCGCCGGTCTGCGCGCCACCCTCGATGCGCTCGACGATCAACTGCACGATCTTTTGCAGCGCCGCGCCGCCGTGGTGGGCGAGGTCGGACGGCTGAAGACGCAGGGCGTGGCGCTGCGGCCGGGGCGCGAGGCGGCGATCATCCGCCGGCTGCTCGCCCGTCATCAGGGCGCTCTGCCGCGTGCCGCACTGGTGCGGATCTGGCGCGAATTGCTCGCCGGTGCAACCGGCATGCAGGGCGAGTTTGTGCTCGCGGTGTGCGATCCCGATCCGGCCGGGGCTTATACGCAGCTCGCGCGCGAGCATTTCGGCGCGCTGACCCCGCTCAGGGTGCATCGCACGCCGGCGCAGGCGATCGGCGAGTTGAGCGCCGGCAGCGCCGGCGTCGCCGTGCTGCCGCCGCCGAGCGATGAGGAGCCGACGGCCAGCGCCTGGTGGCTCGCGCTGCTGCATCGCGACGCGCCGCGCATCCACATCATCGCCCGGCTGCCGTTCTGGGCGCCGCGGCCGGAGGGCGCGCCAAGGGTGCAGGCGCTGGTCGCCGCGGCGATCGCGCCGGACCCATCCGGTGCCGACCGCTCGCTGCTCGGCCTCGAGGTGTCCGACGCGATCAGCCGTGGCCGGTTGACTGCCGCCCTCACCGCCGTCGGCCTGCCGCCCGGCCCGATCATCCTGCGCCGCGATCCGACCCACCCGGTCGCCTATGCGCTGGTGGATGTCGCCGGTCATCTGACCGAGGCGGACCCGCGGCTTGTGGCGCTGCGTGCCGCGCTGCGCGCCGTGCAGCGCCCGCCGGTGGTGCTCGGCGCCTATGCCATTCCGATCGAGGACGAGCCGACATGAGCCCCAAGCCGCGCCCAGAGATCATGACCATCGCCCCCTATGTCGGCGGCGAGGCGGATATCGCCGGGGTCAATCGCGTCTATAAACTCTCCGCCAACGAGGGCGCCTTCGGCGTGCCGCCCGGCGCGCAGGAGGCGTATCGCCAGATGGCCGGCGAGGTGCATCGCTATCCGGATGGCGGTGCGGTGGCGCTGCGCCGCGCCATCGGGGCGCGCTTCGGCCTCGATCCGGCGCGGATCGTCTGCGGTTCGGGCTCGGACGATCTGATCTATCATCTCTGCCTCGCCTATGGTGGGGCGGGTAGTGAGCTGATGATGACCGCGCATGGCTTCTTGATGTACCAAATCGCCGGGACATACGCCGGCTGCCGTATCATCAAGGTGGCCGAGCGTGGGCTTGCGGCGGATGTCGATGCGATGCTCGCCGCCGTCTCGCCGGCGACGCGGCTGGTGTTTCTCGCCAACCCGAACAATCCGACGGGCAGCCTGCTGCCGGCCGCGGAGGTGGCGCGGCTGCGCGCCGGGCTGCCGGCCGAGACGCTGCTGGTGCTCGATGCCGCCTATGCCGAATATGTCGAACGGGACGATTACGAGGCCGGCGCCGCATTGGTGGATGCCGGCGACAACACGGTGATGACGCGCACCTTCAGCAAGATTTTCGGCCTCGGCGGCCTCAGGCTCGGCTGGTGCTACGCGCCGCCGGCGGTGGTCGATGTGCTGAACCGGGTGCGCGAGCCGTTCAATGTGAACGCGGCGGTGCAGGCGGCCGGTATCGCCGCCCTCGCCGAGCCGGGCTGGGTGGAGCGGAGCCGGGCGCATAACCGCGAACAGCGCGAACGCCTCGCCACCGCGTTGACTGCCGCCGGCATCCGCGTCTGGCCGAGCGAGGGGAATTTCCTACTCGCCGATTTCGCCACGCCGGCGCGCGCGCAGGCCGCCGATGCCGCGCTCCGTGCGCGCGGGCTGATCGTCCGCCCAGTTGCGAGCTATGGCCTGGCGCACTGCCTGCGGCTCACCATCGGCACCGCCGAGGAATGCGCTCTGCTCGCCGACGCGCTGGCGGCATTCATGGGGAGCGCGCATGGCTGAGCCGCTGTTTCGTCGCCTCGCGCTGCTCGGCATCGGGCTGATCGGCAGTTCGCTGGCGCGCCGGGCACGTGCGGGCGGCGATCTGGCCGGCGAGATCATCGCTTATGCGCCAAGTGAGGCCACCCGCGCGCGGGTGTTGGAACTCGGCCTCGCCGACCGCGTGGAGGCCGATCCGGCGCGGGCGGTTGCGGGGGCCGATGGCGTGCTGCTCTGCGCCCCGGTCGGCGCCTTTGCCGGCCTCGCCGAGGCGATCGCCCCGCATCTGGCGCGCGGTGCCATTCTCAGCGATGTCGGCTCGACCAAGCAATCGGTGCTGCGCGATGTCGGCCCGCATGTGCCGGCGGGTGTGCATTTCATCCCCGGCCATCCGCTCGCCGGCACCGAGCACTCCGGCCCGGATGCCGGTTTCGCCACCCTGTTCGAGGGGCGCTGGACGCTGCTCACCCCGCCGCCGGATACCGATGCGGCTGCGCTCGCGCGGCTCACCGAATTCTGGCGCCGTTGCGGGGCGATGGTGAAGACGATGGATGCGGCGCATCACGACCGCGTGCTGGCGATCGTGAGCCATCTGCCGCATCTGCTCGCCTTCACCATCTGTGGCACCGCCGACGATCTGGCCGACGAGAGCCGGCAGGAAGTGCTCGAATTCGCCGCCAGCGGCTTTCGTGACTTCACCCGCATCGCTGCCTCCGATCCGGTGATGTGGCGCGACGTGTTCCTCAACAACCGCGAGGCGCTGCTGGAGATGCTGGCGCGCTTCACCGAAGACGCGCAGGCGATGGCGCGCGCGGTGCGCTGGGGCGATGGCGCCTATATCGAGGACAAGGTGGAGCGCGGGCGGAAAATCCGCCGTGGGCTGATCGAACTGAAACAGGCGTGATCGGCGGGTGGGGTGCGGTTCCGCTTGCAACCTCGGGCAAGCTGGTCCATGTGCTAGAGTGGAAGACCTGCTGCGGCGGAGGATGACATGGGTAGTTTAAGCATCTGGCATTGGATGATCGTGCTGCTGGTCGTGCTGCTGCTGTTCGGCAGCGGCAAGGTAAGCAACCTGATGGGCGATTTCGCCAAGGGCATCAAGGCGTTCAAGAAGAACATGGCGGACGATACCGATGTCTCGATGGAGGCGACGGCGGAGCGTCCGCCGGGTTCCATCGCGCCGCCCGCTGGCACCATGCCGGGCAGTGACGCGCGCCCCGCCAGCACCACCTCCGGCACGCCGGCGCATCACGCCTGAAGCGTTCGCCAAGAGCCGTGCGACGAAGGCCAGGGGATAGCCTCTGGCCTTTTTCATGTAATACCAACGGCTGCTGGTATGCGCGCTGGGTTGGCCGGCGGCGGCGCGCGAAACAAAGACAATACCAACGGTCATTCCTTATGGCCGTTGGTATAATGGGTCGAAATTCCAAGTGTGGGTCGAAACACCAGTTGTCCACAGATTTTTTGCCTCCGCCGGTTGAGGAGGAGGGCGGTTCTACTGTATGTTGTGGTTATAGAGACGGGAGAACCACGATATGGAGTGGACCGACCAAGTCATCCTGCGGCTGCGTGCATTGTGGGCGGAGGGTCTCTCGACGGCGGAGATCGGTCGGCGTCTCGGTGTGTCGAAAAACGCCGTGGTCGGCAAGGCGCACCGGCTGCACCTCTCGCCGCGCCCGTCGCCGATCCGCCCATCGACCGGGATCCCGGGGGCCAATCGGGTAGTGCCGGCGAGCGCGCCGCCGCCGGAGCCGGCCGCCGCCGCCGATCACGCGCCGCCGGAGCCGCTTGCGCTGGCGGATGCGTCTGCCGTCGTCGGACGACCGGTCGAGCGGGTGGCGCCGCGTCCGGTTGCCTTGGTGCGGACCGGCCGGCGCAGTGTGGAGTGCTGCTGGCCGCTCGGTGATCCCGGCACGGCGAATTTTCGCTTCTGTGGGGCGGCGGCCACACCGGGCAAGCCCTATTGCCAACCGCATGCGCAACTCGCCTACGTCAAAATCCGCGATCGCCGCGAGGATGCTGCCTGAGCTGCTTGTTGCGTGGACTGGCGGCCCGTCGTAACGTCTTCCCTGGCGGGGAAGCGGTCTTTGATGTGTCGTTTCGCCGCCGGGGAGAAAACGGCGCGGGATGGCATGATCGATTGGGTCATGTTCGCCGCGTCTTGCAACAATCGGGCGCCGCGCCGTGTGCGACGGTGGATCCCGCAGCAAGAAAGGCAGTACAGCGATGCCCCTCGGCACCGTCAAATGGTTCAATCCAACCAAAGGTTATGGATTCATCGCCCCGGAGACCGGTGGCAAGGATATTTTCGTCCACATCAGCGCCGTGCAGAAAGCCGGCCTGCGCAGCTTGAGTGAGGGTGAGAAGCTCGATTTCGAGGTCGAGCAGCAGCAGAACGGTCGAGCGGCGGCGGTCAATCTGTCCAAATCGGCCTGATCTCGGTCCGATCTGGCGGCATAACCGGGAGACGGCGTGGCGTATCGGCTCCGCCGGCCTTCCCTTTTCTCGCGCAGCCCTGTGGCGAGACCGTCACGGCGCCATGGGATGCGGCGGCGCGGGCTTGCGCTTTTGCGCCGCGATGACTAGGGAACGGTTGGAAGGACATTGATCTGATATGAGTCATGCGCTGGACCCCGCCCGGGCTGCCGCCCGCACGTCGCCACGCTCCGCTCTCGATGCGGAGGATGTGCGCCTGGCCTACCGGCGCTGGGCTGCCTTCTATGATGCGGCCTTCGGCGGCATCTCCGCTTTCGCCCGGCGCCGCACCATTGCGGAGATCAATGCCCTGCCTGGCACCAAGGTGCTCGAGGTGGGGGTGGGCACCGGCCTCGCGCTGCCGCTCTACCGGCGCGACAAGCGCATCACCGGCATCGATCTCTCAACCGAAATGCTCGAGCGCGCCCGCCGGCGGGTGGCGCGGCAGAATCTCACCCATGTCGAATCGCTGCTGGAGATGGACGCCGAGGCGACCGGATTGCCGGCGCATTCGTTCGACGTCGCGGTGGCGATGTTCGTCGCCTCGGTGGTGCCCAACCCGCGCCGGCTGCTGGCCGAGATGCGCCGCGTGGTGCGCCCCGGCGGCCATCTGCTGTTCGTCAATCATTTCGCCGCCGAGCGCGGGCCGCGCTGGTGGGTGGAGTGGGCGCTGGCGCCGGCCTCGCAGGCGCTCGGCTGGCACCCGGATTTCTCGGTGGACGCGCTGTTCACCGCCGAGGACCGGCGCCATACCAAGCTCGTGCCGATGCAGCCGGTGGGGCTTTTCACTTTGGCCAGTCTGCCTAATATCGAGGGCTAGAGTGGGGAATGATACATTATCATTCCACTATATGTCTTGCGCGGCACCGCAGTTTAGGAATACGGTTCCACCCGGGGGCTGGGGTTCAGCCCTGATGCGTTGCATACAGGAATGATGAGGCCGATGCAGTTGATCCGGCGCCGTATGGCCGCAATTTCTTCCGCCCTGCTGCTGATGGCCTGCACGGCGACGGCGGCTATGGCGCAATCGCCGACGCCTTGGGAGATCGGGATGCAGCCGGGGTTCAGCCCGGTCAAGCGCGATATCATCGCCATGCACGATCTGGTGCTGGTGATCATCACGCTGATCACCCTGTTCGTTGCCGGGCTGCTGGCCGTCGTGCTCTATCGCTTCGATGCCAAGCGCAATCCGGTGCCGAGCCGGGTGAGCCACAACACGCTGCTCGAAGTGACTTGGACGGTCGTGCCGATCCTTATCCTGGTAGTGATCGCCATCCCCTCGTTCCGCCTGATGTTCTACGAGGATCGCACGCATGACCCGGATCTGACGCTGAAGGTGACGGCGCATCAGTGGTATTGGGAATATACCTATCCCGACCAGGGTGGCCTCGATATCGAGAGCCGCTACATCCCCGACGATCAGCTCAAGCCGGGGCAGAAGCGCATGCTCGAGGTGGACAATCCCCTGGTGCTCCCGGTCGGCAAGAATATCCGCATCCTGGAGACCAGTTCGGATGTGATCCACAGTTTCTTCATCCCGAGCCTCGGTGTGCAGCGCTATGCGATTCCCGGGCGGCTGATCGAGACCTGGGTGCGCATCGACAAGCCCGGGCAGTATTACGGCGAGTGCAATCAGGTGTGCGGCACCAACCACAGCCTGATGCCGATCTCCATCCGCGCGCTGTCGCCGGAAGAGTTCGCGGTCTGGGCCAAGCAGGCGAAGGCGCAGCAGACATCCTCGAATCAAACCATGCCGCCCGCGGCCGGTACCTCTGGTGCCAAGGCCGTGCGGATGGCATCCGTACGGCAAGGAGAATAGAGATGGCTGGCACGACGACGCATGACCATGTCCACCATGGCGAGCACGGCCATCATCCGAGCTTCGCCACGCGCTGGCTTTTCAGCACCAATCACAAGGATATCGGCTCGCTCTATCTGATCTATGCGGTGATCACCGGCATCATCGGCGGTATCCTGTCGATGATCATGCGCGCGCAGTTGATGTTTCCCGGCCAGCATCTGGTTGCCTCCGGGCAGGAATGGAATACCATCGTCACCGCGCATGGCCTCATCATGATCTTTTTCGTGGTGATGCCGGCGCTCATCGGCGGCTTTGGCAACTGGTTCATCCCGCTGATGATCGGCGCGCCCGACATGGCGTTTCCGCGGCTGAACAACATCAGCTTCTGGCTTCTGGTGCCGGCGATCCTGCTGGTGCTGGCAGGGCTTTTCCTCGGTGAGTCGGGCACTGGCTGGACACTCTATCCGCCGCTCTCGAACCGCATGTACGAACCCGGTCCGGGCATGGACATG
>DAHXNW010000077.1 GCA_027365195.1 Acetobacteraceae bacterium
CGGTCGTAAAAATCGTCCACCACGCGATAGCTCTGTCCGGGCGCGCCCTGCATGTCGAGCATCACATCGGCGCGCATCGCCGGGCCGAGCAGGATGCGCCCGTCCGCCGGTTCGTGCGGCGCGCAGGGCTGGCCGTCGAGGGCGACGATCACCGGCCGGTGGCCCTCGAAGCGCAGCGCCATGATCCGCGCGATCGCGGCATTGAGCAGCCGCAGCCGGACCCGCTCGCCGGCGCGCACGCGCAGCGCCGAGGGCAGCCGCCCGTTGATGGTGACGGTGTTGCCGATGCGGCCGCCCATCGCCGATTCCATGCGATTGTTGAAGCCGGGTGCGATCTGCGCATCCTCGTCGAGCCGCCAGTCCTGCATGGTCCAGAGCAAATCGCGATCGACCACCGGCGGCGCGCGTTCGGCGATGATCAGCGCGCCGGCGAGGCCGCGCCCCATCTGCACGAGGCTATTGTCATGCGAATGGTACCAGAAGGTACCGGCGTCGGGCGGCGTGAAGGCGTAGTCGAAGCGGCCGCCAGGCTGAATGGTGGGTTGGGTGAGGCCAGGCACGCCATCCATCGCATTCGGCAGGCGAATGCCGTGCCAATGCACGGTGGTGGATTCGGCCAGATGGTTCTCTACACTGGCGCGGAACGGCACGCCCTGCTGCAACCGCAGCGTCGGCCCAGGCTCGACACCGTCATAGCTCCATACCTCGGTCGCCGGCGCTGCATCGCCGACCATGCGCACCCGCGCCGGGCCGGGCCGCAAGCGTGTGGCTACGCCGGCTGCGACAGCAGCGCGGGCCGGTGCGGTAAAACCGACGAGCGCGCAGGCGGCGCCGGATTGCAACCAGCGACGTCGGCTCAAGCGGAAAATGGATTGTGATTGCATGCGCGTAACCCTCTCGTCGCCGGGGGCGCGGGCATCGACAAGCGATGCAGGCAACCCCGGCCTACGCCCGGCACTGCGGCGCGGGCACCCTGAAAACTGGCAACCGCCGGCGGCCTGGCCGCGCGACGGTTCAGACCAGGGCGGTGGGTCGGGGCGGCAGCGGGTCGGGGATGGGCGAGAGTCCGGCGCTCGGACGCGGCTTGGCGATCAGATAGGCGGTTTGCACCAGCGCGCGCCCAGGCAGTGACGCGGGGAAGGGCAACGTTGCCACCACGCCGGCGCAGGCCAGCACCCGGCAGGCCGGCATGCAGGCCGAAGCGGGGCTGCCACTCTGCTGGTGCAGACAGCCGGGGCAATGCGGCTGCATCATCGGCGCGGGGCTGCCCGGCTGCATCGGCATGGCGCCCGCGCCTGCCGGCAGCGCCATCGCCAGAGCGATGAACAGGGCCAGCAGCGCATGGGTGAGCCGGTGGAGCATAATGCGGAATTTAGAGCGATTCTCGGGCCGATACAAGCATCCGGCGAAGACTGACATGCTCTCTCGGGGTGCAAACTTCCAGAGATCGTGGTGCATCTCTTCATTCGTAGGATGCCGGCGTAGGATGCCAGAGAGTTTTGCAATCTGCATCAGCGGCGACGATAGAGGCTCCTTGGTCGTCCAATGC
>DAHXNW010000101.1 GCA_027365195.1 Acetobacteraceae bacterium
AAGCAGAAGGCGCGCGCGTCGCAATACAAGGAATGGTTCGAATCCGCCATGGTGATGGTGGACAATGTGCCGGTCGGCGTCGCCTGGAGCGACCCGAAACAGGATTTCGTCGTTACTTACGTCAATGTGCTCGGTCAGTCCATGTTGAAGCCGACGCTGCCGCAGCTCGAGGCGCTGGCCGGGCAAAAACTCGCCGTGCTGTTCCCGCCGCTCGCCACGCGCGGCGCGGAATTGGCCGATCCGGCCCGCCTGCCCTGTCATCTGCGCATGGCCTGTGGCGTGCGGCTGATCGATTTGCGCGTGGTCGCCGTACGCAACGCCGCCGGCGCCTATATCGGCGCGATGGCGGTGTGGAGCGATGTGACCGAGAGCGACAAACTCGCGCAGACCTTCGAGGCGAACGTCAAAACCGTCGCCGCGCATGTGGCGGAGATGGCGGGGCAGTTGTTGGGCGCCGCCGGCGGCCTGCGCGGCAGCGTCGAGCAGAACAGCCTGCACGTTGGAAAGATTTCCACCGCCGCCGGGCAGACCAGCAACAATGTGCAGACGGTCGCCGTCGCGGCGGAACAATTGTCCGCCTCGGTCGGCGAGATCAGCCAGCAGATGACCCGCTCGCTCGACGTCTCGCGCGAGGCAGCGACGGCAGCGCGCAAAACCGACGAGATCGTACGCAGGCTCGCCGACAGCGTGCGGCGGATCAGCGACATCGCCGGGCTGATCGGCAATATCGCCGGACAGACCAATCTGCTGGCGCTGAATGCCACGATCGAAGCGGCCCGCGCCGGCGATGCAGGCAAAGGCTTCGCCGTGGTGGCGACGGAAGTGAAATCCCTCGCCGTGCAGACCAGCCGGGCGACCGACGACGTCGGCAACCAGATCCGCGAAATCCAGGCCGCCACCGGCGAGGCGGTGAGCGCGATCGCCGCGATCACCGAGACGATCCAGCGAGTGAGCGAGATCGCCTCCGGCATCGCCGCCGCCGTCGAACAGCAGGGGGCCGCGACCAACGAGATCGCCCGCAACACGCAGCACATCTCCGCCGACAGCCGCAGCGTGACGGAGAACGTCACCGCCCTGGTGCGCGATACCGAGACAGTGAGCACGGCCTCCGGCCAGATCCTCACCGCCTCGAATGGCCTGCATCAGGAAATCGACCGACTCAACGGCGAGGTGGCCGGTTTCCTGGCGAAAATCCGGGCCTGACGAATATCATCGGCTTATCCCACAGCCTCCACGCGCCGGTCGAGCCGTGGCGGCGAAGGCGCCTGTAGCGCCAGCGTGCCGATGCAGAGCAGGGCGATCGCCGATCCGCCGGCGGCACAGATGCAGACGCTCGCATAGCCGAAATGACCGGCGATGGTGCCACCGAGCAACGCCCCGCTCGCCGAGGCGAGAGCCGCCATCGCATTGTACAGCCCCATGCCGGCACCCTGGCCGATGGTGGTGAGCGAGCCCGCGAGGTTGATCGAGGAGACCACCATCAACGCCCAGACGCCTTCGGAGAGCACCACCAGCAGACAGACGATCGCGACGCCAAAGGGCGGGTGCAGGAACGCCACCAGCGACAGGCCGGAGAAGGCGACCAACCGAGAGGCGATACCGACCGTAAAGATCCGCGCCGGCCCGAAACGGGTGGTGAGCGCGCCGGCCACGCCATAGAGCGGCACGCGCAGCGACGCCGCCACCGCATAGAGCGTCGCCCCGGCCGCTACCGAGATGCCGAACAGCTTGTCCATCAGCACCGGATAGAGCGCATAGAGCGAGGAGGTGGCGACGACGATGATGAACCAGCCGAGCAGGAACACGGTGAAGCGCGAGAGGAAAGCCTGCACCAACGCAACGACCTGGCCGGGCAGATCGAACCCGCGCGAGCGGGTGGCGACCGTCGAGACCGCGGTGAGCGGGGCACGACGCCGCACGCCGGCCGGCAGGCCCCGACTGCCGAAATAGAAGGCGGGCAGCACGAGAGCGGCGGCGATCAGCATGCCATGACGCGGCAGAAACATGCCGGCGATCAGCAGGCCGCAGATCTGCCCGGTGGCGTTGAAGGTCTGCATCCAACTGATGCGCCGGTTCCATTCCTCCGGCGGCATGAAGGCGACGACGAACAGCCCGGCAACGGTGTTGGCAGCCCCGATGCCGAGCCCGATCAGCAGCGCGCCGCTGATCCAGACCACCTCGCCCACGCCGAGAGCAAAGCCGAGGAAGCCCAGCCCGGCGAGGATGAAGCCGGCGAAGAACACCGCCAGATGCAGCCGCAGGCGCTCGGCCAGCATCCCCCAGAACGGCGAAGCCAGCACGCCGACATTCATCATCGCGACCACGAGGCCGATCTGCCCTGGCGTGCCGCCACCCCGCGCCACCGCCGCCGGCAGCAGAATGACCTCGAGCCCGGAGGCCAGCGCGCCGAGGATGGCATAGGCGATATACCACGGTCGCACCCAGCGGCGCGCTTCGCCGCGCAGGAGCCGCAGCTTTTCAGAGAGCATGGCCAAAGGCTGCATTCCGCGTCCTATGCCGGCTCGGTGCGTGCGAGGCCCAGGAGGAAAAACAGCGCCACCAGCACCGCGGCGGCGGCGAACAGGCAGATGCTCGGATAGCCGAAGCGCCCGGCGATCACGCCGCCCACCACCGCGCCGAGTGCGGAGGCGATGGCGGCGGTGGCATTGAACAGCCCCATCGCCGCCCCCTGGCCGAAGGTTGCCAGCGCCGCCGCCATATCGGTGGAGGCAACCGCGAGCAGCGGCCAAACCCCCTGCATCAGGGCAAACAGCACGACGACCAAGGGCGCCGCAAAGGACGGGTGCAGAAAGGCGACCGCCGCGAGACCACTGAAGGCGATCAGCCGCGCGGCAAGCCCGGCGAGCAGCACACGCGCCGGCCCGAGCAAACTGGACTGGATTAACCATGGGGAGAGTGGAAGTGAAAAGGTTATGCTTCAGTGCCAGGAGTGCAAGGCAATTTTTGAGGGAAAAAGCCTGTTGACAGAGGAATACACTCATCTGGAAATCGACCCGTCCCTGATCCTGGGCGTGGTCGCATCCATAACTCCGTATCCGGAGCACAATTCTTCTCCAAGAATCACGATGGCGGCAGCTATGACCAAGCAGTCCATTGGTCTTTCCAGCACTAATTTCAGGATAAGGACTGATACCCGCGGGCACGTACTTCATTATCCACAGATTCCGCTGGTAAAGACAAAAATAATGGATTTCATAAAGTATGA
>DAHXNW010000137.1 GCA_027365195.1 Acetobacteraceae bacterium
CGAGGCGGGGGAAGAACAACGCCGCCATCCGCCCGGTGCGCGGATCGGCGAGGATGAGCTCGCGCAGCGTGGCCCGCCCGTCGCCGGTCACTTCCGGCGACGATTTCAGCGTCACCGAGGTGATGCGGCCGCGCGCTTCGCCGGGATGGCGGATGTAGAACAGCCCGGCCTCGCCGCTATCGGCGACGAATGCCTGCAACACCAGCACCACGCCGCGCGGAAAGTCCCTGAGATAGCGCGCGAGTGCGGCGGCATTCTCGATCAGCCGCACGCCGGTGCCGTTGCAGCCGATATCGGGCTTCGCGACGATCGGATAGGCAAGGCCGGCCGCCGCCATCGCCGCCTCGGCCGTGGGCACATCCGCGTGCCAGTCCGCGCCGGTGCGGAGCGTGATGTAGGGAGCGACCCAGTGGCGCGCCTCCGGGGCGAGCTGATCGAGGATGGCGGTCTTCGATTCGCCGCACAGCCCGCCGGCCTCGATCCGCGGATTGGCCGCCGTCGGCAGGGTGAAATCGCCATGGCGCAGCCCGAGGGCGATCCAGTAGAGCACGATCGGCGTGTAGAACAGCCAGTCCGGCCAGAACTCGAAGGCGGACACCGGTGGCACGGGCCGGCCGGCGCCAGCCGTGGTTGGCCGGTCGAGAGAGGCGATGGAGGATTTCAACGCTCGACCTCATTCTGCGGTGGCGTCTGCATACGAGCAGCGATGCGCCCGAGCAACACCACCCCGAGCGCGAAGCCGGCGGCACCGGCCCAGCGCCAGGCGCCGAAATGGTCGATCAGAAAGCGCCCGACATGCAGCGAGACGCCGAACAGCAGCGAGGTCCACGCCAGGGTGGCGACGACGGCGGCGAGCGCGAACCGACGGAAATCGGCGCCGAGGAAGCCGCAGGCGGTGTAGCAGGGCAGCCGCATGCCGGGCAGGAAGCGGCTGATCAGCACCACCTTGAACACCCGTCCGGCGAGCCAGGCGCGCCCGCGTGCGATGCGCTCCGGCGGCACCAGACGGCGCATCCAGCGATTCCGGTCCCACGGCAGGATGGCGGCCAGCCGGCCGAGGCCATACAGCCCGAAATCGCCGAGCACGATGCCGACATAGAGCGCGCCGAGCGCCAGCAGCGGCGCGATATCGCCGCTCTCCACCTGCATCGCGGCCAGCACCGTCGCCGCATCCTCCAAAATGAAGGTGCCGAGGATGATGGTGAGCGCCTGCAACAGCGGATGCTTCCCCGCCAGATGCAGCAGGGCGGCGACCGAGATGCCGAACATGGCCCGCCCGTCAGCCCCGCAGCCGGGCGCGGGGCCGCCACGCATCGCATCGACCCGGCTTGATCATTCGCTGCTCCCGGACTTCTATGCGCAAACTGCGGTCAGACGAGCCTCGATGCAAGCTGGCCTCCCATGGCGATCACTCCGGGGACGTCCGGACAGGAAAAGGAAGAGATGATGAACACCTATCGCATCGCCGCCATCCCGGCCGACGGCATCGGGCCGGAAGTGATCGATGCCGGGCTGGAGGCACTCGCGGCTCTCGCCGCGCGCGATGGCGGGTTTCAGCTCAGCGTCGAGCGCCACGATTGGGGCAGCGACTACTACAAGAAGCATGGCGTGCTGATGCCGGCCGACGGGCTCGCGCGGCTACGCGGTGTCGATGCGATCTACTTCGGCGCCGTCGGCGCGCCCGACGTGCCCGACCACGTCACCCTCTGGGGGCTGCGGCTGCCGATCTGCCAGGGGTTCGACCAATATGCCAACATTCGCCCGACCCGCATCCTACCGGGGGTGACGAGCCCGCTGCGCGGCGTCGGCCCGGCCGATCTCGACTGGCTGATCGTGCGCGAAAACTCCGAAGGCGAATACGCCGGCCACGGCGGGCGGGCGCATCGCGGCCATCCGGAAGAGGTGGCAACCGAGGTTGCCATCTTCACCCGCGCCGGCGTCAGCCGGATCATGCGCTATGCTTTCGCCGCCGCCGCGAAACGGCCGCGCCGGCACGTGACGGTGGTGACCAAATCGAATGCGCAGCGCCACGGCATGGTGATGTGGGACGAGATCGCCGCCGAAGTGGCCGGCGAATTCCCCACCGTCACCTGGGACAAGGAGTTGGTGGACGCGATGACCACCCGCATGGTGCGCCGCCCGGGCAGCATCGATACGGTGGTGGCGACCAATCTGCACGCCGACATCCTCTCCGA
>DAHXNW010000144.1 GCA_027365195.1 Acetobacteraceae bacterium
TGGGTTGATCGCCGAGATCGACGCCACCGGCTATGGCCTCACCTTCGGCCTGCACAGCCGCATCGACGAGACCATCGCGCGGGTGCTCGGCCGCATCGGCGCGGGGAATGTCTATGTCAACCGCAGCATCATCGGCGCGACAGTCGGGGTGCAGCCGTTCGGCGGCACCGGGCTTTCGGGTACCGGGCCGAAGGCCGGCGGCCCGCTCTATCTCGGCCGGCTGCTCGCCACGGCGCCGCAGGGTAGCTGGCGCGGGCTGGAGGCGTCGGCATCCGCGCTGGCGCCGGCGCGCGCCTATGTCGCGTGGCTGCGCGCCGAAGGCCACGCCGATGCGGCCGCGCAATGCGACGGCTTTCTGGCGCGGGCGGCGCTGGGCGCGAGCCGCCTGCTGCCCGGGCCGGTGGGCGAGCGCAATCTCTATACGCTGCGCCCACGCGGGCGGGTGGCGGCGCTGGCGCCGAGCCCGCACGGGCTGCTGGTGCAGCTCGGTGCGATCCTGGCCAGCGGCAATACGGCGCTGATCGAGGCGGCCAACCCGGCGCGCGGCAGCCTCGCCACGCTGCCGGGCGAGATCGCCGCACGGCTCGTGATCGTCGAGAGCCTCGATACCGCCGGCGACCTGCGTGGCGTGCTGTTCGAGGGCGAGAGCGACGCCCTGCTGGCACTCAACCGGCGGATCGCGGCACGCGAAGGGCCGATCGTGCCGATCCTGGCCCGCTCGCCCGGCGCCGGCGCGCAGTATGACGCAAACCGGCTGCTGGAGGAATGCGCCATCGCTACCAACACCGCCGCCGCCGGCGGCAATGCCAGCCTCATGGCGATCGGGTAGCTACGGCCGGAGTACGGCACCGTGCCGCGCCAGACTACCCGCCATCAATTCGATCTGCCGCGCCACGCGGGCGAGCGAATCGGCGAGGCTTGCGTCCTGCGGCGCCGGCGGGCGGGGCGGCAGGGCCTCGCCCGGCTGTTCCACCCGCGCCATCGCCATCTCGCTCCAGTCACGCCAGGCGCGCAGGCTCTCGGGTTCCGGTGTGGCGCCGGCGGCTTCGAGCAGCATCGCCGAGAGCCGGCCGACCATGCGCCGCATCGCCGCATCGGCGAGCAGGGCCGACTGCAGCCATGCGCGCCGGCGGCCGCCCGGCTCCTGCAACGCGCGCGAAAGCGAGGCTTCCAGATTATTGCTGGCGATGCCGGCGGCTTGGCGCGCACGCTCCACCGCCGCCGCATCCGCCTCGCCGAGCAGGAGCGCCAGCGCCCGGTCGAGATAGCGGGCGTGGGCGTCGAGCGCCGCGTGCAATTCGCGCGGCAGCCGGTCCGGCTCCCAGCTCGGCCACAGCACCAACAGGCCGCCGACCGCCAGCAACCCGCCGATCAGCGTGTAGAGCGCGCGCATCGCGGCGATCTGCAATTCGCTCACCCCCGGCCGGCCGAGTTCGGAGAGCAGCACGATCAGGGGGGTGATGAAGGTGATGAAGGCGGCAAAACTCACCGCGCGCAGCGAGAGGCTGATTACCGCGAGCGGAAACAGGGCGATGGCGATGCTGGCCGGGGTGCGGCAGATCAGCGTGAGCGCCGCCGCCAACACCCCGCCCAGCATGGTGCCGCCGATGCGCTCGAAGGCGCGTTGCAGGGTCGTGGCGTAATAGGGCTGCATCGTCAGCACGGTGGTGATGGTGAGCCAGTGCTGATACGGGCCGGGCCAGGTGAAGGTGATCAACAACCCGGGGCCGAGCACGGTGGCGGCCCGCAGGGCGTGGCGCAGCGCGGTCGATTGCCAGTCGAGATTGGCGCGTAGCGGGCCCGCCAGCCGGTCACGCCAGGGCTCGCGCGGGCGCCCAGCCTCGCTCGCCCCCGCCAGCAGCCCGGCTGGCGTGGAGAGCGTTCGCGCGATGCGCAGCCGCTCGCCGATCGCCCCGACCACCGGGCGCAGCCGTGCCGCCTCGCGCGCCAGCGGCATCGCCATCATCGCCTCGATGCCGGCTTCCACCCGATCGAGCCGGCGCGCGTCATCGGCGACGATGCTGCGCGCCAACGCGTCGAGCAGCGGCGGCATCTGCGCCAACAGGCGCTCGGCGGCGGCGCGCAGCGGGGCGCTGTCATCGGCATCGAGCAGACCGGTGAGGGCGATGACGGCGCCGAAAATCTGATCCGCCGCTTCCAGCCGAATCAGGCTCTGCGCCGCCCGCGCGCTGGCCGCGCCGCGCTGGCGCAACGTATCCTCCACCACCGCGCGGGCGGCCTCGATGCTGTCGCGCACGCGGCGGCGATGGGTGCGGCTGTGGCGTTCGAAATCGGCGTCCTCGATGGCGCCGGCGCGCAGCAGACGGCGCAGATCCTCGGCCAGTTCGGCAAGCGCCACATAGACATCGGCAACCGCCCGGCGCACCGGCCGATAGGGATGCAGCCGCCAGATCACCAAGGTGAGAAACACCGCCCACAGGCTACCGAGGGCAAAAGCACCAGCCAGGGTGAGGGCGGCGCGCAGGTCGGGCTGCGTGCGGTCGAGCGAGAGCATCAGCACCACCGCCAGCAGATTGCCCACCTGCTGCGCCGCCTGCCCGTAGACGCGTACCAGGCACAGCGCGAACAGCACGGCGCAGGCGAGCGGGATCACGCCATAGCCGAGGCCGCGCAGCAGGCCGAAACCGGCGGTGAAGACCGCACCAATGAAGGCGAAGCCGAGCAGCGCCGGCACCCGGCGCGACACCGGCCCGCCGGCATCGCACAGGCAGGTGAGCAGCGCGGCCAGCGCCGCCTCCATCATCGGCGGCCAGTGCAGCCAGAAATTCAGCCCGACCAGCACCGCCGTGGAGAGCGCCGCGCGCACGCCCTCGGCGATGCTGAGGGCACGCGGCTCGAAGGCGATCGGCAGCCGCGCGAGATCATGCCCGGCCGCGCCCGGGCGCGAGCGCCACGGAGCCGCCTTGATCAGGCGGCGCGCGCCATGCCGCGCAGCACATACGGCAGGATGCCGCCATGCTGGTAATAGGCGACCTCGTCGAGCGTATCGACGCGGCAGAGCACCGGCACACGCGCGCTGCTGCCATCCGGGCGATGGATCAGCAGATGCAGTTCCATGCGCGGGTGCAGCGCATCGAGACCGGCGATGTCGATCGTCTCGGCGCCGGTCAGCGCGAGGCTGCGGCGGTCCATGCCGTCCTTGAACAGCAGCGGCAGCACGCCCATGCCGACCAGGTTGGAGCGATGGATGCGCTCGAAGCTCTCGGCGATGACCGCGCGCACCCCGAGCAGCAAGGTGCCCTTCGCCGCCCAGTCGCGCGAGGAGCCGGTGCCATATTCCTTGCCGCCGAACACCACGAGCGGCACCCCCTCGCGCTGATAGCGCATCGCCGCGTCGTAGATCGGCATCACCGTGCCGGAGGGTTGATGCCGCGTCATGCCACCTTCCACGCCGGCGACCATCTCGTTGCGGATGCGGATGTTGGCGAAGGTGCCGCGCATCATGATTTCATGATTGCCGCGCCGGGCGCCATAGCTGTTGAAATCCGCCTGCCCGATCTGGCGCTCCAGCAGATATTCGCCCGCCGGCGTGCTCTTGCCGAAGCTGCCGGCGGGGCTGATGTGGTCGGTGGTGATCGAATCGCCAAGGATCGCGAGCGGCCGGGCGCCGACGATATCGACAACCGGCGCCGGCTCCATGGTGATGCTGGTGAAATACGGCGGGTTCTTCACATAGGTGGAGCCCTCCGACCAGCGATAGGTATCGGTGCCGCCCTCGACCTTGATCTGCTGCCACTGCACCGGGCCTTTGAACACCTCGCCATAGCGCGTCTCGAACTGCGCCCGCTTGACATGCGCCGCCACCGCGTCGGCGATCTCCTGCGTGCTCGGCCAGATGTCTTTCAGGTAAACCGCCGCGCCGTCCGGCCCCTGGCCGAGAGGTGCCGTGGTGATGTCCGCCACGATGTTGCCGAGCAGCGCGTAGGCGACCACCAACGGCGGGCTGGCGAGGTAGTTGGCGCGCACGTTGGGATGCACGCGGCCCTCGAAATTACGGTTGCCCGACAGCACCGAGACGGCGACCAGCTTGTGCGCCTCGATGCTCTCGGCGATCGCCTCGTCGAGCGGGCCGGAATTGCCGATACAGGTGGTGCAGCCATAGCCCACGGTGTTGAAGCCGAGCGCGTCGAGATCGGCGTCCAGCCCGGCGCTCTGCAGATATTCCGTCACCACCTGCGAGCCGGGGGCGAGGGAGGTCTTCACCCAGGGTTTCGGCCGCAGCCCGAGGGCGCGCGCGCGCCGCGCCACCAGCCCGGCGGCGATCATCACATAGGGATTGGAGGTGTTGGTGCAGGAGGTGATCGCCGCGATCACCACGTCGCCATGGCCGATCGTATAATTCTTGCCGGCGACCGGCGCGCGGGTGGCGACGTCGTTCGCCGGCACGCCGAGGCTTTTGGTCAGTTCCAGGTGGAACGCACCGGCGGCATCCTTGAGCAGCACGCGGTCCTGCGGCCGCTTCGGCCCGGCGAGGCTCGGCTGCACGCCGGCGAGATCGAGTTCCAGCGTGTCGGTGAAGCGCGGCTCCGGGGTGCCGGCCTCGCGCCACATGCCCTGCGCCTTCAGATAGGCCTCCACCAGCGCGATGCGATGCGGATCGCGCCCGGTCAGGCGCAGATAGTCGAGCGTCACCCGATCGGCCGGGAAGAAGCCGCAGGTGGCGCCGTATTCGGGCGCCATGTTGCCGATGGTGGCTCGGTCGGCGAGCGGCAGGTGATCGAGCGCGGGGCCGAAGAACTCGACGAACTTGCCGACCACGCCGCGCTTGCGCAGCATCTGCGTGACGCTGAGCACCAGATCGGTCGCCGTCGCCCCCTCCGGCAGGCGACCGGTGAGGCGCACGCCGATGACATCGGGGATCAGCATGGCGATCGGCTGGCCGAGCATCGCCGCCTCCGCCTCGATGCCGCCCACGCCCCAGCCGAGCACGCCGAGGCCGTTCACCATCGTGGTGTGGCTGTCGGTGCCATAGAGCGTGTCGGGATAGGCGAAGCGCACGCCGCCGATTTCGGCCGTCCACACCGTCTGCGCCAGATATTCGAGATTGACCTGATGGCAGATGCCGGTGCCTGGCGGCACGACGCGAAAATTCTCGAACGCCTCCTGCCCCCAGCGCAGGAACTGGTAGCGCTCGCCGTTGCGGGCAAACTCGGTATCGACGTTCTGGCGCAGCGCATCGGGGCTGGCGGAGAAATCGACCATCACCGAATGGTCGATCACCAGATCGACCGGCACCAGCGGATTGACCTT
Organism: Acetobacteraceae bacterium; assembly: GCA_027365195.1. Taxonomy (GTDB): domain Bacteria; phylum Pseudomonadota; class Alphaproteobacteria; order Acetobacterales; family Acetobacteraceae; genus DAHXNW01. The sequence continues at coordinate 5,272 of DAHXNW010000144.1, forward strand.
CTGCGGATCGCCGCCGAGACGGATGATGCCATCGCGCATCGCCGCCAGATCGACCACCGCCGGCACGCCGGTGAAATCCTGCATCAGGATGCGCGCCGGCTTGAACGGCACCTCGCTGGTCGAAGAGGCGCTCTTCTGCCAATCGACGATCGCCTGCGCGTCGGCGACATGATAGCTATGGCCATCCTCGAAGCGCAGCACGTTCTCCAGCAGCACCTTCAGCGTGACCGGCAGGCGGCTCACGTCGCCGAGGGTCTTCGCCGCCTCTGGGATGGAGAAATACTCGTACGCCTGACCCTCCACCAGCAATGTGCGGCGGGTGTTCAGGCTGTCATGCCCGATGGTTTTCATGGCGAGCGCCTCGTGCGTTGAATTCCCTCCGCCACGGCCTGCGCCCCGGCGAGTGCCTTGCACCGCAACAGGGCTTAGACCATTCGGGGCCGCAGCGACAAGCGGTGGTCGGTGGTGACTCGGTTTGACAAAGAAGCGGCGCCGGCCTTGCTAAATGCCGCCAATCCCCCCTACCAACCGGCAGCACGACGCAGAGGAGAGCGCGGCCATCACGCTACCGGAAAATTCCACCCTCAGCGGCGTGGCGCTGGCGGCGTTTCGCGGCGAGCGGCTGGTGTTGCG
>DAHXNW010000152.1 GCA_027365195.1 Acetobacteraceae bacterium
TTCTGGCTCGGCCTGATGCTCGTGCTGCTGTTTGCCATCCGGCTTCGCTGGCTGCCGGTCTCAGGCATGCAGGACATGGCTGGCGATGGCGGCGCGCTGGACGTGCTGCGCCATCTGGTGCTGCCCGCCATTACGACAGCACTTGGTCCGGCAGCGATCATCACCCGAATGGTCCGTGCGAGCGTCGCCGATGCGCTGGAACGGCCGCATGTGCGGGTCGCACGCGCCAAGGGATTGCGTCGCAGCACGTTACTGCGCCGGCATGTCATTCTCAATGCGCTGCCGCCGGTGATGACGATCACCGGCTTGCAGCTTGGCTATCTGCTGGGCGGCACATTGCTCACCGAAGTGGTATTCGCCTGGCCCGGTCTAGGCTCACTGCTCTACGATTCGATCACCGCGCGAGATATGCCGGTCGTACAGGCCAGCACACTGCTTATCGCGCTTACCTTCGTTCTGGTCAACATTCTCGTAGACTGCGTCAACGTTTTTCTTGATCCAAGATTACGAGAGGGATGAGTATGGATGCGCCGCGGGTAACGATCGCCTCGCCCGCTCCCCGCGCCGTTATCGCCCGCGCTTCGGGCTGGCGGCTGGCGGCTTTTCGGCGTGACCGGGGTGCTACACTCGCCGCACTGTTGCTGCTCGCTCTTGCAGCGGGCGCGATACTCGCACCGTGGATTACCTTCCATGGCCCCGATGAAGCGGATAATGCGATGCGCTATGCGCCGCTCCTCTCGCCCGGCCATCTTCTCGGCACTGATCAGCAGGGCCGTGACATGCTGGCGCGGCTGCTCTGGGGCGGTCGCATTTCGCTCCTCGTCGGTGTGGCGCCGACGCTGATAGCGACGGCGATCGGGCTCGCGCTCGGTATGCTTGCCGGCTATGCGCGCGGGGTGACGGACCAAATCATCATGCGCAGCCTCGACGTGCTATTCGCTTTCCCGATGGTGCTGCTCGCAATCGCTGTCGCCGGCACACTCCGGCCAGGCGTGAGCACCGAAATGATCGCCATCACCATCGTGCTGATCCCCTACATCGGCCGATTGGCACGTACGGCGACATTGAGCGTCGTCGCATTGCCGTTCATCGAGGCGGCCCGGGCCGCCGGTGGCGCGCCCGTCTCCATCGTGTTGCGCTACATCCTGCCGAATGTGTTCGGCCCGATCCTCGTCTATGCAACGACATTGATGGGTCTGATGATCGTCGTCGGCTCAGGCTTGAGCTTTCTCGGTCTCGGCGTGCAGCCGCCGACGGCGGACTGGGGAGCGATGGTGGCCGACGGGCGCGTCGTGCTACGTCGGGCACCGCATGTCACGGTGTTGCCGGGAATGATGATCCTCCTGGTCTCGCTGCTGTTCAACTTCCTTGGTGACGGTCTGCGCGATGCGCTTGATCCACGCAGACGACGGCAATGAGCAGCGCGGATGATGTCGTGCTGGAGGTGCGTGATCTGCGCACGCGCTTCGGCGCGGCGCATGGCGGCATCGTGGCCGTCGATGGCCTCACACTGCAACTCCGACGCGGATGCACGACGGCTTTGGTGGGCGAGTCCGGCTCGGGAAAATCCGCGACCGCGCTATCGATCATGCGGCTGATCGATCCGCCAGGTGCGATCATCGGCGGTTCCGTGCGATATGACGGGCGCGATCTGCTCTCACTTGACGAGATAGCGATGCGGCATGTGCGCGGCGCACGGATCGGCATGATATTCCAAGACCCGTTGACCTCGCTCAACCCGGCGCTATCGATCGGCGGCCAGATCGCTGAGACGATTCTGGCGCATGAGACGGTCCAACGGGGAGTTGCATTGCAGCGTGCGGTGGCACTGCTCGAGCGTGTCGGGATCGACCATGCTGCATCCCGCGCGGCTGATTACCCGCATCACTTCAGCGGCGGCATGCGGCAGCGCGTGCTCATCGCCACGGCGATTGCCTGCAATCCAGAGATCATCATCGCCGACGAGCCTACCACGGCACTCGACGTTACAGTGCAGGCCAAGGTTTTGCGCCTGCTGCACGATCTGCAACAAGAGATGCAGGCATCCTTGCTGCTGATCACACACGACCTCGGTGTGGTGGCGACGATGGCCGACGACGTTGCCGTGATGTATGCCGGTCGCATCGTGGAATACGCCGATGTGGACAGTATTTTTCATCGCCCAAGACATCCCTACACGCAGGCGCTGCTCGGCTGCATGGCCGGCATAGAGGATGACAGGCAGGCGCCGCTGGAACCAATCGCGGGGGCGCCTCCCGATCTGCGGGCATTGCCACCGGGTTGTCGGTTTGCACCACGCTGCACGCAGGCGCTCGGCTCCTGCCAGCAGCAGGAACCGGCGTTGCAACGTCTATCGGCCACCCATCATGCCGCTTGCTTGCGTCTGGATGCGATGGTCGATGGCTGAGCCGCTATTAGATGTGCGAGCACTGTCGAAGCGGTTTGCCGGCAGTGGCGACGGCGTGTTCGCTGTCAAAGAGGCGAGTTTCACGCTGCAACGTGGGGAGACGATGGGGCTGGTGGGGGAAAGTGGCTGTGGCAAATCCACGCTGGCCCGGCTTCTACTCAATCTGATTATCCCAGATCAGGGCAGCGTTGTCATCGATGGCACGGTTTTCACGGGCGCGCCGCGACGTGCCCAAAGAAAGCTGCGCCGGCGGGTACAGATCGTATTCCAGGACGCGCTGTCTTCGCTCAATCCACGTATGACGGTGGGCGTCAACATCGCCGAGCCGATGCGACTCCAGGGACTGGGTACGGCCACGGAGCGACGTGCGGCGGTACGCGCGCTGCTCGACCTCGTCGGCCTGCGGGCGGGCGATAGCGAGCGCTATCCGCATGAATTCTCTGGTGGCCAGTGCCAGCGCATCGCCATCGCGCGCGCGCTGATCCTGCGGCCCGACATCGTCGTGTTCGATGAGGCGGTCTCCGCGCTCGACGTCTCGATTCGTGCCCAAATCCTGCGTCTCATGCTCGATCTGCAGCAGCGGTTCGGCCTCGCCTATCTCTTCATCTCGCATGATCTCGGTGTGGTAAGGCGGGTTTCCGATCGCATCGCCGTGATGTATCTCGGCCGCATCGTCGAACTCGGGCCGGCTGAAGAACTCTGTCGTGCGCCGCTGCATCCTTATACTGCAGCGCTGCTCCGCGCCATCCCGATCGCAGACCCACGGCGCATGCGCGTGAACGATCTCGGGCTGACCGAGGGAGAGGCGGCACGTCCGGATAAACGGATGCCGGGCTGCGCGTTTCAACCGCGCTGCGCGCAGCGTCTGCCACGCTGCGCGCACGAGCCTCCGGCACTCGCGACACTCTCCACAGGACGCAGCGTGGCCTGTTTTCTGCATTCATCCGCTGACCATTCAACCGGCCTTACCAGGAGCGATGTACCATGACAGCAAACATCGTCGTCACCGGCTTCGAGCCGTGGGAGCACGGCAGCGAGAACCCTACCCTCGCCGTACTCGATCAGCTCGACGCAGCGAACGATCTGCCGGGCAGATTGACTACGCTACGCCTGCCGGTCGAGTCCGGCAGGCTCGCCTCCATCGTGACAGAGACGTTGGAGCACATGCGCCCGGATGTCTGGATCAGCCTTGGCCTCGCACCGGGACTTGCGGTCGTCGCGGTGGAAAGGATTGCAGCCAACGTAATGGATTTTCCAATCCCCGACAATGCCGGCACGCAGCATTCCGGCGATCCGGTTTTCGCCGATGGCCCGGCCGGATATTTCGCAACATTGCCGGTCAAAGCCATGGTTGCCGCAATCCGTGCGATCGGTATTCCAGCGAAACTGTCGAATTCGCCCTCCACCTATCTCTGCAACCAGATGATGTACACGACACTGCATCTGCTACAGCGCAAGGGCCTCGCAACGCGGGCCGGCTTCATCCACGTCCCGGCATCGCCCGGCTTCGTTGCCCGACAGGGGTATCCGTTTGTCGAGATGCCATCGATGGCCATCGAATTAATGACGCAGGCGGTGCGTCAGGCATTACGTACTGCACTCGAAACCACAGAGGATATCCGCGCGGCAGCCTTCAATTATTGACTGCGACATCCAGGATCTAGCTACGCAAAAAACCGTTGGCGGCGAGGAGCGGCAGTTCGCTCAGCGTATGCACGACGAAATCCGGTTCATAGTAAAGCTGTTCCGCCTGGGTTCGCAGCGTCTTGAACATGGTCAATGGACCGATCGTCAGGGAGTTGATCAGTTCGGCGTGTAATACCAGTCCCGCTGTTGTGAACCAGACATGCAGCATATCGGGGCTGCCGTTTGACGGAATGGCCAATCTATAATCCGTAAGCGCGGCGAGAGCTGTTCTCGCCTCGGGGTATGGTTCAAGTTTTGCCTGCACTGATTTCCGAGCGCAACCTAAGCTTCTTCAAGCGCCGCCGAGGCTTCGAGCCATGCGGTTTCGGCGGCGGCGATCGCGCGGTCGATGTCGGCGAGGCGCATGGTGGTGCGGGTGATCTCGGCCGCGTCTCCGGCGCCATAGAGGGCCGGGTCGGCGAGGCGTGTCTCGATCGCGCGGCGCTCGGCGGCGAGGGTGGCGAGGCTCTGCTCGGCCTCGCGCGCGCGTTTGCGCAGGGGGGCGAGCGAGGCGCGCGCGTCGGCCCGCCCGCGCCGCTCCTCGCGCCTCCCACCCCCCTCCTCACGTGTCGGGTTGCCGCGCGCGGCAAGCTGCGCGCGATAAGCGTCGAGATCGCCATCGAAGGCGCGCACGCTACCGTCGCGCACCAGCCAGAGCTGATCGGCCACCAGTTCCACCAGATGCGGATCATGGGTGATCAGCAGCACGGCACCGGAAAACTCCGCCAGCGCCTTCACCAGTGCCTCGCGGGCATCGATGTCGAGATGGTTGGTCGGCTCGTCGAGGATGAGCAGTTGCGGCGCCTCGCGCGTCGCCAAGGCGAGCAGCAGCCGGGCGCGCTCGCCGCCGGAGAGATCGCCCACCCGGCTCTCCGCCCGCGCCGCATCGAGGCCGAAGCGGGCGAGCTGCGCGCGCAGCACCGGCGGCGTGGCGCGCGGCAGCGCTAGGGCCATATGCGCAATCGGCGTCTCGCCGAGCCGCAGCGCCTCCGCCTGATGCTGCGCGAAATAGCCGACGCGTAGCTTGCCGGCGCGGCGGATGTCACCCGAGGTGGGCATCAGCGTGCCGGCCAGCAGCTTGGCGAAGGTCGATTTGCCCTGGCCGTTGGCGCCGAGCAGCGCCACCCGGTCGTCCATGTCGAGGCTGAGCGAGAGGCCGCTCAGCACCGGGCGCTCGCCATAGCCGACGGCCACGCGATCGAGCGCCAGGATGGGCGGCGCCAGCCGCGCCGGCTCGGGGAAGGAAAAGCGCGTCGGGCTGTCTTCGATCACCGCCTCGATCTGCGGCAGCCGCGCCAGCGCCTTCACCCGCGCCTGCGCCTGGCGCGCCTTGCTCGCCTTGGCGCGGAAGCGATCGACGAAAGCCTGAATCCGCGCCCGCTCCGCCGCGACCCGCTCCACCGCGCGGCCCTGCTGTTCGGCGCGCTCGGTGCGCAGACGCAGGAATTCGGCGAAACCGCCGGGCGTGAGGTTCAATTTACCGCGATCGAGATGGGCGATCGCCTGCACCGAGCGGTCGAGCAGGCCGCGGTCGTGCGAGACGACGATCGCCGCACCGGGAAACCGCGCCAGCCAGGATTCCAGCCACATGGTCGCTTCGAGATCGAGATGGTTGGTCGGCTCGTCGAGCAGCAGCAGATCGGGCCGCGCGAACAGCGCGGCCGCGAGGGCGACACGCATGCGCCAGCCGCCGGAGAATTCCCCCACCGGGCGCGCCTGCGCCGCCGCATCGAAGCCGAGGCCGGCGAGGATCGCACCGGCCCGCGCCGGCGCCGCATCGGCCTCGATGGCGCGCAGCCGCTCATGCACATCGGCGAGGCGCTGCGCCGGCGCGCACTCCGCCTCGGCGAGCAGCGCCAGCCGCTCGGTATCGGCGGCGAGCACCACCTCCAGCAACGAGGCCGCCCCCGCCGGCGCCTCCTGCGCCACATAGCCGAGGCGGGCGCGCGGGGCGAGGCGGACCTGCCCACCGTCGGGCTGGATCTCGCCGATGATGGTGCGCAGCAGGGTCGATTTGCCGCAGCCATTGCGCCCGACCAGACCGACGCGCTGGCCGGCGGCAACGGCGAGGTCGGCGTCTTCGAGCAGCGGGCGTCCGGCAATGCGCAGGCTGAGGCGCGAGAGGGTCAATACACTCATGCCGCGTCCTATACCCCGCGCGACCCAGAATATGAATGGGTCAGTCCGCGCCGGTCCGCACCCACAGCGCGCCGTCGTGATGCACCCTCGCCTCGGCCTGCAGCTTCAGCAGATGGGCGAGCACATTGCGCTCCGCCGCCCGGCGCAATCCCGGCGCCAGGCCGGCGTAGAGGCGGCGCGTGAGAGCGGCGACATCGCTCGCGCCGTCGGCCAGGGCCGCGAGGATCGCCGCCTCGCGTGCCATGCGATGGCTGAGCAGGGCGCGCACGAACGGCAGGGGATTGTCGAGCCGTGGCCCGTGGCCGCAGAGATAGACACGCTCGGTGCGCGCGAGCAGGAGGCGCAGGCTGTCGCAATAGGCCGCCATGTCGCCGCCCGGCGGGCTGACGATGCTGGTCGACCAGCTCATCACATGATCGCCGGAGAACAACACGCCATCGGACGCAGCGAAGCAGAGATGATCGGCGGCATGGCCGGGGGTGTGAAGCGCGGTCAGCCCGGCGATGCTCTCGCCATCGGCGAGCGGATGGTCGGGCGTGAAATCGGGGTCGGCGCTGCGGTGAAACGCATGGCTCGGCGCGCCGGTCGCCGCTTGCAGTGCGGCGAGGCCGCCGAAATGGTCGCGATGCGTGTGGGTGAGCAGAATGCGCGCGACGCGCCCGCCGCTCGCCGCCAGGATCGCCGCCACATGGGCCGGCGAGTCCGGCCCGGGGTCGAGCACGCTGAGATCCTCCGGCGGCCCGATGAGATAGGTGTTGGTGCCATGAAACGTCATCGGGCCAGGATTGTCGGCGACGATGCGGCGCACACCGGGCAATACCGCCTCGGCAACACCGTGGCGCGGCGCGGGTTCCTTCAGGAAGCCCATGCGCTCAAACTCAGGCGCTGACCTTCACCCCTTTCCAGAACGCCACCCGGCCGCGGATTTCGGCCGCCGCCGCCTTCGGCTCCGGGTAATACCAGACGGCATCCGCATTCACTTTCCCGCCGACGTCGAGGCTGTAGTACCGCGCCGTGCCCTTCCAACCGCACACGCTGGTGTGGCTGGACGGGCGCACGAATTCCTGCTTGAGCGCCGAGGCTGGAAAATACGCATTATTCTCGACGGTGACGATGTCGTTCGATTCGGCGATGACCTGATCGTTCCATACGGCTTTCATCTCGATCGCACTCCCGCTTCTGGCGGCACGGACGGCGGCGCCCGCATCGCTTCCCTCTATGTGCGATGCGGATGCGGCGTGTAAAGCGGGCGCTTTCTTCAACCGAGCCCCCGGCTTGACAGCGGCGGCGCTTGCGGCTTGGCATAGCGGCACCGTGCCCCAGCTTTCCCTGCATAGCCCGATCGGCGATCTGACGGTGTCCGAAGAGGCCGGCCGTATCGTTGCGCTCGACTGGGGCTGGGGGCGCGATCAGACGCCGACGCCCCTGCTGGAGCGCGCACGCGCCCAGTTGTTTGCCTATTTCGATGGCGATCTGCCCGATTGCAGTTTCGACCTGCCTCTGATGCCGGCGGGCACGCCTTATCGGCTGCGCGTATGGGCTGCCCTTTGCGCCATTCCGCCGGGCGAGACGCGGGCCTATGGCGCGATCGCGGCCGTTGCCGGCGGCTCCGCCCGCGCGGTGGGCGGCGCCAATCGCGCCAATCCGATCCCCATCCTCATCCCCTGCCACCGGGTGGTCGCCAGCGGCGGCCTTGGCGGCTATAGCGGGGGAGATGGTCTGGCGACGAAGACGTGGCTGCTCGATCTGGAGCGCCGCGGCAGCGCCAGGCACCGACCACCCCATCCCCAGGGTTAGAACGGAGAGACCGATGAGCAAAGCCATCCGCATCCACACCCACGGCGGCCCCGAGGTGATGAAATGGGAAGACGTCCCCACCCCGGAACCCGGACCGGGCGAGGCGCTGGTGCGCCAGGCCGCCATCGGGCTGAACTACATCGACGTCTATTTCCGCAACGGCCTGTATAAAATCCCGACCCTGCCGGCGGTGATCGGCATGGAGGCCGCCGGCACCGTGACGGCCCTCGGCGCCGGGGTGAGCGGCCTCGCCGTCGGCGACCGGGTGGCCTATGCCTCCGGCCCGATCGGCGCCTATGCCTCGGAACGGGTGATCCAGGCCGACCGGCTGGTGCCGCTCCCGGCGGCGATCGATTTCAACACCGCTGCCGCGATGATGCTGCAGGGCATGACGGCGCAATATCTGCTGCGCCGCACCTATCCGGTGAAGGCGGGGGAGACCATTCTGGTGCATGCGGCGGCCGGCGGCGTCGGCCTCATTCTGTGCCAATGGGCGAAGCATCTCGGCGCCACGGTGATCGGCGTCGTCTCGACGGCGGAAAAGGCGGCGTTGGCCCGCGCGCACGGGGCGAGCGAGGTGATCCTCGGCTACGGCGATCTCGCCGGCGAGGTGAAGCGGCTGACCGGGGGGGCGATGGTGCCGGTGGTGTATGACAGCATCGGGCGCGACACCTTCAACGCCAGCATCGACTGTCTGGCCCCGCTCGGCATGATGGTGAGCTACGGCAATGCCTCCGGTCCGGCTGCTCCCGTCGATGTCGGCATGCTCGGCGCCAAGGGCAGCCTGTTCCTCACCCGTCCGAGTCTCGCGACTTACACCGCCAAACCCGCCGATCTGCGCCACTGTGCCGCCGAATTGTTCGACGTGGTCGGCAGCGGCGCGGTCAAGATCCGCGTCAACCAGACATTTCCGCTCAGCGAGGCAGCCAAGGCGCACGCGGCCCTGGAAGCGCGGCAGACGACGGGCAGCACGGTGCTGCTGCCCTAACCTGCCGATCTGTTGCAATGAGCGATAACACCAAAAGCGATGCCGCGTGGCGGCCGAAGGCCAACCCCTGGTCGATCGCCATCGTCGTCACGCTCGCCGCGTTCATGGAGATTCTGGATACCACCATCGTCAACGTGAGCCTGCCGCATATCGCCGGCAGCGTCTCTGCGAGCTATGACGATGCGACCTGGGCGCTCACCTCCTATCTGGTGGCGAACGGCATCGTGCTCACGATCTCCGGCTGGCTTGGCCGGCTGCTCGGGCGCAAGCGTTATTTCCTCATCTGCATCGCCATGTTCACCGTCTTCTCCTTCCTCTGCGGCAGTGCCACGAGCCTCGCGCAACTGATCGTCTACCGCCTGATGCAGGGTTTTTTTGGCGGCGGCCTGCAACCCAACCAGCAATCGATCATTCTCGACACTTTCGAGCCGGCGCAGCGCGGGCGCGCCTTCTCGGTGGTGGCGATCGCGGTGATCTTCGCCCCGGTGATCGGCCCGACGCTGGGCGGCTGGATCACCGATAATTTCAACTGGCGCTGGATTTTCTACGTCAACGTGCCGGTCGGCATCTTCGCCTTCTTCGCCGTCAGCCGGCTGGTGGAAGACCCGCCCTGGGTGAAACGCCAACACGCGAAGCTGCGCGACATCGACTATATCGGCCTCGGACTGATCACCCTCGGCCTCGGCTGTCTGCAGATCACGCTCGATCGCGGCGAGGATAACGACTGGTTCGGCTCGCGCTTCGTCGTCGTGTTCGCCGTGCTGGCGGTGGGCGGCATCGCCGGCGCCATCGTCTGGCTGCTGCGCGCGCGCCAGCCGATCGTCAACCTGCGGGTCTACCAAAATCGCAATTTCGCCCTCGGCTCGATCATGATCTTCGCCTTCGGGGCGATCCTTTATTCGAGCGCCGTGCTCATCCCGCAACTGGCGCAGGAGCAACTCGGCTACACCGCCTTCCTCGCCGGCATGCTGCTCTCGCCCGGTGCGGTGCTGATCCTCGCGATCATCCCGTTCGTGAGCCGCGTGCTGCTGCCCAACGTACAGACGCGCTTCATCATCAGCTTCGGCTTTCTCGCCCTCGGCTCGGCGCTGGCCTTCGCGCATCAGTTGAT
>DAHXNW010000156.1 GCA_027365195.1 Acetobacteraceae bacterium
TGCTGGAGCTCAGCATCGGCGATTACGTCCTCTCCGGCGGCGAGCCGGCGGCGCTGGTGCTGCTTGATGCCTGCGTGCGGCTGCTGCCCGGCGTGATGGGCGCGGCCGAGAGCGCCGAGGAGGAGAGTTTTTCCGCCGGCCTGCTGGAATATCCGCAATACACCCGCCCGGCGGCGTGGCAGGGCCGCGCCGTGCCGGCGGTGCTGCGCTCGGGCGATCACGCCGCCATCGCCGCCTGGCGCCGCGCCGAGGCCGAACGCATCACCCGCGCGCGCCGGCCGGAATTATGCCCGCCCATCGATCACCCATCCGCAGTTTCACACGCAAGGACCACGCCATGAACATCATCCAGAGTTTCGAGGCCGAGCAGGTCGCCCGGCTGACCGCGGCCCGCCCGGTGCCGGATTTCGCGCCCGGCGACACGCTGCGTGTCATGGTGAAGGTGGTCGAGGGCGAGCGGGCGCGGACGCAGGCGTTCGAGGGCATCTGCATCGCGCGCTCGAACAAGGGGCTGCACAGCAATTTCACCGTGCGCAAGATCAGCTACGGCGAAGGGGTGGAGCGGGTGTTCGCGCTGCATGCGCCGAGCATCGCCGAGATCGTGGTGGTGCGCCGGGGTGACGTGCGGCGGGCGAAGCTCTATTATCTGCGCGACCGGCGCGGCAAGTCGGCGCGCATCGCCGAACGCGCGCGCGCCATCGAGACGCCCGCCGGCGCCGCCGAGTAGCCCGCAGGGGAGGGAACGATGGCCGAGGGCAAGCCGCGCACGCTGTTCGACAAAATCTGGGACCGCCACGTGGTGGACCGGCTGCCCGACGGCACCTGCATCCTTTATATCGACCGCCATCTGGTGCATGAAGTCACCAGCCCGCAGGCGTTCGAGGGGCTGCGCCTCGCCGGCCGTCCGGTGCGCCGGCCGGAGGCGACGATCGCCGTGGTCGATCACAACGTCCCCACCTCCGACCGCCGCGCCGGCATCGCCGAGCCGGAGAGCCGGCTGCAGGTGGAGACGCTGGAGCGCAACGTCGCGGCCTTCGGCGTGCCGTATATCCCGCTGCTCGACGCGCGCCAGGGCATCGTGCACATCATCGGCCCGGAGCTTGGCCTCAGCCTGCCGGGGATGACCATCGTCTGCGGTGATAGCCACACCTCGACGCATGGCGCGATGGGGGCGCTCGCCTTCGGCATCGGCACCTCCGAGGTCGAGCATGTGCTGGCGACGCAGACGCTGCTGCAGAAGCCGGCGCGCAACATGCTGGTCGAGGTCGGCGGCCGGCTCGCGCCCGGTGTCACGGCGAAAGACCTCATCCTCGCGATCATCGGGCGCATCGGCACCGCCGGCGGCACCGGCCATGTGATCGAATACGCCGGCGAGGCGATCCGCGCGCTCGACATGGCGGGGCGGATGAGCGTGTGCAACATGTCGATCGAGGCCGGCGCGCGCGCCGGGCTGATCGCGCCCGACGAGACCACCTTCGCCTATATCGAAGGCCGGCCGCACGCGCCGCAGGGGGCGGCCTTCGCCCAGGCGGTGGCCGAGTGGCGCACGCTGCCGAGCGATCCCGGTGCCGCCTATGACCGCGTGGTGCGCCTCGATGGCGCCGAGGTTGTGCCGATGGTCACCTGGGGCACCAGCCCGGAGGCGGTATTGCCGATCACCGGCGTGGTGCCCGATCCGGCGAGCCTCGCCGACCCGGAGCAGCGGGCGCAGCGGGCGCGCATGCTCGACTACATGGGCCTCACGCCGGGGCAGAAGCTCACCGATCTCGCGATCGACGTGGTGTTCATCGGCAGTTGCACCAACAGCCGCATCGAAGACATCCGCGCCGCCGCCGCCGTGGTGCGCGGCCGGCGCGTGGCGCCGGGGGTGCGCGCGCTGGTGGTGCCCGGCTCCGGCCTGGTGCGCCAGCAGGCGGAGGCCGAGGGGCTGGATCGCGTGCTGCTGGAGGCCGGTTTCGAGTGGCGCGAGCCGGGCTGCTCGATGTGTCTCGGCATGAACCCGGACAAGCTCACGCCGGGGCAGCGCTGCGCCAGCACGTCCAACCGCAATTTCGAGGGGCGCCAGGGGCCGGGCGGGCGCACCCATCTGCTCTCGCCGGCGATGGCGGCGGCGGCGGCGGTGAGCGGCCATCTGGCCGATGTGCGGGAGTTTGCCTGATGGACGCCTTCACCAGCCTCACCGGCATCGCGGCCCCCCTGCCGCTCGCCAATATCGACACCGACAAGATCATCCCGGCGCGCTTCCTCAAAACCATCAAGCGCAGCGGCCTCGGCGTGCATCTGTTCGACACCCTGCGCTTTCGCCCGGACGGTAGCGAGAACCCGGATTTCGTGCTGAACCGGGAACCCTATCGCCACGCCGAAATCCTCATCGCCGGGGAGAATTTCGGCTGCGGCTCCTCGCGCGAGCACGCGCCCTGGGCGCTGCTCGATTTCGGCATCCGCTGCGTCATCGCGCCGAGCTTCGCCGATATTTTCCATACTAACTGCTTCAAGAACGGCATTTTACCGATCGCGCTGCCGGCCGATATCTGCGCCCTGCTGATGGCGGATGCGCGGCTCGGCGGCAATGCGCGCCTCAGTGTCGATCTCGAGCGCCAGGTGATCCTCCGGCCAAACGGCGAGAGCGTCCCCTTCGAGATCGACCCGTTCCGCCGCCATCTGCTGCTCCATGGCCTCGACGACATCGGCCAGACGATGCAGCACGCGCAGCACATCGAGGCGTTCGAGCAGCGCCGCCGGACCGCCGAACCCTGGTTTCCCTCCATCGTGATCGGATAGGAACATGGCCGCCAACAAGCGTCTCTTGCTGCTGCCCGGCGATGGCATCGGCCCGGAGGTGATGCACGAGGTCCGCCGCGTGATCGACTGGATGGACCGTCGGCAGGGTCTGCGCTTCGAGTTGAGCGAGGCGCTGGTGGGTGGGGCGGCGATCGATGCCATCGGCACGCCGATCGCGCCGGAGACGATCGCGGCCGCGCGCACCGCCGATGCGGTGCTGTTCGGCGCCGTCGGCGGCCCGCAGTGGGACACGCTCGGCTTCGACCGCCGGCCCGAGATCGCCATCCTGGCGCTGCGCCGCGAATTGGGCCTGTTCGCCAATCTGCGCCCCGCCGTGGTGCTCGACCCGCTGGTGGACGCCAGCACGCTGAAGCCCGAGGTGGTGCGCGGGCTCGATCTGATGATCGTGCGCGAGAGCACCGGCGGGCTTTATTTCGGCGAGCCGCGCGGCATCGAAACCCTGCCCGACGGCAGCAAGCGCGGCGTCAATACCGAGGTCTATACCACGGTCGAGATCGAACGCGTCGCCCGCGTCGCCTTCGAGCTGGCGCGCCAGCGGCAGGGCCGGCTGTGCAGCGTCGAGAAGGCCAATGTGATGGAATCCGGCCTGCTCTGGCGGCAGACGGTGGCGGCGCTGGGCGCGCGGGACTATGCCGATGTGGCGCTCAGCCATATGTATGCCGACAATTGCGCCATGCAGTTGGTGCGCGACCCGCGGCAATTCGACGTGATCGTGACCACCAATCTGTTCGGCGATCTGCTCTCCGACCTCGCCTCGATGCTCACCGGCAGCCTCGGCATGCTGCCCTCGGCGACGCTCGGCGCGCCGGATGCGAGCGGCCGGCGGCATGCGCTCTATGAGCCGATCCACGGCAGCGCGCCGGACATCGCCGGGCGCGGCATCGCCAACCCGCTGGC
>DAHXNW010000164.1 GCA_027365195.1 Acetobacteraceae bacterium
CATCAGAGCGGGAAACTCGTCCATCAGGCCGTGCAATTCGTGCCGCGAAAAGCGGCAATAGCGCAGCGCGCCAATCGCCTCGGCGCTGAACGCATGGGTGTCGGACCCCACGAGGCCGAGAAAATACCCGGCGCCGGCAAACCGGGTGATCTGCCGCCTGCCGTCCGGCAGCAGCTTGAACAGGCGCGTGGTGCCGGCGGTGATGGTGTAGAAATCATTGGCTGGCTTGCCCTCCTCGATCAAGAGGCGGCCGGGCTGTGCGATGCCGGCGCTCGCCACCGAGGCGAGATGCCGCAGCCCCTCGTCGCCGATGGCGCCGCATAGACTGCCCGCCCGCAGGGAACAGCCGGCGCAGGCGACGTCCTGGTGCGAGCGGTGCCGCAGCGTGGAACGCAATGAGACCGACATCGGCAGCCTTTCTCTCAGGCTGTAAAATAGCACCGGAGTTCGTCGGTTCGCAACGATAACGCCGTTGTCGAAGATTAAGCTCCCCTACTCCGCCGCCATCGCCCGCACCGGCGCGCGGAACTGCGCGAGGAGGTGCGCGTGGCGTGTGGCGGCGGCGCGCATGCGGCGTTCCTTGATGTGGCCGAAGCCGGCGATCTCCTGCGGCAGGGCGGCGATCTGCACTGCAATGGCGTAATTGTCCGGCGTGAGGGCGGCGAGGAGTTCCGCCATCGTCTGTTCGTATTGCCCGATCAGCGCGCGCTCCGCCTGGCGTTCCTCGCTGCGCCCGAACGGATCGAGGCTGGTGCCGCGAAGCCGCTTGAAGTGGCGCAGCACACCGAAGATGGGCAGCATCCAGCCGCCGAACGCCTGCTTCTGCAAATGGCCGGTGCGCGGGTCGCGCTTGGCGAGCAAGGGGGGTGCCAGATGGAATTGCAGCTTGAAATCGCCATCGAACCGCGCGGCGAGCGATGCCTTGAACTCGGGCCGGGCGTAGAGCCGCGCCACCTCGTATTCGTCCTTATAGGCCAGCAGCTTGTAGTAATTGCGCGCAACCGCCTCGGCGAGCGCGGTCGAGCCTGGTTGCACCACGGCCTCGCGCGCCCGCGCCTGTTCGACGAGGCTGCGGTAGCGGCGTGCGTAGGCGCGGTTCTGATAGAGGATGAGATCGGCGGCGCGACGCTCGATCAGGCTCGCGAGATCGCCCGGCGGCGCCTCGGGCACCGGCCGGCCGGCCTGCGCCGCGGCCTCTACCCGCGCCAGATCGACGGCGGCGAGCCGGCCCCAGCGAAACGCCGCCTGATTCATCGCAACCGCCGTGCCGTTCAGCTCGATCGCCTGCATCAGCGACGCAAAGCCGAGCGGGATCAGCCCGCGCTGCCAAGCGTAGCCGAGCAGCAGCAGATTGGCGCCGATCGCATCGCCGAGCAGCGCGGTCGCGAGCGTGGTGGCGTCGAGGGTTTCGCAGCGCCCCTCCCCCACCGCATCCGCGAGGGCGTGGCGCAGGGCGGTGCCAGGGATGCGGTCGGCCGGATGCAGCAGGAAATCGGCGGTGATCGTCTCATGCGTGTTCACCACCGCGCGCGAGCCGCCGGGCCGCAGGCTCGCCAGCGCCTCATGCCCGGCGCCGACGACGAGATCGCAGGCGAGCAGCAGATCGGCATCGCCCGGCCCGATGCGCAGCGCCTGCAACGCCTCCGGCTGTGCCGCGAGCTTGATGTGGCTCCAGACGCTACCGCCCTTCTGCGCCATGCCGAGCTGGTCGAGCACGGTGACATGCTTGCCCTCGGCATGGGCGGCAACGCCGAGCAGCGCGCCGATGGTAACGACCCCGGTACCGCCGACGCCGGCGATCAGCAGATTGAACGGCGTCTCCAAGCCGGGCAGCGCCGGTTCGGGCAGCACCATATCGGTCTCCGCCGCGATGCCGCCGCCCTTGCGCAGGCTGCCGCCATGCACGGTGACGAAGCTCGGGCAGAAGCCCTCGACGCAGGAAAAATCCTTGTTGCAGGAGGATTGCTCGATCGTCCGCTTCTGGCCGTAATCGGTTTCCAGCGGCGTGACGGAGAGACAGTTCGACGCGGTTGAGCAATCGCCGCAACCCTCGCAGACGCGCTCGTTGATCACCACGCGCTTCGCCGGGTCGGCCATGGTGCCGCGCTTGCGCCGGCGGCGCTTTTCCGAGGCGCAGGTCTGGTCGTAGATCAGCGCGGTGGCGCCGGCGGTGGCGCGGAGGGTGCGTTCCACCTCGGCCAGTTCGCGCCGGTGGTGCACCGTGACACCGGGGGCGAGATCGGTCACTTCGGCGTATTTCTCCGGCTCGTCGGTGACGACGACGATGCGGCCCATCCCCTCGGCGGCGAGTTGGCGGCTCAGCATCGGCACGGTGAGCGGGCCGTCCACCGGCTGCCCGCCGGTCATCGCCACGGCGTCGTTGAACAGGATTTTATAGGTGATGTTCACCCCCGCCGCGATGGCGGCGCGGATCGCCAGGATGCCGGAGTGGAAATAGGTGCCATCGCCGAGATTGGCGAAGATATGCGCCTCCTCGGTGAACGGCGCCTGACCGATCCAGCCGGCGCCTTCGCCGCCCATCTGGCTCACGCTGTCGGTGCGCCGGTCCATGAAGCTCGCCATGTAGTGGCAGCCGATGCCGGCCAGCGCGCGGCTGCCCTCGACCAGCTTGGTGGAGGTGTTGTGCGGGCAGCCGGAGCAGAAATAGGGGGTGCGCTGCGCGCCGATGTCGAGGCCGCGCAGGGTTGCCGCCTGCGCGTCGAGAAAGCCGAGGCGGGCATCGATCGTCTCGGCGCCGAGCAGCGGGCGCAGCAAGGGCGCGAGGGCGCGCACGATGTCGCCGGCATACAGCTCACCATTGGCGCGCAGCAGCGAGGCACCGCTGGCGTCGTGCTTGCCGAGCACCGCCGGACGATCGGGCGCATGGTAGAGGATGTCCTTCACCTGCCGCTCGATCAGCGATTGTTTCTCCTCCACCACCAGGATGGTCTCCAGCCCGGCGGCGAAGTGGCGCACGATCTCCGGCTCGACCGGCCAGGTGAGGGCGAGTTTCAGCACCCGCACGGCGTCCGACCCGGCGAGGCCGAGATCGGCGAGCGCCTGGCGCACGTCGAGGGTGGATTTGCCGGCGGTGACGATGCCGATCCGCGCTGCCGGCGCCGGTACGATCACACGGTCGAGCCGGTTGGCGCGCGCATAGGCGAGCACTGACGGCAGCGCCACCGCATTGACGCGCGCCTCCTGATCGAGCGAATTGTCCGGCAGGCGGATGCCGTGACCGCCCGGCACCTGCATCACGCCATCCGGATAGGCGATGTGCAAGGAAGCGAGATCGAACTGCAGCGAGGCCGAGCTGTCGATCACGTCGGCCACCGTCTTGAAGCCGACATAGAGGCCGCTGTAGCGCGAGAGCGCCCAGCCATGCAGGCCAAGACGCAGGATGTCCTCGACATTGGCCGGCGCCAGCACCGGCACCAGGGCGGCGATGAAGGCCGGCTCGCTCTGATGCGGCACCGAGGAGGATTTGCACGCGTGATCGTCGCCGGCGACCAGCAGCACGCCGCCATGCGCGGCACTGCCGGCGAGATTGGCGTGCTTCATCACATCGCCCGAGCGATCGACGCCGGGGCCCTTGCCGTACCAGAGCGCGAACACGCCATCATACTTCGCGCCGGGATGCAGCCCGACCTGCTGGCTGCCCCAGACCGCGTTCAGCGCGGTATCCTCGTTCACGCCGGGCTGGAAATGGATGTGCTGCGCCTGCAACGCCGTGCGCGCCTGCCAGAGCTGGATGTCGAGCCCGCCGAGCGGCGAGCCACGATAGCCGGAGATGAAACAGGCGGTATTCAGCCCGGCCCGCTGGTCCGCCGCGCGTTGCAGCAGCGGCAGGCGCACCAGCGCCTGGGTGCCGGTGAGATAGAGCTGATCGACCTCCACCGCGTATTTATCGGCAAGGCTGAGGGACGAGTGCTTCATCGATGCGACTCCGCTGAGGGCGCGTCAGGCGAGGATATGGCCAGGCGGCGGCGGCTTCAAACGGCAAATGCGGCGGCGGCAAAATAGACGTTTTTGTTCCACCATAGCGTTGCCGGATCGCGCCAGGTGCGACGATGGCGGTAGGAGACGTAATTTTATTACGCAAGCCTCGGCGATATTGCAATGCAGCATTGCAGGATTTTGCCCACATCAGCCGGATCGCCTAAACTGGCGCCAAGCGGGGAGGCGGCAATGGTGGCGGGTGGCATGGGTGGTGAGCTGAGCTATGTGCATGGCGCGAGCGAGCGGCCGTTGCTCGGGCAGACGATCGGC
>DAHXNW010000165.1 GCA_027365195.1 Acetobacteraceae bacterium
GCTCGATATCCGCCGAGCGCGACGGGCCGGTGACG
This sequence comes from Acetobacteraceae bacterium, assembly GCA_027365195.1. Classification (GTDB taxonomy): domain Bacteria; phylum Pseudomonadota; class Alphaproteobacteria; order Acetobacterales; family Acetobacteraceae; genus DAHXNW01. The sequence goes on from DAHXNW010000165.1 coordinate 36, forward strand.
AGCATGACATTGCGCGGCATGAAGCCGCCGGAAAGCGGATCGCGCCGCGCCGCGCGCAGCAGATCCCACGCCTCCTCATAGGCGCCGACGAGGCGCGAGACGCGCAACAGCACAATGGCGGTATCGACCAGCAGATTGAGCGTGGTCGGCCGCTCCGGCGCCGACGGCAGCATCAGCGTGCCGGTTTCGGCGACGGCGGCGAAGGCGTGCTGCACGCTCACCGCATCGCTCGCCTCGGCGCGCCCCTCGCGCAGTCGCAGCAGCGGGCGCTGCGACCAGTCGATCGCGCGCAACTCCGCATGCGGCGCGATGACCAGATCGGTGGGTAGGTTCTGCTGCGCCAGATAATCGGCGACCGCACCCGGCACCGCGCCGGCATCGGCGAGGCGGGCGATGGTGGCGAATTCCTTCTCCACATTGCGCATGAACAGCGCCACCTGCTCCGGGCGGGAGACGCGCGAGCGCGCCGGGATGAGCTGGCGCGGCGGGGCCGCGAGGCGCGCACGTAGCATCGCCGCCTGATCCTCCGGCAGCGGCCCCCGGCGCAGGCCGCGCCGGATGGCCGCCAGCATCGCCTCGCGGCTCATCGCTACAGCCTGCCGGCGCGCTGTTCGGCGGCGTAGCGGGCGAAGAAGGTATCGCTCTCCGGGGCCGGCAGATCGCGCCCAGCGGTCCAGCCGCCGGCCAGCGGCAGCCGCGCGAGCCGCCCGCGCTTGCGCCCGAGCAGGCCGAGCGCGCCGGCAGCGAGGCGGGTGGCGAGCCGATAGAGCGCCGGCCGGCGCGCGACATAGGCCCAGAGAGCGAGATTACGCCGCAGCACCGGCGGGCTCAGATGGCGCTCGAACTCGCGCTCGCGCCAGTGCCGCATCAGATTGGGCAGCGGGATCTTCACCGGGCAGACGCTCTCGCATTTGCCGCAGAAGGTGCTGGCGTTCGGCAGATTGCCGGCCTCCTCCACGCCCGCCAGCATCGGCGTCAGCACACTGCCCATCGGCCCCGGGTATACCCCGCCATACGCATGGCCGCCGACCGCGCCATAGACCGGGCAATGGTTCATGCAGGCGGCACAGCGGATGCAGCGCAGCATCTCCTGGAACTCGGTGCCGAGCATGGCGGAGCGGCCATTATCGAGCAGCACGACGTGATATTCACCCGGCCCGTCGAGGTCGCCCTCGCGGCGGACGCCGGTCGAGAAAGTGGTATAGACGGAGAAATCCTGCCCGGTCGCCGAGCGCGCCAGCAGCCGCAGCAGGCTGGTCGCATCCTCGAGCGTCGGCACCATCTTCTCGATGCTGGCGAGCACGATATGCACGCGCGGCAGCGTCTGCGTCAGGTCGCCATTGCCCTCGTTGGTCACGATCACGCTGGAGCCGGTCTCGGCGATCAGGAAATTGGCGCCGGTGATGCCGACATCGGCGGCGAGGAAGCGTTCGCGCAGCTTGCCACGCGCCTCGGTGAGGATGTCGCGCCGCTCGTGGAACACGCGGTCCGCCGGCAAATCGGTGTGCGAGGCACGAAAACTCGCCTCCCAATCCTCGAGGTTGAGGTGAAAGGCCGGGGCGATGATGTGGCTCGGCGTCTCGTGGCGCAGTTGGATGATGTATTCGCCGAGATCGGTCTCCACCGGCGTGATGTCGTGGCGTTCGAGATGCTCGTTGATGGCCAGCTCCTCGCTGATCATCGACTTGCCCTTGGTCACGGTACGCGCGCCCACCCGGCGGCAGATGTCGAGCACCGCGGCGCGCGCCTCATCGGCGGTGGCGCACCAATGCACCTGCCCGCCGGCACGCTCCACATTGGCCGCGTACGTTTCTAGGTAGAAATCGAGATTGGCGAGGGTGTGGTTCTTGATGTCGCGGCCGATGTCGCGCAGCGCCTCGAACTCCGGCAGGGCAGCGACCGCCCGCGCGCGCCGGCTCTGGAACTGTGGCTTCGAGTTCGCCAGCGCCTTCTGCAGGCCCGCATCGGCGAGCGCGTGGCTGACGTTGTCCTTGAACTGCGCGGAGGTGTTCAGCATCCGGCTTTCTCCTATGACCGCGGCGCGCCGATCGGCGGCAGATCGTCGGTGATGTCGGCCAGCACCTCGGCGACATGGCGTGCCGCGATCGGCCGGCCTTCGCGCGAGAGCCGCCCGGCCATGTTGAGCAGGCAGCCAAGATCGCCGGCGAGCAGCGTTGCCGCACCGGAGGCGGCGATGTCGGCGGTTTTGTCCGATACCATGCGCGTCGAGATGTCGGGGTATTTGACGCAGAAGGTGCCGCCGAAGCCGCAACACACCTCGGGCTCGGCCATCTCGCGCAATGCAACGCCGGGAATGCCGGCGAGCAGCGCGCGCGGCTGCGCCTTGATGCCGAGTTCGCGCAGACCGGCGCAACTGTCGTGGTAAGTGACCGGGCCGGCGAAGCGCGACTCGACGTGTTCGACCGCCATCACGTCGGTGAGGAAACTGACCAATTCATAGCTGCGCGCGGCCAGTGCCGCGGCCCGCGCGCGCAGATTGGGGTCGTCGTCGAACAGATGCGGCATATGAGTGCGCAGCATGCCGGCGCAGGAGCCGGAGGGGGCGACGACGTAATCATAGCCGCCGAAGGCATCGAGAATGCCACGCGCGAGATCGCGCGTGGTGGCGCGGTCGCCGGCGTTATAGGCCGGCTGCCCGCAGCAGGTCTGCGCCCGTGGCACCTCCACCTGACAGCCGGCGGCGGTGAGCAGCTTGAGGGCGGCGAAACCCACGCTCGGCCGATGCAGATCGACCAGGCAGGTGACGAACAGCGCGACGCGCGGGCGGGATTG
>DAHXNW010000166.1 GCA_027365195.1 Acetobacteraceae bacterium
GCCGCGATCACCCGCGCACCACCCTGCGGCTTGAAGGCGGCGAGGATGGCCGCCGGATCGGCGCCGATCCGCACCCGATCGACCGGGATCAGGCCGGAGTTTTTGCTGCTGCTGAGCAGCGGGGTGAAGGTGATGGCGGCACCGGGCTTTTTCGCCAGAAAGCCGCTGGCGGCGACGGTGATCTGGCTGAGCTCGGCGGTCGCCGGGTCGTCATGGTTGATGCCGGCGCGGATGTTGAACCAGGCGACGTAATCGACCACGCCGGTGCGGTCGTCGGCATTGGTCTGCACCCGCCAGGCGCCATCGAGATCGCCCACCACTTCGCCGGGGTCGTAGGCGATGCCCCAGGCGTCGAGCAGCCGGTGCAGATCGGAGCTGGTGTCGAGCTGCGGCATGCCGCCGGGGCCGGGCATCGCCGCCTCCGCCTCGCTATCGGGATCGACCATCAGCATCAGCCGCCCGCCGCGCATGACGAACTGATCGATCGCGTATTGCGCCGGCTCGGCCAGGTGCTGCGGCTGCGCCACCAGCAACACCTGGATCTGCGGGTCGATCTGCCAGACGTCGAGCGGCACGCGGCGCACGTCGAAGCTCTGGCGCAATTCGCTCATCACCAGCCAGGGGGCCGAGCCGGCGCTCTGGCCGCGCATCATCATCGCGCGCGGATCGCCATCGAGGGGGAGGGCCGACATCACGCCGACCACCGGGCGGTGCGGATTGGAGAGTTCATAGACCAGTTTGGTGAGGTCGTATTCGAGGAACGGCTCGCGATCCTCCTGAAAGAACGGGATCACCTTCTGATCGTCGAGCAGATTGGTGCCGGCGAGGCCGAAATAGACCTGCTCGCCGCTCTGATCGATCGGCGCGCCCTGTAGGCCGAAGGCCAGCGCGCGGTCTTCCACGTCGCTGAACGGCTCGGGATTATAGAATTCGAGCTTCAGCTTGCCGTGCGCGAGGCGGGCGTATTGCTCCAGCATCTCGCGCACCCGGTCCGCATAGGCGCCATAGCTCGGCACCCGCGCGCCAAGCTCGCGCGAATAGAACAGCCTGAGGGTGATCGGCTCGCGCAGGCCGCGCAGGATGCTGCGGGTGCCGGCGGCGAGGGAAAAGATATGCCCCTGCGTGAGATCGAGCTGGACGTTCGCCAGCCGCGCGTCGGCGAACAGATTGAGGCCGACCAGAATGGCGGCCACGGCGAGCACGCCGATGACGGAGGACCAGAGACGACGGCGCATGGATCAGTCTGCCTTGCGATGCTCGATGATGACGCTGGTGGCGAACAGCCAGAAACCGATGAAGGAGGCGAAATAGATCAGATCGCGCGCCTCGATCAGCCCGCGCATGAAAGAGAGGAAGCGGTCGGTGATGCAGATGCGCCGCGCGAGTGCCACCAGCACCGGCGCGTTGCGGCCGAGGAAGTCGGTCACCAGCGGATAGGAGCTGACGGCGAAGACGAAGCAGATGGCAACCCCGAGCACGAAGGCGATCACCTGGTTCTTGGTGAGCGCCGAGGCCGCCTCGCCCACCGCGAGGAAGGCGCCGGCGACCAGCAGGCTGCCCAGATAGCCGGTGGCGATGGCGCCGTTGTCGGGATGACCGAGCAGGTTCACCGTGATCACGAAGGGAAAGGTGAGCGCCAGCGCAATGGCGCAGAACGCCCAGGCGGCGATGAATTTGCCGAGCACCGCCTGCCCCTGCGAGACCGGCAGGGTGAGCAGCAGCTCGATGGTGCCGAGCCGGCGCTCTTCCGCCCATAGCCGCATGGTGATCGCCGGCACCAGCAGCAGGAACACCCAGGGGATGAACTGGAAGAACGGCAGCAGATCGGCCTGGTCGCGGTCGAAGAAATTGCCCAGGCCGAAGGTGAGCGCACCTTGCAGCACCAGAAAGATGACGATGAACACCCAGGCGACCGGGGTTGCGAAATAGCCGGCGAGTTCGCGCCTGGCGATGGTCAGCGTGGCGCGCATCTCAGGCCGCCCGGCTTGGCGATGGATTGGTGATGGCGCGGAAAACATCATCGAGCTTGCCGGACGGGTGCCGGCGGGCGAGTTCGCCCGGCGTCGCATCGGCCACCACGCGGCCGGCGGCGATGATGATGGCGCGCGAACAGACCGCTTCCACCTCCTCCAGAATATGCGTGCTGATGATGATCGCCTTCTCCTTCGCCATGCCGGCGATCAGGCTGCGGACCTCGAATTTCTGATTGGGGTCGAGCCCGTCGGTTGGCTCGTCGAGCACCAGCACCGGCGGGTCGTGCAGCAGCGCCTGCGCGAGGCCGACGCGGCGCTTGAAGCCCTTCGACAGCGTCTCGATCGGCTGCAAACGCACGCCGGCGAGGGTGGTGAGGTCGATCGCGCGCGCCACCCGCTCACTTGCCTCGGCACCGCGATAGCCACGGATCGCGGCGGCGAAGCGCAGGAAGGCATCGACGCTCATCTCCGGATAGGTCGGCGCGCCTTCGGGTAGGAAGCCGAGGCATCGCCGCGCGGCGATGCCCGCGGCCTGCACGTCGTGGCCGCAGATGCGCGCCTGCCCGTCGCTCGGTGTCACGAAGCCGGCGAGCATTTTCATCGTGGTGGATTTGCCGGCGCCGTTCGGGCCGAGAAAGCCGAGCACCTCGCCGCGCGCCACGCTGAAACTCACGTCATCGACGGCGGTGAACGCGCCGAAGCGCTTGCTCAGATGCTCGATCTCGATCAGCGCGGCCATTGCTTCTCCCGGCGGAACACGGCGCAGGCAAGCGCCACCGGCGCGGCAATAGCGCAATCGGGGCGGCGGGCAAAGGGGTGGGCGATATTTGCGTGGTCAGTCGTCGTCGCCACCCCGATAGCCGTAAGGGGAGGGCGCATAGGCGACCGGCGGCGGTGGTGAGTAATATTGCGGCGGCGGGTAGTAGCCGGGTGGCGGATAATAACCCGGCGCATAGCCGGGCGGACCGGCAACGACGGGCGGCGGCGCATAATAGCCGTGCTCGCCATCGCCCCAACCATCGCCGCCGTCCCCCCAATGGCGATCGCCCCAATGGCCGCCATCTCCGCCATCGCCCCAGCCATCGGCATACGCCGGCGCCACGGTGAGCAGCAGGGCGGCCGTGACCAGCCAGAATTTGTGGCCCATGCGGTGCTTCCTTATGCGCAACGGCGAGATCGCCGGATCAGTCGCCATCGCCTTCACCGCCATGCTCGCCACCATACCCACCATAATAACCGGCTGGTGGCGCATAATAACCGCCGGGCGGCGGATAGTAGGCCGGCGGTGCCGCGACGACAGGCGGTGGCGCGTAATACACTGGCCGGCGCCAGGCGTTATCCTCGTCGTCGCAGCCGGCGAGCAGCAGCGGCACCACGCCACAGAGCAGCCAGATCGGGAGCATGCGCATGATCGATGTTCCTCCTCATGGTATCGGCCCGACACGGGCGCCATCGACAAAATAGCATGCCACGGCGGAATGTGCGTCGCTGTCGTGCCGTCTTTGGCTTAATTCGGCGTCATGTGCAGCGCCGGCAGCAGGGCATGCAGTGCCCACAGCACCAGCAGCAGAACGAGCAGCAACCGCAGCGCGCCGCCGAACAGCCGCAAGGCGGCGAGCAGCATCAGTAGGGCGGCGGCGAGCAGAATCACGGTCTGCACCGGCGGCGCCACGCCGAGATGGGCGAGCTGTCCACGCAGCCAGGTCTCGATCGCCGCGATCACGGCGAGGATGATGTCGAACAGCCCGACGACCAGGTTCAAGACGGCAGTGAGCGTCTGATTGAGCGTGTTCATGCGTCGTCCTCATGGGTGCGGCGCACCAGAATCTCGCGCTTGCCGACGTGATTGGCGGCGGTAACGATGCCCTCTTTTTCCATCTGCTCGATGAGCTTGGCGGCGCGGTTGTAGCCGATCTGCAGATGCCGCTGGATGAAGGAGGTCGAAGCCTTGCCCTCGCGCGCCACCACGTCCACCGCCCGGTCGAACAGCGTCTTCTCCCCCTCGCTGGCGCCGGCGATATCGCCGAGGGCGGGACTTTCCTCGGCCCCCTCCACCGCCTCGGTCACTTCGTCGAGATAGTCCGGCGCGCCCTGGCTGCGCAGGAAGGCGACCACCTCCTCCACCTCGCGGTCGGTCACGAACGGGCCATGCACGCGCATGATCCGCCCGCCGCCGACCATGTGCAGCATGTCGCCCTGGCCGAGCAACTGCTCGGCGCCCTGCTCGCCGAGGATGGTGCGGCTGTCGAATTTGCTGATCACCTGAAAGCTGATGCGGGTCGGGAAATTCGCCTTGATCGTGCCGGTGATGACATCGACCGAGGGGCGCTGTGTCGCCATCACCACATGGATGCCGGCGGCGCGCGCCATCTGCGCGAGGCGCTGCACCGCCGCCTCGATCTCCTTGCCGGCGACCATCATCAGATCGGCCATCTCGTCGATCACCACCACGAGGAACGGCAGCGTCTCCAGCGCCAGCGGCTGCTCTTCGAAGGTGGGCCGGCCGGTTTCCGAATCGAAGCCGGTCTGCACCCGGCGGGTGAGTTGCTCGCCCCGCGCGCGCGCCTCCGAGACGCGCTCGTTGAAGCCGCCGACATTGCGCACGCCGAGCTGGCTCATCGCCCGATAGCGCCGCTCCATCTCGCGCACCGTCCATTTCAGCGCGGTGACGGCCTTCGCCGGCTCGGTCACCACCGGCGCCATCAGATGCGGAATGCCATCATAGACCGACAATTCCAGCATCTTCGGGTCGATCAGGATCAGCCGGCACTGCTCGGGCGAGAGCCGGTAGAGCAGGCTCAGGATCATCGCGTTGACGCCAACCGATTTGCCCGAGCCGGTGGTGCCGGCGATCAGCAGATGCGGCATGCGCGCCAGATCGGCGACCACCGGGGTGCCGCTGATGTCTTTGCCGAGGGCGAGCGCGAGCCGGCCGGGATGGCGGCTCCATTCCTCGGCGCCGAGCAGTTCGGCGAGAAACACCGTCTCACGCTTGGCGTTCGGCACCTCTATGCCGATCACGTTGCGCCCCGGCACGGTCGCGATGCGCACCGCGACCACCGAGAGGCTGCGCGCCACATCGTCGGCGAGGCCGATCACCCGCGCGCTGCGAATGCCCGGCGCCGGCTCCAGCTCATAGAGCGTCACCACTGGGCCGGGGCGGATTTCACGAATCGCTCCCTGCACCCCGTAATCGGCGAGCACGGTTTCCAGCAGCCGCGCATTGGCCTCCAGTGCATCGGCGCTCGGCCCCACGCTCGCGCGCGCCGGCGGCTGATGCAGCAGAGCGAGCGAGGGAAACACCCAGCCCGGCTCGCCGAGCGCCAGCGCTTCCTGCCGTGGCGGCGGCGGGCGGCGCGGGGTGGCGATGATTTTCGTGCGCGCCGCCGGCGACTCCATGGCCGGCTCGACCGGGGGTGGCGCGACCGGCCTGGACGGCGCCGGAGCAACCGCGACGGCGCGCGCGACGGGGAGGGGAGGGGTGCCCTCGATCAGCCGCGCCAGCGGGGCGAACAGCCTGAAGATCGCGCGGCCGGCGCCGGAGAGCAGGCCGCCGGCACGCCTGCCTTGGCCATATGTCAGCGTTGCCGCGCCGAAGGCCGCGCGGCTGGCGGCGCGCCATTCGCCGGCCGACAGGCCGAGCGCGAGCCAGATCAGCAGCGCCGCCAGGGCTGCGCCGAGCAGCCAGACCAGCGCATCGCCGAACGGGCCAAGCAGCCCGCGCCCGGCCGCGAGCATGGCATGTGCCAGCGCCTGTCCGATCGCACCGCCCGGCCCGGCCTGCGTCGGCCATGCCAGCACGGCGGCTGCGCCGCGCGCCGGCAGGGTGGCGGCGACGGCGGCGAGCACCGGGAGGGCGGCGAGCAGGGCGGCCGCGCGGAACACCGGGCTCGCCAGGCCGCGATGCGAGGCGATCCGCCAGGCCCAGGCGAGCATCGCGAGACCGGGCAATACCGCAGCGAGGCCGAAGCCCTGAAGCAGCAGATCGGACAGGATGGCGCCGAGCGGCCCGGCGAGATTGTGCGCTTCGCCCGCCGAGGCCGTATCTAGCGAGGGGTCATGCGGGTTGTAGGCGGCGAGGGCGACCAGAATCGCAAGCCCGAGCAGCCCGAGCAGAATGCCGCCAAATTCCGCGAGCCGTCGGCGCATCAACTGGCGCAGCGCCGGCGAAGCGAGATCCCGCCGGCCGCGGAACGCACTCGGGCGACTCGGGGTGGCAATGGCCATGCGTGGGCGGCTCCCTCTGCTCAGCTGGTCGCGCGCCCGCGCGCTTCCCATTCAACGCGAATGATAACCTGGAACAGATTGAATACAAACCCCCTGAATTCGTAGAGCCGGCACCGGCCCGCCCCCCCCCCCCCCC
>DAHXNW010000169.1 GCA_027365195.1 Acetobacteraceae bacterium
TGAACACCCGCGCGAACTGCGCGGCGAGCTCCGAGACGTTGTGCGCCGGCAGCAGGAAAAACACCTTCACCATCACACCCTCCTCGTCGGGAGAGATGAGCGCGAGGCGGACGTCGCCGCTCTGATAGGCGAAGAGTTCGAGGCCGCACGCCTCCCCAGCGTCCACCGTGAGTCCGCCCACCACGCGCGGCTCGATCATCGCACCCACCCCAGCAGCGTCGTGGCGAGACACCACGCGAGCCAGCCGGAGAGCGCCGTGCTGCACGCGAGGCAGGCGAGCGCGAAAACGCCCCACCAATCCAGCCGCGCCCCCGGCTCCTCGCCGGGCGTCGTGGCACTCATAGCCGCGACAGATCGAGCGTGATCTGCTCGAACTGGTCCGTGTGGGTGGGGCGGCGGTATAGCCGGATATAGGTGCGCGAATGCTCGACCCGCACCGCGTCGGCTATTGCCCCCATGGCGCGGAGCCATTCCTCGTCGTCGATGTTCAGCCGGCGCAGGCCCAGAATGCGGTCGGCGCGGACGCGGTTGCCCTCGCCGACGGAGAAGGCATCATCCACCACGGCGCGCAGGTTTTCATTCGCGCCGCTCGACCAGCGGGTGATGCAGGCATCCACCATCTGCTTCGCCACCATCAGCTCGGGGCCGAAGGTGAGGCTGTCGGCGATGCTCACCTGAATGCGCAGCGTCTGATCCAGGCTTTCAAGCGCGATGCCACCGCGACGGCCGCCGAGCTTGACGCCATATTTCTCGGCGAGCAGCTCCATGTAGGCGTCGATATCGTCGAACGCGGCCTTTTTGAACGCCGCGATCTGCGCCTGCAGCGCGTCGGCGCGGGCCACCAGGGCGCGCACCAGGTCTTCCTGGAGCAGCGCCTCCGGCTTGAACATCCGGCGCGGCATGATTTTGCCGCCGAATGTGGTCAATACTTCTTCAGTGCCGTCCATTGTGCCCTCCCGTGCGCGCGCAGCCACTCAAGCTCGGCCCGGTTGGCGCAGGCCGGACAGACATCCACCGCCGGCGGCAGCGGGCGCGTGATGCCGCCCCGCCAGCGTGCGCGGACGTAGCCGCGCCCCTCGCACACGTCGCACGCGCGCCCAAAAGGAGCCGGCGGGGGTGCTGCCCCACGCCGGCCAAGTTGGGGGGATACAACGGCCACGGCACCGTCCCGCCGTGGCTCGGGGTTACGACGCGCGCCCATCACGGGACCTGCGCCGCAATCGTGATCCAGACGATGGCGCCCAGAACGAGGAGGATCAGGAGGACGCCGCTGGTTTGCGGGAAGCGGCGGCACAATTTCACCAGCCCGATGCACGCGAACACCGGGAGCGCCAGGAGGAGCAGGGCGAGCAGCGCAGCCGCCACCACGATGCCCGGCCCACCGGCGCCGGCTGCGCTCATGGCCCAGCAAAGCCCCCCGAATGCCGCGATGGGGAACAGAAGCCATTTCCCGCGCGGGAACGCCTTGATGAATTTGCCCAACAGCACCAGCGGCAGGAGCAGGATGAAGGCGAGCACGAAGCCCACGGCGAATACGGCCAACATCACGCGGCCTCCCCGAGCGAGGCGCTGTCCGACAGCCGGTTCCAGGCCAGCGTGAGATGCGCCACTTCCGGCACCGCGACGCCGTCCGCCTCGGCGAGCGTGTGCGCGACGCGCAGCGTCTTCGCGAGGCCGCGCAGCGCGCCCGGCCGCTGCGCCACCGCGCGGAGCAGGCGCCGCTCCTTGTCGCCCTCCACCCCGGCCGCGCCCAGCAGCGCATCGATGTCGGAGGCCGAGGGCTTCGGCCGGATCAGCCGCATGCCGACGCGCGAGAACAACTGCGCGAACTGCGCCCGCCGGCCGCCGCCGTCGAGGCGCGAATACACCTGCTCGTTGCCCACCAGCGCCATGCCGACGTTGGCCTTGTCGTGCAGCGTGCGGAGCTGGTCGAGCGCCTGGCTCTTCAGATGCTGCGCCTCATCGATGATGATCAGACCGCCCGAGCCGGTGAGCTTGCGCCCGATCGCGCGCGAGCGGCGCGACGTGAGGCTCTCGTTGATGCCGAAGGTCTCGCACAGGTAATCCAGCACCGCGTGCGCCGAGGCGACCGATGGCTCCCCGGTGAGCACCCACACATTCGGGTTGCTCGCCGCGTAATGGCGGATCGCCGTCGTTTTGCCGATGCCCGCGCCGCCGGTCACCACCACCAGATCGGGCAGATATTGCGCGTGGGTGAAGACGGAGAGGATTTTCTGCGCCGTCGGCGTCGCCACGTAGTCCGGCATGCGGAAGGCGCCGGCCATGCTGGCGCGCGGCGCGAGGCTGTCGAGCCACACGGCCACCTGCTGCTCCACGCGGGCGTTGTCGCCGGCGTATTTGGCGCTCATCCACGCCGACAGCGTGGAATAGGCGACGCCCGACAGCCGCGCGACGTCCGCGAGGCTCCCTTTACCCTCGCCGGTCCAGCCGCGCACCAGCGTGCGCAGCTCCTCGGTTTTGATCTCGTTGCTCACAATGCCCCCATCGCGCGTTCGCGCTTCATGCGTTCAGCAGCGAGGCTGATGGCGCGGTCCATCCGCGCGTCGTCCTCGCTCTCTTCGTAGAAATCAGCCGTCGGCGCCGGCTGCGGCTTGCCCGGGAACACCGGGCGCACCACGCGCGCCTCCACCGGATCGGGGCGTTGCCCGGCCGGCAGCATCGCCGCGACGTCGCCGATGGAGAGCCGCTTCTCGGCCTCCGCCTGCATTTTGACGCCCCGCATCCAGGCCTTCCGCGCCTGCGCATGCGCGCGGGCCGCCTCGATATCGTTGAAACCCACCGCCTCGACGCAGGGCGCGGCGCCGAGATAGGCGCCGTCCAGCCCATACACGTGCAGATCGGCTTGCAGCCGCTGCGGATCGAAGCGCACCACCACCCGCTCGGCGCGGTGCTCATGCAGGAACGGGGCGTGAAACCGGTTGCCCATCACGCGGATGCAGCCGTCGAGGCGGCTCACCATCACGCCCTCGGCGCCGGTCAGCCACAGCCGCTGCTGCGCCTCCGTGGCGCGCGCGATGGTGGAGCGCGCATAGCTCTCGGCGAATACATCGTCGAAGCTGCGCCCGTCACACACCGCCGTGCGCCGCCCGACGCGCGCATTGTGTTCGAGCACGCCTTCGCCGACGATTTTCAGGAACAGCCCGAGCGGCACCGCCGTGCTGGCGTAATTCTCCGGCTTGGCCATCGGCGAATTGCCGGTATAGGCGCCGGCGAAGGCCGGGTGCTTCGCCAGATCGCCCGCGAAATCGCGGAAAGCGCGCTCGATCGGCTTGCTTTGGCCGTGATACGGCGTGGTCCAGTGGACCGCCACGCCCATCTGCGGCATCAGCCCGAACGGCTCATCGGCGCGGATTTTGAAGCGATAGCGGTTGGAAACGCCGCCGGTGATCCATTTGGCGGCGAATTCACGCCCGTTATCCATGTAACAGGCGGAGGGGACGCCCCATTCCTGCACCAGATCGCCGAACGCGAGGCGCACCGCCTCCATATTCGGGTCGGTATCGACCCGCCAGGACAGAACCTTGCCGGAATAGAGATCCTGATAGGCGATCATGTGCGGGCGCGCCACGCGGCCGTCGGGCCATTTCACGAACACGTCCCAGGTGTGGAAATCGGTATTCAGGGCTTCCAGCGCGTGGAAAACCGACCGATCGCGCTCCTGCGCGGGATACAGCTTCTCGCACTCTTCCTTGCCTTTGCGCAGCAGCACGCGCGCGGCGACGGGAATGGCGTGGATGCGCCGCTCCAGCGTGCGCAGGCTGGGGATGACCCAGCCACGCTCGGCGCCGGCGGCGATGAGGCGGCGATAGCACGCAGTCATCGTCGGCTGTTCGAGCCGCAGATAGTCCGCCCGGAAGAAATCCCACGCCTCCGGGGTGATTTCGGAGGCGCTGTTCGCGCCGCACTGGCGCGGCACCAGATAGGCGAGCCGGTGCGCATGCGAGCGCGCGTTGAGCGCCGCGTTCTCCCAGCGATACAGCGTGCTCACCCGCACCTCGTGCTGGGCAGCGACCACGCACATCGCGACGAATTTCTGCTTGCCTTGTGATACCAGCGCCGAGACCGCGTCCACAGCGGCGAGCCGGCGCTGCGCCTCGCCCTTTTTCTTGCCCGAGGCGCGGTCATACATCTCCCACGCCCCATGATGCCGGTCGTCCACCGGGCGCGGGTCCACCGGCTGCGCGAGGCGCGCCAGCAGCTCGGCCTGTTGGAGCGTGTTGAGCACCCGGATGTGGTACTCGCGCCCCCCGCCACGCCCGGCGCGCAGGCGCCAGAGGCGGCCTTCCTGCTCCGGCGCGTCCCAGCCCATGCGGGTGGCGTGCGCACGCGCTCCGCGCTCACTAGCCGGAAACCCGGGGAGACGCGCATCTGCGAGACACGTTAAACTATGCCATTCGTCCACCGACCGGTTCATAGTGCCGTATCTCCGGAGCGGATTCCGACCTCGTAAAGGGCGCTCACATGCCGTGCGCGAGCCCTCCAATCCGTGAAAGGGAGTGCGTCGGCTTCCCGTAGGGCAGCGGCGAGGCGCTCAATGTCGAAAGGCGGAGGCGCAAGTGGCGCGGCGCAAAAAACGCTCGCGCGCAGAAGCTCCACGGCTGAGGGGAAAAGGCGCGCCGCTCGATATTCCCGCGTAGAACCCCCCTTATCCTTGCGGCGCCACAGAATTCCTTCTGCACTCGGGGCGTTCCACCCGTGTCTGCGCGCGAAATGCCACATGCCACCCCGGCTCGTCGGAAATCCTTCCAAGGAGGCGGCTGCGATTTCGGTCAGCGTGAACCAGTCTTGGGCGAACGGCCCGTTTGGCGGGCTCACAGCCCCCCCTTCCCGCGTGCCTGCCGGCGCAACGCCTTGGCCTGCCGCCGCAACACGTCGCCCTGTTCCTGCACCGCCGCCAGTTCGATCAGCGGCAGATAGCGCCGCTCGATCACCGCCCACCCGAGCGGTTCGGCCAGCATTTCCAGCAGCCTGCGATCGCCCGTCGCGTGCAGGAGCGCCATCAGCCACGGCAGGCTGATGGTGTGATCCTCCCGCGCCACGGAGGCGCAGGCGTCCAACATCGCTTTGCTGATCGGCCGCCCGAGCCACGCGCCCATTTCGCGGGCGATATCCTCGCGCGGCACGCGGGCGTCGTGCAGGGCCACGCTCACCGCACGGGCGATGCCGCCGCGCATATCCTGTGCCCGCACCAACGCCGGATCGAATGCCACCACGGGCTGGGGCGGCGACCA
>DAHXNW010000184.1 GCA_027365195.1 Acetobacteraceae bacterium
GCGAATTTCGCATTGAGCGCTGGGTCGGCGATATCGCCGCCGGCCGGGATATAGAAATTATGCAGCACCACCGGCGCGCCCGCGCAGTCGAGCGCCACCGCGAGGTGGCGACTGTCGCCCTTGTTGCACCAGTCCGGCGCATCGGCGAGCACGGTGAACGGCAGACGGGAAAGGATCGCCACCCCGTTGTAGCCTTTCATGCCGCGGCCGAACACATGCGGATAGCCGAGCGCGCGCAGGGCCGCCTCGGGAAACAGCGGGTCCGGCACCTTGGTCTCCTGCAGGCAGATCACCTCCGGGTCGAGCGCCGCGATCAGCCCCGGCAGTAGCGGCAGGCGCAGGCGGAGCGAGTTGATGTTCCATGTGGCGATGCGCAGCCTCACGGGTGGATGCGGGTCCGCACGCGGCCCACGCCCTCGATCTCGCCGCTCAGCACATCGCCGCGCCCCACCGCCGCCACCCCCTCGGGCGTGCCAGTGAAGATCAGATCGCCCGGCGCCAAGGCGACGTAGCGCGAGAGATAGGCGATCACCTCCGGCACGCTCCAGATCATCCGCGAGAGATCCGACCCCTGGCGGACGGCGCCGTTCACCGTGAGGGCGATGCGTCCGCGCGCCGGATGGCCGATGCGTGCGGCGGGTGCGATCTCGCCGATCGGGGCGGCGTGGTCGAAGCCCTTGCCCATGTCCCATGGCCGGCCGGCCTTCTTCGCCTCGCCCTGCAGATCGCGCCGCGTCATGTCGAGTCCCGCGGCATAGCCCCAGACGTGACCGAGGGCGGCCTGTTCGGCGATCTCGGCTCCACCGGCGCCGATCGCGACGACCAGTTCCATCTCGTGATGCAGCGCGCCGGTCATCGGCGGATAGGGCATGTCGGCATCGCCGGTCAGCACCGCATCGGCCGGCTTGGTGAAGAAGAACGGCTCTTCACGGTCCGGATCGCCGCCCATCTCGCGCGTGTGCTCGGCGTAATTGCGCCCGACGCAGAAAATGCGGCGCACCGGGAAGCGGCCACCGCCGGCCACCGGAACGGCGGCGGGAGCGGCGGCGGGGATGACGAAATCCTGCATCGCAAATTCCTCTTGGTGAGTCGCTCAGGGCAAATTGCCGAACAGCTTGCTCTCGACGGTATCCCCGACACGAATATCGAGCCGCTCGGTGGTGCCGGCGGCGAGTTCGAGTGTGGCGCGCACCGGGCCGTGGCTATCGATCACGGCAAGGCTCTGCGGCACGGTGTTCTCGGCGATATGGCCGATGCGGCCGTTCTGCTGGATGAACACCATGTCGAGCGGGGCGATGGTGTTGCGCATCCACATCTGGCTCTCGCGCGGGCGCCCCCAGTCGAACAGCATGCCGCCATCCGGCGCCACGCTCTTGCGGAACATCAGCCCCACCGTCTGCTGCATCGGGCTGGTCGCCATCTCGACGTGAAACACCAGCGTCTTGCCCGATTGCGTGACGATCAGCAGGCGCTGCTTGGGCAATTCCGGCTGGGCGGCGGTGATGTCGGGTTCCTGCGCCAGGATCGGCACCGTCGCCAGCAGCGGGGCGGCGAGCAGCAGGGCGGCGAGCAGCAGCTTCGGGCGTTGGGATGTCATGCCGGCAAATCCTCCATCAGCGTCTCGATGGCCAGGGCGCGGATCGCCTCGCGCACCGGCCCCTCGCGCGGCGCATCGCGCAGGGTGGTCATCCAATGCGCCGGCGGGTTGCGCCCCGCCGCCCGGTTGTAGCGCAGGCCGCGCAACACGGCTTCCGCCGCCGGCGGCAGCCGCGCGGGCACCGGCAAATCGTTCAGCACGCCCCATACACTGGCCCAGCAGCGCGCCACCGTATAGGGATTGTAGCCGCCGCCGCCAAGCACGAGCAATCGTGGCGCGAGCGAGCGGATGGCGGCGACCGTCGCGCAATGCGCGTTGTTCGACAGCGAGAGCTTGGCCAGCGGGTCTTCCTCCAGCGCATCGGCGCCACATTGCAGCATGATCGCCTCCGGCCGCAGCCGCTCGATCAGCGGCAGCACGGCGTGGCGCAGCAGCCACGCCCATTCGCTGTCATTGCAGCCGCGCGGCAGCGGCAGGTTGCGTGCCGCCCCGCCGGCCCGATCGCGCGCCGCACCGGTGAACGGCCAGCGCCCGGCCTCGTGCAGGCTGATGGTGAACACGCGCGGCTCGTCGTGAAACGCATCCTGCACGCCATCGCCGTGATGGGCGTCGATATCGAGATAGACGATGCGTTCCAGCCCCTGATCGAGCCAGGCGAGCAGGCCGAGCACCGGGTCGTTCAAATAGCAGAAGCCGGCGGCGCGGTCGGCGCGGCCGTGATGCGTGCCGCCGCCGGGGCAGTGCACGATACCGCCCTCGGCAGTGAGTGCGGCGGCCAGCAGCACGCCGCCGGCAGAGGTCGCCGGGCGGCGGAAAATTTCCGGATAGAGCGGGTTGTTGTCGGTGCCGATGCGAAACCGCGCGCGATCGGCCTCGCTCACCTGCCCGCTCGCCTCGGCGCGGCGCAGAGCGGCGAGATAGGCCGGATCGTGAAACCGCGCGAGCTGAACCTCGCTCGCCATCGGGGCGGCAAGATACACGTCATCGGGCAGCCAGCCGAGGGCGCGGCAGAGATCGGTGCAGCTCGACACCCGTGGGATGGCGAGCGGATGGCTGGGGCCATAGGTGGAGGCGCGATAGATCTCGCTGCCGATATAGAGCGGGCGCCGGCGCGGATCGGGCGCGCTCAGGCGGCAAGCTCCGGGGCGATGAGATAGCGCGCGGTCAGATGCGCCTGGAAATCCGCCGGGTCGAGCGGCTTGCCGGTGGCCGCGCGCAGCAACGCGTTGAAGCCGAGGCGGCTACCCTCGGCATGCACATGGGTGCGCAGCCAGCCGAGCAGCGGCGCGAGATCACCCTCGGCCAGCGCCGCATCGAGGCCGGACACCGCGCGCCGCGCCGCCGCCATCAACTGCGCCGCCGCCATCGCGCCGAGCGTATAGCTCGGGAAATAGCCGACCCCGCCATCGTACCAATGGATGTCCTGCAGACAGCCGCGTGCATCGTCCGGCGGCGTGATGCCGAGCAGCGCGCGCATCCCCTCCGCCCAGGCGCCGGGCAGGTCGCCCACCGGCAACGCATCGTCGATCAGCGCCTGCTCCAGCCGGAAGCGGAGGATGACATGCGCCGGATAGGTCATCTCATCGGCATCGACGCGAATGTGTCCGCGCGCGACGCGGCGCCATAGCCGGGCGATGTTCTCCGGCGCATAGGGTTCCGGCGCGCCGCCGAAGCGCGCGTGCAGCCGTGGCGCCAGCCAGCCGAGGAACTGGTCCGACCGGCAGGCCTGCATCTCGATGATGAGCGACTGGCTCTCGTGCGCCGCCATACCGGCGGCCTCGCCCACCGGCTGGCGCGCGTGGGCGGTGGGCAGGCCGATTTCATACAGCGCATGGCCGGTCTCGTGCAGCACGCCCATCAGCGCCTGGGCGAGGTCCGCCTCGTCATAGCGGGTGGTGATGCGCACATCGCAGGGCGTGCCGCCGGAGAAGGGATGCAGCGAGCGATCGAGCCGTGCGGCCGAAAAATCGAGCCCGGCGCGCCCGGCCAGCTCGCGGCACAGCGCCTCCTGCACCGCCGCCGGAAACGGACCGGAGAGCGGGCGCGGCGGCGGCCGGCTGGCCTGGATCGCCTCCGCCCGTGGCAACGCCTCGCGCAGGAAGGCTTCGTAATCGGCGAACACCGGCGCCACCTCGGCAGCCCCGATGCCGCGCTGAAATCCGTCCATCAGCGCATCGTACGGCGCCAATCCAAGCGCCGGGCCGAGCGCCTCTGCCGCCGCGCGCTGCAGCTTCATCACCTCACTCAGTCGCGGCGCCACCAGGGCAAAGTCCGCCGCCCGCCGCGCCTCGCGCCAGCACATTTCGCAGGCCGCATTGGCGCGCGCCTGCGCCTCCACCAGATCGCCGGGTAGCGCCACGGCCCGCGTATGGGCGTGGCGCATCAGCCGCAGATTGGCCGCATCCCAGCCCTCCGCCATCGCCACCGACTCGGCGCCAGCGAGATTGTCGGCAACGACGGGCTCGACCAGCAGGCCATGCGCCAGCCCGGCGAGTACGGCCAGTTGGTCGCCACGGCTCGCCGCGCCACCCGGCGGCATCATCACGCTCGCATCCCAGCCGAGCATGGCAGCGGCCTCGCGGATCGTGGCGATGCGGGCGAAGCGGGCGAGCAGACGGGCATAGGCTGCGGACTGGTCGGCCATCCGGCGCGGACTCCTGAATAACACGGCCGTTTCTTTAACAGAGTGCCAGCCCTGATGCACGGCGCTCTTGCCCCGGCGGCTCGGGCATCCTAACTCACGCGTCATGAACACCGAACCCGAGCCCACCCCACCGATCGTCGAGACGGCCGCGCCGGATATCGCCACCGAACCGGCCAGCCCCGAGCAACTCATGCAGGCCGCGAGCGCGCGGATCGCCGAACTGGAGGCCGAGCGCGACGGCTTGCGCGAGCGCTGGATGCGCGCCGAGGCCGAGATGGCGAACGTGCGCGCCCGCGCCAAACGCGAGGCCGACGAGAGCCGGCAGTACGCGGTGCAGAAATTCGCCACCGACGTGGTGGAGGCGGCGGAGAACATCCGTCGCGGCCTCGCCAGCCTGCCACCCGCCG
The DNA here is from genome assembly GCA_027365195.1 of Acetobacteraceae bacterium. Taxonomy (GTDB): domain Bacteria; phylum Pseudomonadota; class Alphaproteobacteria; order Acetobacterales; family Acetobacteraceae; genus DAHXNW01. Next base: position 4,649 of record DAHXNW010000184.1, read on the forward strand.
AGCCGGGTGAAAGCCCGCTGGTCGGCCGGCTGCGCGAGGGCTTCGCCGGCATCGAGCGCAACCTGATCGCCATGCTCGAACGCCACGGCATCGTCTGCACCGACCCCACCGGTGCGCTGTTCGATGCCAATTTGCATCAGGCGATGAGCGAGCAGGAGAGTGCGGAGCATCCGCCCGGCACCGTGCTGCAGGCCTGGACCTCGGCATGGACCCTGCACGGGCGGTTGCTGCGCGCCGCGATGGTGGTGGTGGCGAAGGCGCCGGCGCAGCCCAACGAGAGCGCATCGGCACCCCGCATCGACACCACCGCGTGAGCCGGCCTATGGTATCGCGTGCATTTTGCACAAAAAATGCGCAGCGCCCCTTGCCCCTGGCGCTTCGCCTGAATACATCCGGGATGGATTTGAACGATCGGGGACGCCTGCGGTGCTTCGGGCCGCGGTGCTCCGCTGCAAAGGAGAATGAAGCATGAGTAAAGTCATCGGCATCGACCTCGGCACGACGAATTCCTGCGTCGCCATCATGGAGGGCAAGGATGTCCGCGTCATCGAGAATAGCGAGGGCGCCCGCACCACGCCGAGCATGATCGCCTTCGCCGAGAATGGCGAACGGCTGGTTGGCCAGTCGGCGAAGCGCCAGGCGGTGACCAATCCGACCAACACCCTCTATGCCGTCAAGCGGCTGATCGGCCGGCGCTTCGACGACCCGACGGTCGCCAAGGACAAGGCGCTCGTGCCGTTCGCCATCGTGCGCGGCGAGAATGGTGACGCCTGGGTGGAAAGCCGTGGCGAACGCTATGCGCCGAGCCAGATCAGCGCCTTCGTGCTCGGCAAAATGAAAGAGACGGCCGAGGCGTATCTCGGCGAGACGGTGAGCCAGGCGGTGATCACCGTACCGGCCTATTTCAACGACGCGCAGCGCCAGGCGACCAAGGATGCCGGGCGGATCGCCGGCCTCGACGTGTTGCGCATCATCAACGAGCCCACCGCCGCCGCCCTCGCCTATGGCATGGATAAGAAGCACGCCGGCGTGATCGCGGTGTTCGACCTTGGCGGCGGCACGTTCGACATCTCGGTTCTTGAGATCGGCGATGGCGTGTTCGAGGTGAAATCGACCAATGGCGATACCTTCCTCGGCGGCGAGGATTTCGACGCCCGCGTGATCGACTATCTGGCGGCCGAATTCCAGCGCGAGCAGGGTATCGACCTCAAGCGCGATAAGCTGGCGCTGCAGCGGCTCAAGGAAGCCGCCGAGAAGGCGAAAATCGAGCTCTCCTCCTCGAAGGAGACCGAGATCAACCTGCCCTTCATCACCGCCGACGCAACCGGGCCGAAGCATCTGGTGATGAAGTTGACGCGGGCGAAGCTCGAAAGCCTCGTCGAGGATCTGATCCAGCGCACGCTGGAGCCGTGCCGTGCCGCGCTGAAAGATGCCGGCGTGACTGCCGGTGAGATCAACGAGGTGATCCTGGTTGGCGGCATGACGCGCATGCCGAAGGTGATCGAGGCGGTGAAGCAGTTCTTCGGCCGCGAGCCGGCGCGCAACGTCAACCCAGACGAGGTGGTGGCGATCGGGGCCGCGGTACAGGGCGCGGTGCTCAAGGGCGACGTGAAGGACGTGCTGCTGCTCGATGTCACGCCGCTATCGCTCGGCATCGAGACATTGGGCGGTGTGTTCACCCGACTGATCGAGCGCAACACCACGATCCCCACCAAGAAATCACAGGTGTTTTCGACCGCCGATGATAGCCAGACCGCTGTCACCATCAAAGTGTATCAGGGCGAGCGCGAAATGGCCGCCGACAACAAGGCGCTCGGGCAGTTCGATCTGGTCGGCATCCCGCCCGCGCCGCGTGGCGTGCCGCAGATCGAGGTGACGTTCGATATCGACGCCAACGGCATCGTGTCCGTCTCGGCGCGCGACAAGGCGACCGGCAAGGAGCAGCAGATCCGCATCCAGGCCAGCGGCGGTCTCGCCGATTCGGAAATCGAACGGATGGTGAAGGAGGCCGAGGCCAACGCCGAGACCGACAAACGCCGGCGCGAGTTCGTCGAGAACAAGAACCAGACCGACTCGCTGATCCATCAGGTGGAGCGTAACTTGAAGGAGCATGGCGAAAAGATCGCCGCGCCCGACAAGAGTGAGGCGGAGGCTGCGATTGCGGCCGCGCGCTCGGCCATGGAAGGTGATGACGGCGAGGCGCTGAAGCAGGCGAGCGAGCGGCTGAGCCAGGTGGCGATGAAGATCGGCGAGGCGATGTACAAGGCGGAAGCCGCCGCCGCCGGGTCTGCAGGCGCCGCAGCGCAGCCGGGCGGCGAAACCGCACCGAACGGTGAAAAAGTGGTCGATGCGGAATTTGAAGAAGTCGATGATAAAAAGAAGAAATCCGCCTGAGGTCGCCACTTTGCACGACATGGTGAACATCCTGGATCTCATGCCGCAAGGCATGAGATCCGTCGGCGCCCCCATAGGCTGAGCGGGGGAATCCGATGGCGAAGCAGGATTTCTACGCAACCCTCGGGGTCGCACGCGACGTGAGTGCCGACGATCTGAAAAAGGCCTATCGGAAGCTCGCGATGCAATTCCATCCGGACCGCAATCCGGGTGACAAGAAGGCCGAGGCGAAATTCAAGGATGTCAGCGAAGCCTATGACATTCTGAAAGACGATCAGAAACGTGCCGCCTATGATCGGTTCGGCCACGCTGCCTTCGAGGGCGGGGGTCCGCAGCCGGGCACAGCCGGATTTGACTTTGCCGCCGGCGGTAGCGGTGGTCTCGGCGATATTTTCGACCAGATGTTCGGCGACATGATGGGTGGCCGCCGTGGTGGCGGCGCGCAGCGCGGTGGCGCCGACCTGCGGCAAGGAATCGAGATCGAACTGACTGAGGCCTTTGCCGGCACCAAGCAGCAGTTGCGTGTCGCCACCCGCGTCGCCTGCGATGCCTGCAACGGCACCGGATCGGCGGACAAGGGCAAGCAGGCCGATACCTGCCCGACCTGCAACGGTGCGGGAAAGGTTAGAGCACAACAAGGTTTTTTCCTGATCGAACGCGTCTGCCCAACGTGCAGCGGCGCTGGCAAGGTGATCCGCAATCCCTGTCGCGTCTGCGGCGGCGCCGGCACGGTCGCACGCGAACGCACGTTGCAGGTGACCATCCCCGCCGGTGTCGAAGATGGCACACGGATCCGCCTCTCCGGCGAGGGCGAAGCCGGCCCGCATGGCAGCCCGCCCGGCGATCTCTATGTGCATATCGCCATTCGCCCGCATGCGATCTTCCAACGCGACGGCGCCAATGTGTTCTGTCGCGTGCCGGTGCGCATGACCATGGCGGCGATGGGGGGCGACGTCGAAGTGCCGGTGATCGATGGCAGCCGCGCCCGGGTGAAAATTCCCGCTGGCACACAGACTGGCGAACAATTCCGGTTGCGCGGCAAGGGATTTTCCGTGCTGCGCAGTGCCGCCCGGGGTGATATGTTCATCCAGGTGGTGGTCGAGACACCGCAAAATCTCACCCGACGGCAGCGCGAATTGCTCGAGGAGTTCGAGGCTGAAGCCGGCTCGCACGGCAAAGGGAGCCCGGAGACCGAGGGTTTTTTCGCCAAGGTGCGAGAGTTTTTCGAAGGCCGCTGAAAAGCCTCTCGACGTTAGCTGAACCAAAATGGAGTGGCACGACATGTCGATGACCAAATCATCTGTGCGTTCGACGGTAATGATACTATCCGCCGTGGCACTGCTCGGCTGCGAAAGCTCGCAACCCGGTGCACGAGCCGGCGCAGCCGTCGATCGCGCCGGCACCGCCACCGGCAATGCGATCGGCAATGCGGCAACGGCAACTGGCAATGCGCTCGATCGCACAGGTACCTATGTGAAGGATAAAGTCGATCCTCCGGCCACGGCACCGGTGCCGAGCACTAACTGATGCTATCGATTCACAAGTTGGGGAGGGTCTGATCAAGGCTGCCGGGCTCGCTTGGTCTGCTTCACGCCGCTGAGGTGTTTTAAATTATCGGCGATACGCTGCCGATTTTGCGCTATCGCCGGGATTTTGTGCGTTTCGGACACAGGTTTCCCGGCGGTGTCACGCCAGTCGGTGGCGCCGCATGAACAGGTTGGTGAGCCCACACGTCCCGAAGAGCCGATGGGCGTTCTTGTCCAATCCGCGATACCGGATGCGGCAAAATCCAAAGACCCGCTTGATGATCAGAAAAGGATGCTCAACCTTATACCAATGGCCATAAAGAATGACCTTTGGTATTGTCTCCGCATCGCGCGTCGCCGCCGGCCAACCCGGCGCGCACGCGGGACTTGGTGCGGTTCTTTCCCTTCTCCACTTCGTCGACCACACGACTATGTTTGCAGCGGCGGTTGGTGAAGTCCCTGGCCGCTGGTATAACCGCCCGTATCGCCTCGTGCTGGCCACGGTAAGCCTGATCGCCCCACACCCGCGTATCATCGCCGTGCAGAAGATCTGGCAGGATCGTGCAGTCGGCCACGTTGGCGGCGGTGGCAACCACGGTATGGATCACCTTGGTCGCGCTATCAACGCCGATATGCGCCTTCATGCCAAAAGACCATTGATTGCCCTTGCGCGTCTGATACCACCTCCGGATGAGTCTGACTGTTGGAGGGATTTCCATTGGCCTAAACTCTGACTCGATAGCCCTTGCTTGCGATTGGCAGGCTGGAGTTTGGCGGCATGGGCACGGCAGTGAAAGTGACACGTAGCGACTTGACAGCGGCGGAGTTGCGTGCGGCTTCGGCGCGATGCAATGACGGCCCGCAGGTTCGCCGGATTCTGGCTCTTGCCCTTGTGTTGGAAGGCCGCCCCCGGAGCGAGGCTGCAGCGCTGAACGACATGGACCGTCAGACATTGAGCGGACTGGGTGCACCGCTATAACGCGGACGGGCTCGAGGGGCTGAAGTCCCGAAAGAGCCCGGGCCGCGAACCGTTCCTCACCGCCGCCCAGAGGGAGGAGTTACGCGATTTGGTGATCCAGGGGCCTGATCCTACCGTGCATAAGGTCACGCGCTGGCGGTGCGTAGACCTTCGTGCGGAAGTGGCGCGCCGCTGGTCTGTCGAGGT
>DAHXNW010000044.1 GCA_027365195.1 Acetobacteraceae bacterium
GGCAGCAGCAGGTGATATTTGCTGTCGAGCAGCCGCGTGGTCTGATCGGCGCGCTCCACATAGCGGCCCATCTGATAGAAATGCCACCCCTGATCGCGATAGAACGTACCCTCGGTGATGCCGGTATGCGTCTGGCAGGCTTCCTTCACCAGACTGAACAGCCGTGGCAACTGGCCGGGTGCCAGATCGGCATCACCCATCGCGTGCAGGCGCTTGTGAAAGACGTTGATCTGCACCCACATCTCGGTGGAGATCAGCGGCCGCAGCGTGCGTGCATTCTCCCGCGCGGCGTCGATCGCGCTGATGATCGAGGTCGGGTTGCCCGCGTCGGTGACATAGAAACGCAACACCGATTGGGCATCCACCACGCGGTGCTGCGCCAGAAAACGCTCCTGATCGGCATTCAGCGCCAGGATCGAGAGCCAGTTCTGGCTGCCGCTGGTATCACGCGCGAAGGTTTCATGCACATCGAGAATGCGCGCCAGATTCTCCGCCCGTTCGACATAGCGCGCGAGCCAGAAGATGCACTCCGCATAGCGCGCGAGCAGGGCGTCACTCAAGGACCCACGTGTCTTTCGACCCGCCTCCCTGCGAGGAATTCACCACCAGCGACCCCTGCCGCAGCGCCACGCGCGTGAGGCCGCCGGGCAGCACCCAGGTTTGCGCGCCGGTGATCGCGAAGGGGCGCAGATCGACATGGCGCGGCGCGACGCCACCCTCCACCAGCGTTGGCGAGACCGAGAGGCGGATGCAGGGCTGGCTGATGTAATTGGCCGGATCGGCGAGCAATTGCGCGCGGCAGAGGGCAAGCTCCGCCGCACTCGCCTGTGGCCCGATGGTGATGCCATAGCCGCCCGATTCCCCCACCGGTTTGATCACCAGCTCGGCCAGATGATCGAGCGTGTAGCGCAGCGCTTCCGGCTCGCGGCAGATATGCGTCTCGACATTCGGCAGGATCGGCTCCTGATCGAGATAATAGCGGATGATCCGCGGCATGTAGGCATAGACCGCCTTGTCATCGGCAACGCCGGTGCCGATTGCATTCGCGAGCCGCACCTTGCCCGCGCGATAGGCACGCATCAGCCCGCGCACGCCGAGCAGGCTCTCGGGATCGAACACCTCGGGGTCGAGAAATTCGTCGCTGATGCGCCGGTAGATGACATCGACGCGCGCGAGCCCGCCGGTGGTGCGCATATAGACGCGATCGTCCTCGACCAGCAGATCGCGCCCCTCGACCAGCGGCACGCCCATCTCGCGGGCCAGGAACACATGCTCGAAATACGCCGAATTATAGGTGCCGGGCGAAAGGAGTACAACCTGGGGGTCGGCGAGCTCCGGCGCCATCTCGCGCATCGCGGCGACCAGTTGCATGCCGTAGTCGTCCACCGGGCGGATGCCGATCGCGTCCAGCAGATCGGGAAAGGCACGCTGCATCAGATGGCGGTTCTCGATCACGTAGCTGACGCCGGAGGGCGTGCGGGCGTTGTCCTCGAGCACGAGGAACTGCCCGGCGTCGTCGCGGATGATGTCGATGCCGCAGATGTTGACATAGGTTTTATGTGGCAGGTCGATATCCTGCATGATCGGGCGGTAATTCGCGTTGCCGAACACCAGATCGGCCGGCAGCACGCCGTCGGCGATGATGCGGCGACGGTGGTAGAGATCGTCGAGCAGCAGGTTGAGCGCGCTCACCCGCTGCACCACGCCGCTCTCGATATGCCGCCATTCGGCCGCCGAGAGCACGCGGGGGATGACATCGAAGGGCAGAATGCGGTCGATCGCATTCTTCTGCGCATAGACGGTGAAGGTGATGCCGAGATTGTACAGCTCCGCCTCGGCATCGGCGGCGCGCCGGCGCAGCGCCTCGATCGTGAGCGCGTCGAGCCGCTCGCGTATCGGCTGATTGGCGATGGTGCGCAGCATCTCGCAGTAGAAACCGCCAGGATCGTACTGACCTAGTACCAAGCCCCCCTCCTGCTATCGTGATCGCGCAATGCTGCCATGCATGATTTACGCCAGTTTCACGGCCGCGGCCAGAGGTTCAGCCGGCCTCCGCCGCCATCGCCCGATAGAGCGCCGCGTAGGCGCCGGCCGGCCCGCGCCAGCCGACATCGCAGCGCATCGCGTTGCGTTGAATGCGCTGCCACTGCGCCGGCTGCCGCCACAGCCCGGCGGCGCGGCCGATCGCCTGCTCCAGCGCCGGCAGCGAATTGGGCGCGAATTGCAGGCCGGTCGCCACCTGCTGCGCCAGGGCGGCGGCATTGGCGTCGATCACCGTATCCGCCAGCCCACCGCTGCGCGCCACCACGGGGAGGGCGCCGTAGCGCAGCGCGCAGAGCTGCGTCAGCCCGCACGGCTCGAAGCGCGAAGGCACCAGTAGCGCATCGGCGCCGCCCTGAACCAGATGCGCGATCGCTTCCTCATAGCCGATCGCGGTGCCGACGCGGCCAGGAGTGGCGGCGGCGGCGGCGGCGAAACCGCCAACCAGGGCCGGCTCGCCGGCGCCGAGCACGGCGAGCTGAGCACCCTGGCCGAGCAGCGCCGGCACCGCCTGCAGCAGCAGATCCATCCCTTTCTGCCAGGTCAGCCGGCTCACCACGCCGAAAACCAAGGCGTCGGGATCTCGATCGAGGCCGAAACGCGCCTGCAACGCCGCCTTGCACACGGCGCGTCCGGCGCGTCGCGTGGCGGAGAACGGCTCTGGCAGATGCGGGTCGCTGGCCGGGTTCCAGACCGCCTCGTCGATGCCGTTGAGGATGCCATGCAGCACGTCGCGCCGCGCTTGCAGCAGCCCATCGAGCCCCATGCCGCCGGCCGGGGTGCAGATCTCGGCGGCATAGCTCGGCGAGACGGTGGTGATCCGATCGGCGTAGCGCAGCCCGGCCTTGAGGAAGCCGATGGCGCCGTAATACTCCACCCCCTCGATGCCATAGGATTCGGGCGGCAAGCCGAGGGCGGCGAGCAGCCCGGCCGGGAACTGCCCCTGGAAGGCGAGGTTATGCACCGTCATCACGCTCGGCGGCCGGCGCCCGCTGGCGAGGCGCAGATAGGCGGGCGTGAGGCCGGCCTGCCAGTCATGCGCATGCACCACGTCCGGCACGAAGCCCGCCACCAGCCCGCCGCCGATCTGCTCGCCCACGCGCGCGAGGGCGGCGAAGCGCTGCGCGTTATCCGCGAAATCCTGCCCGTCCGGTCCGGCATAGGGGCTGCCGGCGCGGGCATAGAGATGCGGCGCGTCGAGCACGAACAGCCCGAGTCCGTCGACCTCGGCCGCCAGCAGCCGGGCGGGCGCGCCGAACAGGGAGGCGAAGTCGTGCACCGCGACGCCGGTCGCCGGCAGCGCCGCGAGCATCGCCGGATAGCCGGGGATGAGCGTGCGCATCGCCACCCCCTCCGCCGCCAGCGCGCCGGGCAGGGCACCCGCCACATCGGCCAGACCGCCGGTCTTGACCCAGGGATAAAGCTCGGAGACGACGGAGAGGACGCGCAGAGAGGGTTCGCTCACGCCGCCAGCGCATCGATCATCGGTTGGGTGACGAGACAGATGCCCCCCGCGCTGCGGCGGAAGCGCCGCGCGTCGAGCTCCGGCTCCTCGCCGATCACCAGCCCTTCGGGGATTTTCACGCCACGGTCGATCACCACGTTCGACAGCCGCGCCGAGCGGGCGATGTCCACATACGGCAGCACCACGGCGTTCTCCACCTCGGCATAGGAATGCACCCGCACGCCGGTGAACAGCAGCGAGCGGCGCAGCGAGGCGCCGGAGACGATGCAGCCGCCGGAGACCATCGAGGAGATCGCATGGCCGCGCCTTCCAGCCTTGTCATGGACGAATTTCGCCGGCGGCGTGATCTCGCCATTGGTCCAGATCGGCCAGTCGCGGTCGTAGAGATCGAGTGAGGGCACGACGTCGGTGAGGTCGATATTGGCGGCCCAATAGGCATCGATGGTGCCCACGTCGCGCCAGTAGGATTCGGATTCGACGTTGGAGCGCACGCAGGAATGCGAGAAATGATGCGCGACGGCGCGGCCATGGCGGACGATGTGCGGGATCAGATCCTTACCGAAATCGCGGCTGGAGTGGGGATCGGCGGCATCGCGGCGCAATTCCTCGAACAGGAATCGCGTTTCGAAGACATAAATACCCATGCTGGCGAGCGCCACCTCCGGCTTGCCCGGCATCGCCGGCGGATCGGCCGGTTTTTCGAGAAACGAGAGCACCCGGTTCTGCGCATCGACATGCATGACGCCGAAACCACTGGCCTCGGCGCGCGGCACCTCGATGCAGCCGATGGTCACATCGGCGCGCTGCTCGACATGCTGCTGCAGCATCACCTCATAATCCATCTTGTAGATATGATCGCCGGCGAGCAGCACGATGTATTGCGGCGCGTGGCTCTCGATGATGTCGATGTTCTGATAAACGGCGTCCGCCGTGCCGGCGTACCATTTTTCCTCGGAGATGCGCTGGCTCGCCGGGAGAACGTCGAAACTCTCGTTGCGCTCGGGGCGGAAAAAATTCCAGCCATGCTGGAGATGGCGGATCAGGCTGTGCGCCTTGTATTGCGTGGCGACGCCGATGCGGCGGATGCCGGAATTGAGCGCGTTCGAGAGGGCGAAATCGATGATGCGCGATTTGCCGCCGAAATAGACCGCGGGCTTCGCCCGCCGGTCGGTGAGTTCCATGAGCCGGCTGCCGCGCCCGCCGGCGAGGACATAGGCCATGGCGGATCGCGCCAGCGGTGCATTCAGCGTCGGCATCGCAGGCATCGGCGTCTTCCCCCGTGGTTATGATCCCGTGCTCAACGTCCCACCTTCGCATGAGTTTAACCACAGTCGATCGCCAGGTGAAATCACGTCTTCGCCGGGTGGGGGTGTGGTTTGAAGTTCGGCACCGGCCCGCACCCCCACCCGGCCACCCACGACAGTATGCTGAATGGGTGGCCGGGTGGGGGTACGGGCCGGTGCCGGCTCGCTTTTCAAACCGACCCATTGCCCTTCGCCGCCAGCGGCATGCGCCAGATCTGGCTGGCGTAGGAGCGGATGGTGCGGTCGGAGGAGAACCAGCCCATTTTTGCCGTATTGCGCACCGCATCGCGCCACCATGTCTGCGGCTCGCGCCAGCGCGCATCGACCGCCTCCTGCGCCGACCGATAGGCGTCGAAATCGGCGGTGACGAGGAAACGGTCGTAGTCGCTCAAGCCCGCCACCAGCCCGCGATAGCGGCCCGGATCGTCGGCCGAGAAATCGCCGGCGGCGATGCCGGCGAGCGCGCGCGCCAGCGCCGGCGATGCCTCGATCGCGCGGCGCGGCTGAAATCCCTCTCGCCACAGGGCTGCCACCTCGGCGGCACTCAGCCCGAAGATGAACATCGCCTCCCGCCCGACCCGCTCGCTGATCTCCACATTGGCGCCGTCGAACGTGCCGATGGTGAGCGCGCCGTTCAGCGCGAGCTTCATGTTGCCGGTACCCGAGGCCTCCATGCCGGCGGTCGAGATCTGCTCGGAGAGATCGGCGGCGGGGATGATCTGCTCGGCGAGGCTGACGTTATAATTCGGGATGAAGGCGATGCGCAGCAGCCCGCGCACCGCCGGATCGGCATTGATCACCCGCGCCACGTCGAGCGCCAGGCGGATCAGTTGCTTGGCCAACCGATAGCTCGGCGCCGCCTTGCCGGCAAAGATTTTCACCCGCGGCACCCAGTCCGCCCCCGGCTCGTCGCGGATCGCCTGATAAGCGGCGATGGTTTGCAGGATATTGAGGAATTGCCGCTTATATTCGTGAATGCGCTTGATGTGCACGTCGAACAGCGCGCCGGGATCGACACTCACCCCGCAGCTCTCCTGGATCAGCCGTGCGAGCGTGGCCTTGCTCGCCCGCCGCTGGGCGGCGAAACGGGCGCGAAATTCGCCATCCTCGGCGAACGGCAGCAGCGCTTCGAGCCGCTCCGGATCGCGCAGCACCGCCGGCCCGATGGTTTCCACCAGAAGCCGGGTGAGCGGCGGATTGGCGTAGTGCAGCCAGCGGCGGAAGCTGATGCCGTTGGTCTGGTTGACGATGCGGGCGCCGCAGACGCGCTCCAGATCGGCGAAGATCGTCTGCTTCATCAGATCGGTATGCAGCCCCGAGACACCATTGACGGTGTGCGAGCCGACGAAGGCGAGATGCGCCATGCGCACCCGCCGCTCATGCCCCTCGGCGATCAGCGAGACCGAGGCGAGCAGGCGCTCGTCCATGCTGTGCTCGCGCTGCACGCGCTCCAGATGGCGCGCGTTGATCAGATAGATGATCTGCATGTGGCGCGGCAGCAGCCGCTCCATCAGGCTCACCGGCCAGGTCTCGAGCGCCTCCGGCAACAGCGTGTGGTTGGTGTAGGAACAGGTCTGCGTGACGATGCTCCAGGCATCCTGCCATTCGAGTCCGTGCTGATCCACCAGTTGGCGCATCAGTTCGGCGATGCCGATCGCCGGATGGGTGTCGTTGAGCTGGATCGCCACGTGCTCGGGCAGCGAGCGCAGATCGCGATGATCGCGCAGGTGCCGGCGCACGATGTCCTGCAAGGCGGCGCTCGCGAAGAAATATTCCTGCCGCAGCCGCAACTCCAGCCCCGCCGCCGTTTCGTCGCCCGGATAGAGCACACGCGAGATGCCCTCGGCTGCCGCGCGTTCGTTCATCGCGCCGACATGATCGCCACGGTTGAAGGCATCGAGATTGATCGGGCTGCCGCCCTTCGCCCACCATAGCCTGAGCGTGATCGCGTGCTGCCCGCCCAGCCCGGCGAGCGGCATGTCATAGGCCTGCGCCTGCACCGTCTCGGCCGGCTCCCACACCCCGCGCGGGGTGCCGTCGGCCGAAAGGCTCTGCACCACCGAGCCGCCGAAGCCGATCGGATAGGCGATCTCCGGGCGGAAAAACTCCCACGGATTGCCGCGTTCGAGCCAGGTCTCCGGCCATTCCACCTGTTCGCCGCCGCGCAGCAACTGGCGGAACAGCCCGTGCTCGTAGCGTATGCCATAGCCATAGCCGTCGATATCGAGGCTCGCCATGCTGTCCATGAAACACGCGGCGAGCCGGCCGAGACCACCGTTGCCGAGGGCGGCGTCCGGCTCCTCGCGGCACAGCCGGTCGAGATCGTGGCCGGCTTCGGCGAGGGCCGCGCGCATCGTCTCGGTGATGCCGAGATTGCCGAGGCTGTTGCTGAGCAGCCGGCCGATGAGGAATTCGAGCGAGAGGTAATAGACGCGCTTGCCGCCGCTGCCGCGCGCCACGCGCCGGGTGGCGAGCCAGCGGTCGGCGATGCGATCGCGCACCACCAGGCTCGCGGCGACGAACCAGTCACGCTCGTTGGAATCTTCCGGCGTCTTGCCGACCTGACGGGTCAGCTTGGTCAGCAGTTCCTGATGCATGCTCATCACCGCATCGCTCGACGTGGCGGGCGACTGGCTCATCGGTTTCGTCACGGCAACTCCTCTGGTCTTGCGGGTCATGATGCGAGGCTCTCCTGCGGCTGGTCGCGGCGCGCGGCCGGGGCACAGGGCAGGTTGGAGGCTGCTTCTTCGCGTCTTGGCTGCAAAAGCAGGGCCACCAGCCCGCTCCAGCCGGTCTGGTGCGAGGCACCCACGCCGCGCCCGCTCTCGCCATGATAATATTCGTGAAACAGCACCAGATCGGCGCCCCCGGGCTGCTCGGCGAGGCCGGGATAGGCCGCCATCACCGGCCGCCGGCCGCTCGCATCGCGCAGCGATAGCCCGGCGAGCCGCTGCGCCAGCATCTGCGCGATCTCGCGCAGGCTCACCGACTGCCCCGAGCCGCTCGGATAGTCCACCGTGAAGTCATCGCCGTAATAGCGCTGAAAATCGTACAATTTCTCGACGATCAGGTAGTTGATCGGCAGCCACACCGGGCCGCGCCAGTTGGAATTGCCGCCGAACAGCCCGGAGGTGGATTCGCCCGGCTCGTAATCGATGCCGAAGCTCTGCCCATTGTGTTCGAGCACGAAGGGATGCGCCGCATGCACCTTCGACAGCGCGCGCACGCCATGATCGGAGAGGAATTCCCCCGCATCGAGCATGCGCGCCAGCAGGCACTTCATCCGATGCCCGCGCAGCAGCGAGAGCAGCCGGCGCTTGCCGGTGCCGGGCAGCGTCCAGTTCGAGACCAGCCGCGCGAGTTCCGGCCGGTTGTCCAGGAACCACTCCACCCGCGCCGCGAAATACGGCAGTTCCTGCATCAGTTCCGGCTCCAGCACATGCACGGCGAACAGCGGGATCAGCCCGACGATGGAGCGCACGCGCAGCGGCACGTCGCGCCCGTCCGGCAGGTGCAGCATGTCGTAGAAGAAGGAGTCCTGCTCGTCCCACAGCCCGTTCGCGCCGCCGCCGCTGCGGCTCATCGCCTCGGCGATGTAGAGGAAATGCTCGAAGAAGCTCACCGCGATCGGCTCATACGCATGGTCGGTGCGCGCCAGTTCGAGGGCGATGCGCATCATGTTCAACGCATAGCCCGCCATCCAGGCGGTGCCGTCGGACTGGTCGATCCGCCCGCCGGTGGGCAGCGGGGCGGAGCGGTCGAAGATCTCGATGTTGTCGAGGCCGAGGAAGCCGCCCTGGAACACGCCGAGACCGTCGGCATCCTTGCGGTTCACCCACCAGGAGAAATTCAGCAGCAGCTTGTGGAACGCCATCTGCAGAAAGCTGCGATCGGCCTCGCCGTGGAGCGCCAGATCCATCTGATAGACGCGCCAGCAGGCCCAGGCATGCACCGGCGGGTTGGCGTCGCTGAACGCCCATTCATAGGCCGGCAACTGCCCGCTCGGATGCAGGCAGCAGTCGCGCAGCAGCAGCATCATCTGCGCCTTGGCGAAATCCGGGTCGATCAGCGCGAAGGTCACCGCATGGAAGGCGAGATCCCAGGCGGCATACCACGGATATTCCCATTTATCCGGCATCGAGACGATATCGGCGTGGTAGAGATGGCGCCACTCGGCATTGCGCCCCTCCCGTCGGCCGGGGGGTGGGGGTGGTTGCGCAGGGTCGCCATCCTGCCAGCGGCGCATGTCGAGATGATAGAATTGCTTCGACCACAGCATGCCGGCCAGCGCCTGGCGCTGCACCAGCCGCGCGTCGGGGTCGGCGATGTCGGCCTGCAGCGCGGCGTAGAACGCATCCGCCTCGCGCAGGCGGGCAGCGAAGACGGCGTCGAAATCGGCGAACGCATCGGCGCCGGCGGCATCCGGGCGCAGCCGCAGGCGCAGCACCGCCTGCCCACCCGGCGGCAGCAACAGCACCACATGGGCGGCGGCCTTGCTGCCGGCGTCGAGGCGCACCGTATCCCGCGTGCCATGCACGATGCAGTCGTTGATGCCGTCCTTGAACGGCCCCGCGCCTTGTTCGCCGAACAGCTTCGCCCCGTTGGTCTCGTTCTCGCAGAACAGCCAGGTCGCCGGCTGGTCGATCGCGAGGGTAAGCGGCGCGAGGCGCGGATGCACCGCCCGCACCGCCTCGTCCGTGAGCGTGATGCGCGGGCGCGGATTGCCCGCCGACCAGGACCAGTCGTTGCGCGCCCAGAGTTGCGGCAGCACATGCAGCGGGGCGGCTTCGGCCGCACGGTTGTCGATGGTGATGCGCATCAGAATGTCGTCCGGCGCCGCTTTCGCGTATTCCACCGTGACATCGAAATACCGCCCATCGGCGAACACGCCGGTGTCCAGCAATTCGTATTCCGCCTCACTGGCGTCGCGCCGGTGGTTCTCCTCCACCAATGCCTCATAGGGGAAGGCGGCCTGCGGGTATTTGTACAACATCCGCATGTAGGAATGCGTCGGCGTGCCGTCCTGATAGAAATAAAGTTCCTTGACATCCTCGCCGTGGTTGCCCTCGGCATTAGTGAGGCCGAACAGCCGCTCCTTGAGGATATGGTCCTGGCCATTCCACAGCGCGAGGCCGAGGCACCAGTTCTGTTGTGCGTCGCAGAAGCCGGCAAGACCGTCCTCGCCCCAGCGATAGGCGCGGCTGCGCGCGTGCTCATGCGGGAAATAATCCCAGGCATCGCCGCCGGCGCTGTAATCCTCGCGCACCGTCCCCCATTGCCGTTCGCTCACATACGGCCCCCAGCGGCGCCAGCCTTCGGCCTCCGCCGCGCCGAGCCGGCGCCCCTCGGCGGTCAGCAGCAGAGGCGGATGCAATGCGTCCGGATGCATGCGGGTCATCGACCAGTCTCCTGCGATAACGTCTCCTGTGGCGGCGAAAGCCAGTGCGCGATGCGGATCGTCTCGCCGAGCGACCATGCCTGAAACGGGCAGCCGCCCGGCGTGTGCGGCGCATCGCCATCCGCCACCTCGCTGACATGGCCGAGGCCGGCGGTTTCGAGATGCGCGAGCAGCGGGGCGAGAAAGCGCGCCCGCGCCTCGGCGCGCCGCGTCTCGCCGTCGCCATGCACGCGCAGCCATGCCTGCACGAAGCCGCCCATCAGCCAGGGCCAGACGGTACCCTGATGATAGGCGCCATCGCGCGCCGCCGGGCCGCCGCGATAGTGTCCGACATAGGCGGGATCCGCCGGCGAGAGGCTGCGCAGGCCGAGCGGGGTGAGCAGATGGCGCTCGACGACACCGAGCACCGCCGCCGCCGCCTCCCCCTCCAGCACGGCGAAGGGCAGGCCGCCGACGGCGAAAATCTGGTTCGGCCGGATGCAGGCTTCGACCGCGCCGGCCACATGCCCGGCATCGATCACATCATAGAGGCCACCCGAGACGGGATCGGTAAAGCGGGCGAGGAACGCCGCCTGCGCCCGTTCGGCGAGCGCCGCCCAGCGCGGCTCCCACTGCCCGCCGATGCGCAAGGCGTTGATCCAGAGGGCCGCGATCTCCACCGGCTTGCCGATGCGCGGGGTGATGACATGATCGCCCAGCTTGGCGTCCATCCACGTGAGCTGCATCCCCGCAACCCCGGCGCGCAGCAGCCCGTCGGCATCGGCGGCGATGCCGAAGCGCGTGCCGCCGGCATAGCCCGCCAGAATCGCCAGCACCGCCGTGCGCAGCGGTTCGATCTCGGCCGGCGTAGGCTCGGCGAGGGCCAGATAGTCATGCACCGCGACGATGAACCAGAGGGCGGCATCGCAGGTGTTGAACTCCGGCGCGCCGCCATCGTCGGGGAAGCGGTTGGGCAGCATGCCGGCGTCCACCGCGCCGGCCCAGGCGCGCAGGATGTCGCCCGCCTCGGCAATCCGGCCGGTGGCGAGCATCAGGCCGCGGAGGGCAATGAAACTGTCACGTCCCCAATCGGTGAACCAGGGAAACCCGGCGAGCAGGCTGCGCCCCGGCGGCCGATCGACCAGATAGAGCGCGGCCGCCCGCTCGATCGGCCGCTGTGCCGCGCGTCGCGCCCGTTCGCTCTCGGCGAGCGCTTGCGCATGGGCGGCCGGGCGCACGGCGAGACCGTCGCCGGCGCGCAGCAGCAGCACCGCCTCGCCGGCATCGAGGGCGAAGCGGAACACGCCGGGGGATGCCAGATCCTCGCGATCGTCGAGCCCGCGCGCGCGCTCCTCGGCATAGAGGAAATCGCGATACCACAGCGGCGCGTGCTCATAGATGCCATTGCTCAGCGCGGCGATGGCCGGCAGGCCGGCATAGGGCCGCCAACTCACGTTGCCGCCGGCGATCCGGGCGGTGAAGTCGAAAGCCGGATTTTCCCGATGCAGCGCATGATAGTCCCGCCCCGAGAGCAGCGGGCGCAGATGGAGCGACCAACCCGCCGCGCCGCTCGCCCGCCAGCGCAGCACGGTGAGGCCGCTATCGGCGGCGATGAACACCTCCTGCACGAGCGAGCCGCCATCTTGCAGGGCGAACTCCCAGCACGGCCAGGGATCGTGATGGAATTTTCGTATCCGGCGAAAGCCATCCGGCTGCCACACGCCGGGTGCATAGAACTGCGTGCTGAGCGAGACCGCAGGCGCACCCGGCCGTTCCAGCCATGCCTCCAGCCCATTGACCAGCACCACCCGCCCGGTCGGCGGCGTGGTCGCGGTGAGCAGCAGCGCGTGGTAGCGCCGGCTGCGCGCGCCGCCCACCGTGCCGGAGGCGAAGCCGCCCAGCCCATCCGCCTCCAGCCACTCGCAAGCGAGCCGAGGATCGGCGGGATCATCGCCGGGCGGCGCGGATGGCTCGATGTCGGTGTCCTCCTGAACGACGCCCACGGCGGCACGCAGCGTTCAATGTCTCCTGGTAGTTTAATATTGCCCTGAAAAATAGCAAAACCGTTGTATCGCCCTCAATCCTCCGTCTGATCGGCCCGGGCGGCGGCCATGCGGGCGATGAAGCGCGTATGCGGGCAGCTACGGTCGAGTTCCAGCCCGGCATCCGTCCCGCGCAGCATGGCGTTGATCAGCCGCAGACCGAGGCCGCCGCTCCGCTCGGGATCGAAATCGGCCGGCAGGCCAGGGCCTTCATCCTCCACCGTCACCACGGCGTGGCCCTCGGGCGGCTGGCGGAAGCTCACCCGCACCAGACCCTGGCCGTATTTCAGCGCGTTGGTGACGAGTTCGGTGACGATAAGGCCGAGCGGGGGAACATCGGCCGCCGCCCACACCGCCTCGTCGGACTCCAGCGTGATCACCCGTCCGGCCTCCAGCAAAGGCACCATGGTGGATTGCAGATCGTCGATCAGGGTTTTGAGATAGGCACGGATTGTCACATCGAGCGTGGCGCCGCTGCGGCTCAGATGATCATGCACCGCCGCGATGCTGCGGATGCGCGCCGCACTCTCCGCCAGATGCGCCGTCGCCTCCGGGTCCGTGCTGATACGTGACTGCAGGGCGAGCAGGCTCTGCACCATCTGCAGCGAGTTCTTCACCCGGTGATGCACATCGATCATCAGGATATCTTTTTCCGCCAGCGCCTGCTGCAGCGCCTGCTCGGTCGCCCGCCGCTCGGTCTGGTCGCGCAGGATTTTCATGTAGCCGACCAGCGTCTCATCCTGACGCAGCGGCATCATCAGGCCGGAGGCCCAGAACGTCGAGCCATCCTCGCGCCGGTGCCAGCGCTCGTCATCCGCCCGCCCCTCCGTCCGCGCGCGCGCCATCTCGCGCTCCGGCACCCCGGCGTCGCGATCCGCCTGGGTGAAGAAGGTCTCCAGCGGCTGCCCCATGATAGCGACCGCCTCCCAGCCGAGTATGTTGCTGGCGCCGACGTTCCATGATGTGATCCGCCCGTCGAGATCGGCGGTGATGATGGCGTAGTCGGTCGCACTCTCGAGGATCAGCCGGTACCAGCCCTCGTTGTTCGACGCCACCGCGCGCAATGCCTCGAGTTCCGCGCGCAGGCGGGCGACCTCGGCGTGAGGGTCTTCGCCTTCTCCCATCAATCCCATCCCCCGCACTCTATGCTTATGGCATCGCGCCTTCCTGGCGGGCGGAGCCTCACGTGATAGTGACCCGCGATGGACGGCGGCGCAAGAGCGGGCTTGCAGAGCTGATCGCTTTAGCCTGCACCGGCCCGCACCCCCAGCCGGCCACCCATTCAGCATACTGTCGTGGGTGGCCGGGCGGGGGGGCGCGAGCCGGTGCAGACTGCACTTGAGCGTATCCGTGTCCTACACCGGCCAGGGACGCTGCGGCGGTCGCATCGCCTCATAGGCATGCGCGAGTTGCAGCACGCCGAGATCGTCGAAACGCTGGCCGATGATCTGCAGGCCGATCGGCAGGCCGTCCTTGGTGTAGCCGCAGTTGAGCGAAATCGCCGGCTGCTCGGACATATTGAAGGCAACGGTGAAGCCGATGTGCTCGAACGGCCGCGCCGGGTCGTTCGACGGCGCCGCCCATTCGGCCTTGAAGGCCGGCATCGGCGCAGTCGGCGAGAGCACGTAGTCGAACTCCGCGCAGGCCGCCACGGTCGCCGCGCGCATCACCGCGATCTGGTTGAAATCACGGTAGAGTTGCAGCCCCGACAGGCTCGCCCCGCCCTCCGCCCATTCACGAATGAAGGGCAGCACGCGCATCCGCCGCTCGGCCGGCAGGGCTTCCATGTCGGACCACGCGCGCACCCGCCAGAAGCGGTCGAGCCCGTCCAGCATCTCGGGCGTGAGCAGCGGTGCCATCGGCTCGACGATCGCCCCGGCATCGGCGAACGCCGCCGCCGCCGCACGCACCGCCGCATCCACGGCGGGTTCCGGCGCGTAGCCCACTCCGGCATCGAGCAGCAGGCCGATGCGCAGACCGCGCAGCTCGCGCCCGAGCGCGGTCCAGGCGATGTCGGCCGGCGGCAGGCTCATCCAGTCGCGCCGGTCGGGCTTGGCGAGCACCGACATCAGCAGCGCGCAATCGGCGACACTGCGCGTCATCGGTCCGGTCACGCGCCCGATCGTCGGCGGGTCGATCGGCACCCGCCCGAGGCTCGGCTTCAACCCGACGATACCGCACCAGCCGGCCGGCAGGCGCACCGAGCCACCGATGTCGGTGCCCAGATGCAGCGGCCCGTAGCCGACCGCCGCCGCCACCCCCGCGCCCGCGCTCGATCCGCCGGGGCCGCGCGTGCCGTCCCACGGGTTGCGCGTGAGCTTGTGGAAGCTCGACAGGCCGGAGGAGAGCATGCCGTAATCCGGCATCGTCGTCTTGCCGAGGATGATCGCCCCCGCCTCGCGCACCCGCGCCGCCGGCGGTGCGTCGGCGGCGAGCGGGGTGAGGTCGCTCGCCGCGGTGCCGAGCGGCATCGGCGTGCCACGGGTGGCGATGTTCTCCTTGATGGTGATCGGCACGCCATCGAGCGCGCCGCACGGTGCGCTGTTCTGCCAGCGCGCCGCCGACTGCCGCGCCGCCAGCAGCGCGCCCTCGGGGTCGAGCGCGTAAGTGGCGCAGAGGTCCGGCTCGCGTTCCGCGATGCGCGCCAGCACCGCCTCCACCACGTCGACCGGAGAAAGTGCGCGGGCGCGATACGCATTGAGCAGGGCGTGGGCGGAAAGATCGGCGAGCGCGGTCATGGCAGGCTCCTTCATGCGAAATGACAGGCGACGCGCCGGCCGGCGAGGACGCGCGGCGCGGGAGGGACTTCCCGGCAACGCGGCTGCGCCAGACGGCAGGCGAGGGCGTAGCTGCACCCGCCCGGCGCCGGCGCGCCGGCCGGGGCGATCGCCTGCACGGGTAGGTCGGCACGGGGCAAGGCGGCGAGCAGGGTCGCGGTATAGGGATGCGCCGGCGCATCGAACACCGCGCTGGTCGGCCCCTCCTCGACCACGCGCCCATGCAATAGTACGGCCACGCGATCGGCGATGCAGCGCACCACGCCGAGATCGTGGCTGATGAACAGCCAGGCGAGGCTGAAACGGTCCTGTAGATCGGTCATCAGATTGAGCACCTGCGCCTGCACCGACACATCGAGCGCCGAGACCGGTTCGTCGGCGACGATCAGCGCCGGGCGGGTGACGAGGGCGCGCGCGATCGCCACGCGCTGGCGCTGCCCGCCGGAAAATTCATGCGGATAGCGGGCGGCC
>DAHXNW010000203.1 GCA_027365195.1 Acetobacteraceae bacterium
GGGTCGAGCCGGTCGATGCCGATCATCAGCCGCTGGCTGCCCAGGCCGCGCCGCAGCCGCCGGGTCTGTGGCGCGCGCGCCGAGGCTTCGGCGAGGTTGGCGAAGGCGCGGGCGTCGATCTCCACCGGAAACACCCCGAGGTGCGCCTGCGGGCGCGCCGTCGGGGTGAGGCGCGCAGTGGCGGCGGCCAGATTGCGCCGATCCGCCTCGGTCTGCACGCCCACCAGATCGGCCGCGAGCACACCGCGTAGCAACGCACCGGCACAGGGCAGCAGCGCCAGCGTCTCCGGCGGAGGGAAGGGGACGTGCAGGAAAAACCCGATCGGGTTGCGCACGCCGCGCGCGCGCAGCAGGGCCGGCAGCGGGAACAGATGATAATCGTGAATCCAGATCACGTCATCGGCGCCGAGCAGCGGCACCAGCGCGTCGGCGAACCGCCGGTTCACCGCCTGATAGGCCGCCGCGTCGTCGTCCCGATAGTGGATCTGCTCGGGCATGCCATGCAGCAGCGGCCAGAGCACGCCATTGGCGAAGCGGTTGTAGAAACCCTGATACTCGGACTCCGCGAGATCGATCGTGGCGAAGCTGGTGGCGCCACTCTCGCGCCGCCTGACCGGAATGGATGTGGTGGCATCGTCGACCACCGTGCCGCTCCAGCCGAACCATAGGCCGCCGCGATGCCGCAGCAGATCCTCGAGCGCCACGGCGAGGCCGCCGGCCTGCGGTGCTGCCGCCCCGGGTACCCGGTTGGAAACCACGACCAGCCTGCCCATGACGCCTCCGACCTTCTTCGTCGCAACGCAACGCTTCTGCTGAAGTTTCATTTCTGCGACGAAGCTGCGGCGAAATTAAGGCTTTGGTGCAGGCTAAAGCGATCACGCTCTAACCCAGATACGCCCGCTGTACCCGCTCGTCGTCGAGCAGCGCCGCGCCGGCGCCGCTCAGGATGATCCGCCCGCTCTCCATCACATAGCCATGATCGGCGATGCCGAGCGCACGCAGCGCGTTCTGCTCCACCAGCAGGATGGTGACACCCTGGCGGTTGATCAGCCGGACCGTCTCGAACACCTGTTCCACCATCATCGGCGAGAGGCCCATGCTCGGCTCATCGAGCAGCAGCACGCGCGGGCGCGCCATCAGCGCGCGCGCCATCGCCACCATCTGCTGCTCGCCGCCCGAGAGCGTGCCGGCGATCTGCGTCCAGCGTTCGCGCAGACGGGGGAACAGCGCCATCATCCGCTCCTTGTCTTCGGCGATGCCGGCGCGGTCGGTGCGGGTGAAGGCGCCCATGTCGAGATTTTCGCGCACCGAGAGCTTGCCGAAGATGCGCCGCCCCTCCGGCACCTGCACCAGCCCCATGGCGGCGATGCGATGCGCGGGCGTGCGACCGAGCGGGCGGCCGTCGAGCCGGATCTGCCCGCCGCGCGGGTGCAACAGGCCGCTCACGGCCTTCAGCGTGGTGGATTTGCCGGCCCCGTTGCCGCCCACAAGGGTGACGATCTGGCGCGCCTCGACGCTGAGCGAGACGCCCTTGAGCGCCTCGATCTTGTCGTAGAAGACATGGATCGAATCGATTTCAAGCTGTGCCATCGGCCACGCTCGCCCGTTCCGGCGCTGCCTGCTGCACGCCGAGATAGGCCTCGATCACCGCCGGATCGCGCTGCACCTCCGCCGGCGTGCCCTCGGCGATCTTCTGGCCGTGGTCGAGCACGCTGACACGGTCCGACATCGTCATCACCACCCGCATCTGATGCTCGATCAGCATGATGGTGATGCCATAGCTCCGCCGCACCGTCTCGATGAAGCCCATCATCGCCGAGGTTTCATGCGGGTTCATCCCGGCGGTCGGCTCATCGAGCATCAGCAGCGCCGGGCGGGTCGCCAGGGCGCGGCCGATCTCGAGCCGCCGCTGCTCACCATAGGCGAGGTTGCGCGCCAGGATGTCGCCCCGCCCGCGCAGGCCGACGAAATGCAGCAATCCCAGCGCCTCCTGCTGCGCGCGCGCCTCGTCCGCCCGCGTCGCGCGCGAATTCAGCACCGCCCCCCACCAGTGCGAGCGCAGATGCAGATGCATCCCCACCAGCAGATTCTCGATCGCGGTGATGTTGCGAAACAGCCGGATGTTCTGGTACGTGCGGCTGATGCCGGCGGCGGCGACGCGGTCGGGGGTCAGCCCATTCAGTTCCACCCCGCGCAGCAGAACGCGCCCGGAGGTGGGGGCGAGGTTCTGCGTGATCAGGTTGAACGCGGTGGTCTTGCCCGCGCCATTCGGGCCGATGATGCTGTGGATGCTGCCGTCCTCGACATCGAGATCGAGATCGGCGACCGCTTGCAACCCGCCGAAGCGCCGGCCGAGCCCGCGGGTGATCAGGATCGCGGCCACGCCGGTTCAGCCCCGCTGCCCGGCCAGCGCCGGCTCGCGCACGGCCTGCGCCGCCTCGGCCTGGTCGTCGCTATGCAATTCGCGCCGGCGCACCGGCGACGGCCACAGCCCCTCGGGGCGCAAGCGCATCATCAGGATCAGCACGGCGCCATAGAACAGATAGCGGTATTCGCCGAATTCACGCAGCAACTCGGGCAGGCCCACCAGCACGGCGGCGCCGACGATCACGCCGGGCAGGCTGCCCATGCCGCCGACGATGATCAGCGCCAGCACGTTGATCGAGATCAGCAACTGAAAGCTGCTGGGATACACCGAGGCGACCATGGTGGCGAAGATCGAGCCGGCGAGACCGGCGAAGGCAGCACCCAGCCCATAGGCCAGCAGCTTCGAGCGCACCAGGCTGATGCCCAGTGCCTGGGCGACATCCTCATCGTCGCGCAGCGCCATCCAGGCGCGCCCGAGACGCGAGGTCTCCAGCCGCCAGGCGATATAGGCGGCAAGCGTGGAGGCGAGCAGAGTGAGATAGAACAACTGCACCGGCCCGCTCAACTCATGGCCGAAGAGCGACGGGCGGGGGATTTGCAGCACGCCCTGCGCGCCGCCGAGCAGTGGGGCGGCGAAATCCGACAGCACGATGACGCGCACGATCTCGCCAAGCCCCATGGTGGCGACCGCGAGGTAATCGCCGCGCACGCCGAGCACCGGCACGCCGAACAGCACGCCGACGATCACCGCCATCAGCACGGCCACCGGCATCGCCGCCCAGAACGACAAATGCGGCAGGAAGGTGTAGGCGGCGAGCGCGTGCGGGCTGTCGGCGGTGAGCAGCGCGGTGGTATAGGCGCCAACGGCAAAGAAGGCGACGAAGCCAAGATCGAGCAGCCCGGCAAGCCCGATCTCCAGATTGAGCCCCATGCCCATCAGGATATAGAGGCCGACCAGCATCATCACCTGTCCGATGTAGGAGCCGGCGATCAGCGGCAGCACCACCAGCGCGGCGAAGACGAGCGCGAGCAGCACGGCCTGCCGCCGCTTACGCCGCCGTGGCGAGAGCGCCGCCGCCGGGGGGGCGCGTGCCGCCAGTGTCGCCACGCCCGCCGCTAGCAGCGCCGCCGCCACGAAGACGATCGCCGCCCCCTGTGGCGTCAGCCCGTCCCAACTGTAGAGCAGATCGCGCAGTACGCCGATCGCCGGGCCGGCCTGCATCATGATCTGGATCAGTTCCTGGAACACACCGGCAATGACGACGGCGGCGAGCGCGCCGAGCAGCACCCGGCGCGGATGTCGTGGCAGCCACGCGAGCAGCGTGCCGAGCACGGCGAGCAGCGCGCCGGCGAGCACCAGCAGCAGCGGCGCGAGCGGCTGACCGAGGCCCAGGCCCAGCATGTTCGCCAGCGGCCGCGAGAGGGCGATGAAAATGCCGCGCAGATCGACCACCGCCATCACCACGCTGAGCAGCGCGAGCACCCCGCCGGCGAGCGCCCCGGCGAGCAGGCTCTGCACCAACAGCGCGCTGCGCGCTTCCCCAACCCCGCGCCACGCGATGGCGATGCCGGTGCCAAGGCCGATCGCCAGCAGCACCGCTTGCCCCAGACTCAACACGCCGATCACGATCCAACGGCCATGCAGCATGAGCAGCAGGCCGATCATTGCCAGATAGAGCGCGATCACGCCGAAGACGAGGCCGGTCTGCACCACGCGGCGCGCGGGGCCGGCATGCGCCGATGCTTCGGAATCGTGCAGCAAAGTGGCGATGGCGGGATCGGCAGGGCCGCTCATGCGCGCTGCTTTGCCATGCGCTCGCCGAGCAGGCCGTTGGGGCGAAAGATCAGCACCATGATCAGCAGGGTGAAGGCGATCAGGTCGCGCAACTGATACGGAGCCGGGATGCCGATGCCGTCGAAGAACAGCGAGGGGCCGACCGATTCGACGATGCCGAGGAAAAACCCGCCGATCATTGCCCCCGGCACGCTGCCGATGCCGCCCAGCACGGCGGCGCCGAAGGCTTTGATGCCGGGCGTGAAGCCCATGTAGAAATACACCTGCTTGAAGACGAAAGCGTAGAACACACCGGCGATTCCCGCCATCACGCCGCCGAGCATGAAGGTGAACACGACGACGCGGTTGACATCGATGCCCATCAGCGCCGCCGCCTCGCTATCCTCCGAGACAGCACGGATCGCGGTGCCCATCTTGGTGTGGTGGATCACCAGATAGAGCACCAGCATCGAGGCGACGGCGCAGCCGATCACCAGCAGATCGATCTTCGGAATGGTCAGCCCACCGACCACGAAAGCGGCCCGCTGCCAATGCAGATCGGGGTAGGATTTCACGCTGGAGCCGAACAGGCCGCGAAACGTCTGCTCCAGAAAGAACGAGACGCCGATTGCGGTAATCAGCGGCGCGAGACCGCGCACATGGCGGAACGGGCGATAGGCGATGCGCTCGGCCAGCACCGCGATGCTGGTGGAGACGGTGATCGAGAGCAGCAGCGTGCCGAGCACCGCGAGCACCGGATGGGCAGCGAGAAAGCCCGAGCGATCGAACGCGGTGGCAAGGAAATAACCGGAGAACGCCCCGGTCATCATGATGTCGCCATGCGCGAAGTTGATCAGCCGCAGCACACCGTAGACCATGGTGTAGCCGAGCGCGATCTGCGCGTAGATGCTGCCGATCGTCACCCCGAACATGATGAAGTCGAACCATTGCGCAAGACCGTATCGGGTCTTGATGAGGGTGCCGATGGTGCCGCCGATGACGACGGCGAGCACCAGAATGCGCAGGCTCCACAAGGCCACATCGACGAAGGTGAGGCGCGCGAGGAACTGGCGGAGCGTGCGGCGCGATCCGCTCCAGTCGGACGCGACTGCCTCGCCGTTCATGACGCGGGGCGCCGCTATCGCGCGCGGGTCATGGGAAGACCTTCTTCGGGTTCTTGCCAATATCGAACGTCGTCGGATCGGCATTGGTGTATTCATAGACCGCCGGCTTGAACTGCGCGCATTCGCCGTGGCTGTCGCACGCGATGGGGCCGCTCAGCCCGTCGAATTTTGTTGCGTAGACCGCATCGTGCAGCGCCTGCTTGCCGATATAAGTGGTGCCGTCGGCGGCGGTGACGGCGACTTTCTCGATCGCCATGATCGCCAACACGCCGGCGTCATAGGCGTTGGCGTTGTAGCCCGAGATCGGCCCCTCGCCGTAGGCATCTTTGTATTTGGCGACGAATGCGCCGTAGCCCTTGCCGAGTGCGTCGGGCGAGACATCGGGGTAGCCGATGCGAAAGCCGATCACGGCCGGGCCGGCGGCGGAGATCAGATCGGGCGCCATCACGCCGGAGGAGCCGATGAAAATGGTGGATTCGAGGCCGGAAACCTCCTTCTTCTGACGAATGATCTGCGCCGTCGCCGCGACGAAGATCGGCAGATAGACCACGTCCGGCTTTTCGGTGGCGATGCGCGTGAGCAGCGGGTGCATATCGACATCGGTCGGCTGGATCGCCTCGACGGAGAGCACCGTGCCGCCCATGTCCTTGAAATTCTGCGCCATCACCGCGGCGAGTTGCTGGGCAAAGGCGCTGCCGTCGTGAATGGTGACGATCTTGCGCGCTTTCAGCTGGGTATAGACATAGCCGGCATCCGACTTGCCCTGGTAGATATCGCTATAGATGGTACGCACGAAGCCGTCATACTCCGGCTTGCGCGTGGGCGCCGTGAGCGCTGGCGCCGTGGTCGCCGTGGCGATATCCATGATCCCCTGTTTCCACAAAATCGGCGCGCCGGCGGTCGCCGCACTGGAGCAGGCCGGCCCGATCACCAGAACCACGTTCGGATTGGCGGCGATCTTGGTCGCCGCCGTCTGCCCGCCCTCGGCATTGCAGCCGTCATCCTCGACGGAAAGCTTCACCGGATGGCCGGCGATCCGGTCCCCATGGTCCTTGAAGGCGATCTGCACGCCGCGCACCTCATCGGTGCCGAGCGCCGCATCGGCGCCCGAGATCACCCAATAGCCGCCGATCTGGATCGGCGCGCCCTTGGGAATTTTCAGCACGCCGAGCGGATCCGTGACCGGACCCAGGGTCTCGGCACGCGCGCCGGACGATCCGCCCGGCGCCGAGGCGAGCAGACCGGCGGAAGCGATGAGCGGCAGCGCGATACGGCGAAACAACTGCGGCATTTTGGCACCCACCCTTGCAATCAGCGCACGTAACCGGAGATCGCTCCCCGCGCTGTTGCAAGCAATTCATGTGCCAATCAGTCCCGCAGGATCACGTCCCGCATGGCCACCGCCACCAGCAGGGCGATCAGCAAGAGCCCGGCGCAGAGCGCGAAATCGAGCCGGAAGGCGCTGGCGAGCGCGGCCTGTGCGGCATGGCGCAGCGCCGGGGCGAGTTGCACCGTGCGGGCGCGCAGCGCGCCGATCTGCAGCGGTTCCGTGACCCCGAGCTGGCGCAGCCGCTGCATGAAGCGCACCGTGAGCAGCGCGCCCACCAGTGTCGAGCCGAAGGCGCCGCCCATCGAGCGCAAAAACAGCATCGTGCCGGTGGCGATGCCGACATCGCGCCGCTCCGCCGCATTCTGCACCAACACGAGGCTGGTCGGCATCACGCTGCCGATGCCGAGACCGAGCAGCATCATGAACGCAACGATCAGGCCGTGCGCTGCGGTCGGCGCGAACAGGGCGAGGCCGGCAAAGCCGAGCACGCAGCACGAAAGGCCGAACAGCAATATGATCCGCGTGCGCCCGAGCCGCCGCGCCAACTGCCCGCCGAGCAGCGCCCCCACCACGTTGAAGGCGAGAAACGGCATAACCAGCAGGCCCGAGGCGGAGGCATCGGCGCCGCCGAGCAACTGGAATAGCAGTGGCAGCAGGAACACGCCGGCGAACAGCGCGAGCGAGGCGAAGAAGGCGATGATCACGCCGTTGACGAACACCGGATTGACGAACAGGCGCAGCGGCAGCAACGGCTCGGCGATGCGTCGCTCGTGCCAGATCAGCACGGCGATCGCCAGCGCCCCGGCGCCGATCGCGAGCAGCACCGGCGCCGAGAGCCAGGCGTAGCTGTCCCCACCCCAGGACATCGCCAACAACCAAGACGTGACCGCGCCGGTGAGCAGCGCCGCGCCGAGATAGTCGATCCGCGCCGGCTGCGGCTTGACCACCAGCAGCTTCAGCGCCCGATTGCTGAGCACCATGGCGGCAAGCCCGAGCGGCAAATTGATCCAGAAGATCCAGCGCCAGGAGAGATGATCGGTCATCCAGCCGCCGAGGATCGGCCCGGCGATGCTGGCGATGCCCCACATCGAGGCCATGTAGCCCTGATAGCGGCCGCGTTCACGCGGCGAGACGACATCGGCGATCGCCGCCTGCGCCATTGCCATCAGCCCGGCGCCGCCAATTCCCTGCAACGCGCGCGCCAGGATGAGCTGCAACAGGCTCTGCGCCGCTCCGCACAGCATCGAGGCGGCGATGAAGATCGCCAGCGCCGGCAGCAGCAGCGCGCGCCGGCCATGGATGTCGCTCAGCTTGCCATAGATCGGCGTGGCAGCGGTGGAGGTGAGCAAATAGGCGGTGACGATCCACGCCAGATGCCCGAAGCCGTTGAGATCGGCGGCGATCGCCGGCACCGCCGGCACCACGACGGTCTGGTCGAGAGCGGCGAGGAGGATGCAGAGACCGATGCCGAGAATGACACGCTGAATCTGCCGGTGGGTGAAGCGCGGTCTCGCCTCGGCGGCGGGGGAGGGGGTGTCGAGGGCGGCAGCCTGGCCATGCAGGCTCATCGGAGGAATGTGGAAATCAGTTGAATCCGTTACGTTGTTTAGATTGTTGCGATCCAGGCAACTGATCCGACGACCAGCCGCCGCCCAGGCCACGGATCAGATTGACGCTCGCTTGCAGCCGTCGTGTCTGCGCCGAAATCGCCTGTTGCTGCGAGTCGAGAAATTGCGCCTCGGCCACCACCACGTCAAGATAATTCACCGCGCCGGCTTCATACATCGCATTCGAGAGTTGCAGCGTGCGGTTGGCATCGTCGATCGCCGCCTCCAACTGCTGCACCTCCAGCCCGAGGTTGTTGAGCAATGAGAGATTGTCCTCGACATGCTGGAACGCGGTCAGCACCGTCGAGCGGTAGACGCTGATGGCCTCGTGCCAGCGCGCATACGAGCGCGCTTCGGCGGCATGGCGCAGCCCACCCTCGAACAGCGGCAGGAAGGTGGACGGCCCGATCGACCAGATGGAGAGCGGCAGGGAGAGCAGATTGAGGGCGGAGCCGTTGGAGTTCTGCAACCCACCGACCGCGCTGATCGAGAGCGTCGGGTAGAAGGCGGCCTTGGTCACGCCGATGTCGTAATTCGCCATGGCGACCTGGCGCTCGGCGGAGGCGATATCGGGGCGCCGTTGTAACAGGGTGGAAGGCACGCCGGTCGGAATCTTCGGCAGGGTGAGGGTGACGACGGCCGGCTTGATCGCAAAATTGCTTGCCACCTGGCCGACCAAAGCGGCGATCGAATGCTCCACCAGGGCGCGCTGGGCGATGTTGTTGGTCTCCAGCCCACGCACCAGATCGTACTGCGTCTTGGCGCGCACCAGGGCGAGACCGGAGTCGATATGCCCCGCGTAGCGATCCTGTTCGATCTCCACGCCCTTGGCGTATTGCTTTACCGTCTGATCGAGCAGTTCGGTCTCGGCATCGAGGCCGCGCAACAGGATATAGGCATCCGCCGTCTGGGCCTGCAGGCTGAGCCGCACGTCGGCGAGTTCGGCCGCGATCGACTGCGCATTGGCCTCGCCGGCGAGCACCTCGTTATGCAGTTGATACCAGAGATCGACCTCGTAATTGGCCTGCCCATACCCTTCATTGACACTATATTGCGCTGGATTGACGCTTTTCAGCCCGCGCAGCGGCGCATTCGCCGACTGCCGGTTGCCCGAGGTATCGGCGCCGACGCCGACCTGTGGGAACAGCACGGAATTGATCTCGGCCGCATAGTCGCGCGACGAGTCGTAATGCGCGACGGCGGCGGCGAGGTCGGGGTTGGCGCTCTCGACCTGATCCTCGTACTGATCGAGCAGGGAGTCGTTATATTGCTTCCACCAGGGCCCACGCGGCAGGGTATTGCTCGGCGTTGCCGGCTGCCAATCCCCCACCTCCTTGAAATTCTGAGGTATATCGACGACCGGCTGATTATATTTCGGCGCGAGGTCGCAGCCGGCGAGCAGACACAGACCGCCAAGGGCCAAGCCAAATCCATATAGCGTACGCATCGAGCCTACTCGCCGACCTGAGAAACCTGCTGCGTGCCGGGCGAATGGCCGGATTTGCCCGGTGCTTCGCCGAATACATGCACAAAATCGCCGTTGGAAATTTCGTCCGGCGGCGTGTTGATCACCCGATCATCCGCGCTAAGGCCGGCCACCACCTCGAGATTGACCCCCATGTCGGTGCCGATGGTGACATCCTTGATGACGACGTGGTTACTGCTGTCGAGGGTCGCCACCTGCATGCCGTTCTGCTGGAACAGGAAGGCACTGACCGGAATGGTCAGCGCATCCGGCTCTGGCGGCAGCGAGAAATTCACCGTTGCATAGGTGCCGGGGGTGAGCACTTCATCCGGATTGTCGGCGAGCAATTCCACCAGCATGGTGCGAGACTGCGGGTCGATCGCGGCGGCTGTGGTGATCAGCTTGGCCTGGAACACCCGGCCGGGATATTGCGGTAGAGTCATATCCACCTGCATGCCGACCTTGATCTGCGCGGTGTAGGATTGCGGCACGCGGACATAGACGCGCATCTGATGCACGTCGGCGACTTCGAACATCTCCGGTCCCACACCGCCGCCGGCATTCACCAGAGCGCCGACATCAGTACGCCGGGCGGTGACGATGCCATCGAACGGTGCCACCAGCCGCTTGAACGCCTCCAGCGCCTGCAACCGCGCCACATCGGCCTGCGCCGCCTTCACCGCCGCGAGTTGCGCTTCGTTATCGCTATCCTTCACATCCGAATCCTGGCGCGAGACGGAGTCCGACTTGAGGAGGGATTTCCAGCGCCGCGCGGTGATATTGGCGATCTTCCAGTTGGCCAGCGCCACATCGAGGTTGGCGCGCGACTGGCTCAACTGCTGATCGAGATCGGGCGTATCGATCTCGCCGAGGAGATCGCCAGCCTTCACCCGCGCGCCGATGTCCTTGTACCACATTTTGATGTAGCCATTCACCCGGGCGTAGATCGGCGCCGAGTAGAACGCCTCGACATCCCCCGGCAGCGCCAGGGTTTTTTCTTTCATGCTGCGCGTCGGGTGGATCACTTCGACGGTCGGGATGGCGACCGCCTCAGCCTGGTTGTTCAGCCGGTCGAAATTATCCATGCGAGACTTGATGCCGGTGAAGGCGATCGCTCCGGCGCCGATCAGCACGACGATCGCGGCGATCCAGAGCACGCGATGGTGTTTGACCGGTTTCTGCGCAGTCGTCTCGTCGTTGCTCACGTGTTCACCCCGTCCGATCCGATGCCGCAAAGCCAACCCAGCAGGGCCGATCACCCCTCAGGCCCCTCACCTGTAGGCTGCCGGTCGGGATCGGCTCAAGCGGAAAAACATAATCTTTGTTTTAGCGAAGCCGCCATCAGCCCGGCGGTTGTTCCGTCGTCGCTGCCGTCGGATAGCAATATAGCACAAAAATGCAGCCTGGTGTCGCGTCTTCGAGATGGATCGCAAAGCCGTGCAGCTTGGCGATCGCCGCCACCAGACTGAGACCGAGGCCGCTGCCGTCGATATGGCGGCTCTTGTCGGAGCGATAGAATCGGCGAAACACCGCCTCGTGCTCGGCGGGCGGAATGCCCGGCCCATTGTCGCGCACGAGCAGCAGCGGTCCGGCCTCACGCTGCTCCAGCGAAAGCGCCACGATGCCGCCCTCCTGGGTGAACTTGATCGCGTTGCCGACCAGATTGGCCAGCGCCTCCAGCAGCAGATCGCGATCGCCATCGGCGCTCACCGGCGCCGGCGGGACGGCTACGGTGAGGCGGATGCGGCGCTCCTCGGCGATCGGCGCGTAGAGCTCGGCGATCTCCACCAGCACCGCCGCGAGCTCCACCGGCGCGAAACCGATCCGCCGCCGCCCCGCCTCGATTTCGCCGATGCGCAGCAGGGCGTTGATGATCGAGAGTGTCTGATCGAGGCTGATGATGGCGCGGTCGATGGCGCCGAGCAGCGCCTCGCGGCTGCCGGCGGCATCGCGCGAGCGTTCCAGACCGGCGCGCACCCGCGACAGCGGCGTTTTCAGATCATGCGCGATGTCGTTGCCCACGCCCTTGATCTCGTCGAGCAGCCGGGCGATCTCATCGAGCATCCGGTTGACGCTGCCGGCCAGCCGGTCGAAATCGTCGCCGCCGCCGGGCAGCGGCAGGCGCTCGTGCAGGTCGCCGCGCATGATGCGCTCGACCGTCTCATGCACCTCGCGCACCCGCGCCAGCGCGCGCAGGCTGAGGAATACCCCGGCCGCCAGCGCCAGCGCGATCGCCGGCGGCACGCCGAGGAGGAGCGCGCGCAGCACCACCCGGCGCAGTTCTTCGATCGGCTCCATGCTGCGTGCGATCACCAGCAGCCGCCCGCCCGGCAGCGTCCGCGCCACCGCGCGAACCGGCTGGCTGCCGCCCGGCTCGGGTTCGGCGAGCGTCGCGATCGCGCCATGCGCGCGCCCGTCGGCCGCGAGCCCGGGCGGGATGCGCGCGAGGTTGCCCGCCTCCAGCCGACCGTCGGCGGCGAACACGCCGGCGAAGGTGAAGCGATGCAGATCGTTCATCAGCCGCGTTCCTACCGTCTGCATGATCCGCTCCGGCGGATCGGCGGCGATGCTGCGCGCCTCGTGCATCAGCAGCAGATCGACGCGGCGGGTCTGCACCACCGCCGTCTGCCAATAGATGAAGCCGAACAGCAGCAGGATGGAGGCGACGAAGGCGCCGATGAAGCCGACCGCGAGGCGGAAGGCGGCGGTATGCAGCACCTCGGGCAGATGGCCGAGGAGGCTGCGCCCACGCGTAAAGGCGCGCGCGCCCGGCGCGGCGCGGCGTTCGTCCCCCGCGCTCACACGGCAACCGTGCCGGGTAGCGGCAACGCCGCGGCGCCGATCTGCTCGGCGGTGATCGGCTCCCGGATGATGAAGAACAGCGCCACCGCCGAGGCGGTCGCGATCGCCGCCCCCACCAACAGCGCCGGCACGAAGGAGCCGGTTTCCTGCACGATGAAGCCGGTGACGGTGGGCGCCAGCGCGCCACCGAAATAGCCGCCGAAATTCTGGATCGAGCCGAGCGAGGCGGTGTAATTCGCCGGGGCCGCGACCGAGGCCATCGCCCAGGCGGTGGTGCTGGTGACGAACACCAGAA
The DNA here is from genome assembly GCA_027365195.1 of Acetobacteraceae bacterium. Taxonomy (GTDB): domain Bacteria; phylum Pseudomonadota; class Alphaproteobacteria; order Acetobacterales; family Acetobacteraceae; genus DAHXNW01. The sequence continues at coordinate 12,765 of DAHXNW010000203.1, forward strand.
AAATCGCTGCCGAGATGAAGCCGACGGCGAGCACGTTGCTCGCCACTTCGGCGGCCAGCACGGTAAAGAAAGCGGTGCCGAGCAGGCCGATCGCCATCGGATATTTCCGGCTATTGACCGGCGAGAGCCCGCGCGCCAGCAGCCAGTCGGCGAGCCAGCCGCCCCACAGGCCGCCGATCACGCCGAACACATAGGGGATGGCGGCGATCATGCCGGTTTTCGAGATGGTGATATGGCGCTGCATCTCGAGATAGCTGGGCAGCCATGCCGTGTAGACCCAGGTGAGATAGATGGTGCCGAAATAGCCGGCGATCATGCCCCAGGTGGTGCGGAACCGAAACAACTGGCGCCACTCGCGCAGGCTCACCCGGGTCGAGCGCCCGGTTTCGTCGCCTTCGGTTAGATGGCCGCGCTCCACCGCGTCGAGCCCCATCGCCGCCGGCTCGCGGTAGAGCAGGTACCATAAGGCGGCGACGATGAGGCCGGCGATGCCCATGATGGCGAACATCCAGCGCCAGCCGAAGCTCAGCATCAGCACGGTGAGCAGCGGGGCGGCGATCGCGGTGCCGAGGGTGGAGGCGCAGTTGAACACCCCCGTCGCGCGGCCGCGCTGGCGCAGATTGAACCAGTCGCGCACCACCCGCGCGCCGGTGGGGAATTGCGGCGCCTCGCCGACGCCGAGCAGCAGGCGGGCGGCAAAAAATTCGCCAAAGCCGCGCACCAGCCCGCCGAGCAATTGCGCGAACGACCATAAAGTCAGCCCGAGAGCGAGCAGCCGGCGCGGCCCCAGCCGATCGACCAGCGCGCCAGCCGGCAACTGGGCGAAGGCATAGGACCATAGAAACGCCGAGAGCAGCAGCCCCATATCGGCGATCGACAGGCCGAGATCGTGGCGGATCAAAGGGTTGGCAATGGAGAGGGTGGCGCGGTCGATGTAATTCACCACGCCGCTGACCACCAGCAGGGTAAGCGCGGTGCGCTGCATGCCGCGCATGCGCGG
>DAHXNW010000215.1 GCA_027365195.1 Acetobacteraceae bacterium
CCTCCCTTCTTCAACTCCGCAAAACTGTCTCATGAGACCCGACGGCGGACAGATCGAGGCCTGCTTGCAGCGCGGCGAGGAGGAACTGGGCCTCAATCGTGCAAGGCGCGTTCCTGGCATGGCTGGCACCTCCCCATGTCGCTCTGCATGACTGCCGCGGCCTTTCTAGCGCGGACTGTATGCGGAGTTGCGTCAGGCCTCGGACGACAATGCCGATGGCGGTAAACGGAACGAAAGGAGTCCGGTGTTCCTCGCCGCGCCGGTGCTTGCCAGCGCATCGACCTCGCCGCACTCTATGGTGAAGAAAATCGGGGAGGTTGCAATGGAGATTTCACGCAGGGCGATGCTGGGTGGGGCTTTGGCTGGCGCCTCGGCGGTCGGCTTCGGCGCCCGGGCGGAAACCATGCCGGTCATTCGCATCGGCGTCATCAGCGATCTGTCCGGCCAGTATCGTGACAATTCCGGCCCCACCTCGGTGCTGGCGGCAAAGCAGGCGGTGGCGGATTTCCGGCCCGAGACGCATGGCTTCACGGTCGAGATCCTGAGCGCCGACCATCAGCAGAAGCCCGACATCGCCTCCGGCATCGCGCGGCAGTGGTTCGATCGCGACGGCGTCGATGCGGTGGCCGATCTCAACAACACCGCCGTGGCGCTCGCGGTGAACGGCGTGGTTTCCGCCAAGGACAAGGCGCAGCTCAACACCGGTCCCGCTTCGGCCGACATTACCGCGAAATACTGCAACCCGAACATGATCCATTGGGCGCCCGATACCTGGGGCGATGCGCATTCCACCGGCAGCGCGGTGCTGCGCGCCGGCGGCGACAGTTGGTTCCTGATCATCGCCGATTACGCTTTCGGCCACGCGCTGGAGCGCGAGGCGGCAGGCCTCGTGGCGGCGAAGGGCGGTAAAATTCTCGGCCGCGCCGCCTATCCGTTTCCCGGCACCACGGATTTTTCTTCCTTCCTGATCTCCGCGCAGGCGAGCGGGGCCAAGGTGCTCGGCCTGTGCAACACTGGTGGCGATATGGAAAACTGCGTCAAGCAGGCGCATGAATTCGGCCTCGCGGCGCATGGCATGACGATCGCGGCGCTGCTCAGCTTCATCACCGAGGTCCACTCCATGGGGCTGGAAACCGGGCAGGGGTTACTGATTTCAGAGACTTTCTATTGGGATCTGAACGAGCGCACGCGCGCCTTCACCAAGCGCTTTCTGCCCAAGACGGGCGGCAACTACCCGAGCAGCCTGCATGCGAGCTGCTATGGCGGCGTGCTGCACTATCTGCGCGCGGTGGCTTCCATCGGTCCGGCAAAGGCGCGCGCCTCCGGCCGGGCGGCTATCGCGGCGATGAAGGCGCTGCCGACCGACGATGATTGTTTCGGCCGCGCCAGTATTCGCGCCGACGGGCGCTTTCTCTGCCCGGTCTATCTGTTCCGGGTGAAAACGCCGGCGCAGAGCCGTATGCCGTGGGATGTCTATAACCTCGTCGCCACCACCCCGGCCGATCAGGCGTTCCGCCCGATGGCCGGGGAAGCCTGCGCCATGGCGCACCCATGAACATCGCCATGCCGCCGGCGCCCACCGGTGCCGCGGCGGTGCCGGACAGCCACGGCCGTAATCTCTACCGCGCCGACCCCGCACTCGCGCGTCTCGCCTCCCTCTATCTGCCGGCGGATCTCGATGCCCATCTCGTTTCGCATCTCGATCGGCTTGGTGCGCTCGCGGGCGGCCGGCTCGACGATCTGGCCGGCATCGCCGATCGTCATCCGCCGGTGTTGCAGCACCGCACGCGCAGCGGCGCCGATGAACAGCGCATCGACAAACACCCGGCCTATCGCGAGATGGAGCGTCTGGCCTTCGGGGAGTATGGTCTGGCCGCACTCTCGCACCGCGCCGGCGTGCTGGGCTGGCCCGCGCCGATGCCGCCGATCGCCAAATACCTCCTCACCTTTCTGTTCGTGCAGGCGGAATTCGGCCTGATGTGTCCGGTCAGCATGACCGACAGCCTGACCCGCACGCTCTGCAAATTCGCCGATCCGGCATTGCTCGCGCGCTATCTGCCCGCACTCACCAGCCAGGATCTGGATACGCTGCACCAGGGTGCCATGTTCATGACGGAGCAGGGCGCCGGTTCCGACGTTGGTGCCACGGCGGTGCGCGCCGCGCCCCGTGGCGATGGCAGTTGGGCGCTCACCGGCGATAAATGGTTCTGCTCCAACGCCGATGCCGATCTGGCGATGGTGCTGGCGCGCCCGGAGGGCGCGGTCGAGGGTATCAAGGGGGTGGCGCTGTTCCTGCTGCCGCGCCGACTACCCGATGGGACGATGAATGCCTATCGCATCGTGCGGCTGAAGGACAAGCTCGGCTCGCGCTCGATGGCGAGCGGCGAAATCCGCCTCGACGGCGCCACCGCCTGGCTGGTCGGTGAGCCGGGCGCCGGGTTTCGCCAGATGGCCGACATGGTGAACAACTCCCGCCTCTCGAACGGTGTGCGCGCCGCCGGGTTGATGCGCCGGGCGGTGAGCGAGGCGCTGTTCGTCGCGCGCCATCGTATCGCCTTCGGCGTGCGCTTGATCGAGATGCCGCTGATGCAGCGCCAGTTGGTGAAAATGCTGGTGCTGGCGGAACAAGCGCGCAGCATGATGTTCCAGACCGCGGAGGCACTCCGCCGCGCCGATGCCGGCGAGCCTGGGGCCTATGCGCTGCTGCGCGTGCTGACGCCGCTCTTCAAATTCCGCGCCTGCCGCGATGCGCGCAAAGTAACGGCGGATGCGATGGAGGTGCGCGGGGGCGCGGGCTATATCGAGGAATGGCCCGATCCGCGCCTGCTGCGCGACGCCCATCTCGGATCGATCTGGGAAGGCACCAGCAATGTCGTTGCCCTCGACGTGCTGCGCGCCGGCAAGCGCGAGGGCGCCTTCGAGGTGCTACGCGCGCATCTGACGGGGCTTGCCGGCACTCTGCCCGAGGCGGCCAGCGTCATCGCCCGCGCTTTCGCCCTGGCCGATGCCGCCTTGTGCGATGCAACCCTGGCGCGTCAGGCGGCCTCCGCGCTGTACCACGCGACGACCGCCCTCGCGATGGCCTGGGAGGCCGCCCGGCTCGACGACCCGGCGCGCCGCGCCCTGGCGGGGATGGTGCTCACGCATCGCCTGCTCCCGCGCGACCCGCTGGCGGCCGGCGCGGCGCAGGATCTCGGCTGGCTATTGGAGATGTGATACCAGCGGCCGTTGATCTCGACTCTTCCGAGGTCAACGGCCGTTGGTATGCGCGCCGGGTTGGCCGGCGGCGGCGCGCGAAACAAAGACAATCCCCAACGGTCATGCTTTATGGCCGTTGGTATGAGGTCACCCTCCAGCCTATAAGCTGCTGAGCCATCCGAGTGCTGGCGGCACCCAGCCTGGCAGTGGCGGACCTGGCGGCCAGCCGGGCGGCGGCGGACCATACGGCCAGGCCGGCGGTGGGGGCCAGCCGGGCGGCGGTGGGCCAGGCGGTGGTCCACCGGCATAGCCCGGCCCCCACCATCCGGGCGGCGGCGGTGGTCCGCCAGGGCCCGGCCCCGGTCCACCCCAGGCTCCTGGTCCACCCCAGGCTCCTGGCCCGCCCCCAGGAGGGCCGCCGGGCGGCGGTCCGGGAGGCGGTTGTGCCATCGCCGGCTGGGCGGCGAGCGCCAGCGCGACGACGCATGAGGCAAGGATCGTGCGGTGCGGCGGGTGCTCAGCCATGCGCGAACATCCGGCTGCCGGAGACATCCATGCTGGCGCAGAGAATGCTGGCGCTCTCGCTCTCGGTAATGAACAAGGTGCGGCCGTCCGTGCCGCCGAATGCCATATTGGTGGTGAACAGCCCGGCGCAGGAACGGATGCGCGCCACCGGCTCGCCGAGCCGGTCGAACACCCACACCGACCCCATGCCGACATGCGCGACCAGCAGCCTTCCCTCGGCGTCGAGCGCCAGACCGTCCGGCCCGCCGCCGCCGGAGAGCTGGATGAACAGCCCCACCTTCGCCACCCCGCCATCGCGCGCGAGCGGCACGCGCCAGATGCAGTTGCCGCGCGTCACCGCCAGATAGAGCACGCTCTCGTCGGCATTCATCACCAGCCCGTTCGGACTCGGGATGTTGTCGAGCAAACAATCCACCCGCCCGTCCGGCCGCACCCGGAACAACCGCCCGGTCGGGTCGTGCAGCCCGGTGAGCGCCTGATCGGTGAAATAGAGATCGCCGTTGCTGGCAAAGAACAGATCGTTCACCGCCTTGAACCGCTCGAGCCGCGCCCGCTCCAGCCAGGGCGTGACCCGGCGGGAGGCGGGATCGAGCAGCATGATGCCGTGCTTGTGGTCGGCGATGAAAATGCGCCCGTCGCGGTGGATTTTCAGCCCATTCGGCCAGCCGTCGTATTCGGCGATGACCTCGAAGGCGCCATCGGCGGTGAGCCGCAAAATGCGTCCGTTCGGCAGATCGACGCACCAGAGGCGCCCCTCGCGGTCGAACGACGGGCCTTCCAGCAACGAGCGCGCCGGTCCGCCGCGCGGCTGGGCCGCCACCCATTCATGGTCCTCGGAGGCGTTACGTAGCGCCTCCGGCAGACGGGCGAAGACGGTGGTGGGAATATCGCGCGGTGGGGCATAGAGCATGGCGGCCTCATGCGTAATGGATGGACAGATGCGATATGGCCGCGATCGGGCGGCGGGTGAGGGTGAGGCAGATCGTCGCCCCGCAGAGCAACAATAGCCCGGCGATCAGGAATGCCCAATCATAGCTGCCGCTGCCGGCCACCACATAGCCGGTCAGGATCGGCGCCAGCAGGCCGAACAGATTGCCCCCACTCACCAGAAACCCATTGGCGCGACCGGAATCGCCCGGATCGACCAGGAGATCGTTGAGCAGCGCGATATTCAGCCCCACGGCGCTCGCGATGCCAGTGAGCGAGACGGTGAACAGCAGCAAAATCAGCCCGGTGCTGGCGACCCAGGGCACCGCCAGGATGACCGCCGAGAGCAGCATCATCGCCGCCACCATCCGCCGCCGCCGTCCCGCCGAGACCACCTCGCCACGCAGCAGCCGATCGCTCACCCGACCGATCAGCATGGTTCCCACCACCGCGACCAGATAGGGCAGGGCGGTGTAAAACCCGGTTTTCAGGATGGTGAGATGGCGCGTGGCCTGCAGATAGCTCGGCATCCAGGTAAGGAACAGATATTGCGCATAGACCGCAGAACCCTGGGTGAAGAACAGCCCCCACAGGCTCGGACAACGCAGCAGAGCGGGCAGGCCGCCGCCGCCACCGCCACGTGGGGCATCACCGCGCTCGCGCAGAATATGGGCGCGCTCGGCCTCGCTCACGTGGCGCGATTGCTCCGGCGTGCGGAACCAGGCGAGCCAGATCGCGAGCCAGACGAACCCCACGGCACCGGCGGCGAAAAACCCGCCGCGCCAGCCGAGTGCGCTGGTCACGGCCGCGACCAGGATGGCGCCGAGCGCCGGCCCGGCGTAGCCGCCGCTATTGAACACCACCGTCGCGAGACCGCGCTCGCCCGGTGGGATCCACTCGCGGATCACCCGCCCGCCGGCCGGATAGGTGGAGGCTTCGCCGAACCCCATGGCGAGGCGTGTCGCGAACACCGCGCCAAAACTCCCGGCGAGGCCCGTCGCCAGGGTGGCGAGCGACCAGAACGCCATGCCGAAGCCCACCACTGGGCGGGTTCCCAGCCGGTCCACCACGATGCCCCAGGGGATCAGGAAGACGAGATAGGTCCAGAGGAAGGCGGAAAACAGATAGCCCATGCCGACCGGCGAGATATGGAATTCCGTGGCAATCGGGCGGGCGGCGACCGAGAGCGCCACGCGGTCGATATAATTCACCGTGCAGCCGGTGAACAACAACACGCACACCCAGAAGCGCGCCGACCGCATTGGCATTCCTCCCTGTCGCCGTGCCGCCCTGCGGCCGGCTGGTTTTGCATAAATCTAACGCGCTTTGGCGGGTGGCGGCCAGCGCTTTCCTGCCCGGAGCTTTCCGCGTTGACCGCGGGAGGGCCGCGAGGCAAGGTCTCGGCGCGGTATTCGGGGCGCGTGATGATCCTGCTGATCGATAATTACGACAGTTTTACTTTCAATCTGGTGCATTTCCTCGGCGATCTGGGGGCGGTGTGCGACGTGCGGCGCAATGATGCGCTGACACCGGCGGCGGCGCTTGCGCTGCGGCCGGAGGCGATCGTGCTCTCGCCTGGCCCTTGCACGCCGAACGAGGCCGGCATCTGCCTCGATCTGATCGCCGCCGCCGCTGGTCAGGTGCCGATCCTCGGCGTCTGTCTCGGCCATCAGGCGATCGGGCAGGCGTTCGGTGGCGCGGTGGTGCGCGCGCCGGCGCCGATGCATGGCAAAATCAGCCCGATCAGCCATCACGGCAGCGATATTTTCGCGGGTCTCCCTTCACCCTTCGACGCCACCCGCTATCATAGCCTGATCGTCGCGCGCGAAGGGCTGCCGGCGGCGCTGGAAGCGACGGCGTTTTCGCCGGATGGGCTGATCATGGGGCTGCGCCATCGCAGCCTGCCGGTGTTCGGCGTGCAGTTCCACCCCGAGAGCATCGCCAGCGCGCACGGCCACGACATTCTGCGCAATTTTCTGCATATAGCGCGCAGCCCGACCCGCGCCGCAGCCTGAAGAGATCGTATGTCGGGAACCTTGAAACCCATCCTCGCGCGGCTCGCCATGGCCGAGACCCTGAGCGAGGCGGAGGCGGAGGATGCCTTCGGCCTGATCATGGCCGGCGAGGCGAGTCCGGCGCAGATCGCCGGGCTGCTGATGGCCATGCGCGTGCGCGGCGAGACGGTGGCCGAACTCACCGGCGCGGTGCGCGCCATGCGCGCGCGCATGCTGGCGATCGATGCACCGGCGGAGGCGATCGACGTCTGCGGCACCGGCGGCGACAATGCCGGCACGCTGAATGTCTCCACCGCCGTCACCTTCGTCCTCGCCGGGCTTGGCGTGACGGTTGCCAAGCACGGCAATCGCGCGCTCAGCTCGCGCACTGGCGGCGCCGACGTGCTGCGCGCCCTCGGCGTCGATACCGATGTGCCGCTGGAGCGGCTGCCCGCCATTCTGCGCGATGCCGGCTGTGTCTTCCTGTTCGCGCCGCGCCATCATGCCGCTCTGCGCCACGCCGCCGGGCCACGGGTGGAGCTGGGCACCCGCACCATCTTCAACCTGCTCGGCCCGCTCGCCAATCCGGCGCGGGTGCGGCGCCAACTGATCGGCGTGTTCGACCCGCTCTGGGCACGCCCGATGGCGGAGACGCTGGGGCGGCTGGGCAGCGAGACCTGCTGGATCGTGCATGGCCAGGGGCTCGACGAGCTGACGGTCGCCGGCGACAATCAGGTGGTCGCCTGGCAGGATGGGGCGATCCGCGAATGGACCCTGCGGCCGGAGGATGCCGGCCTGGACCGCGCGCCGGTCGAGGCGATCCGTGGCGGCGACGCTTCGGCCAATGCCGCTGCCCTCGAGGCGCTGCTGCGCGGGGCGACTGGCGCCTATCGCGACACAGTCGTATTGAATGCCGCCGCGGCACTCATCATCGCCGGGCGGGTGCGCGATCTGCCCGCCGGCGTCGCCGAGGCGCGCGGCGCGCTCGATGGCGGCGCGGCGCTCGCCTCCCTCGAACGTCTGCGGCGGGCGGCGCCCTGGCCGCATGAATGGGAGAGCGCATGAGTGAAACCACATCCATGCCGGGCGACGTGCTGGAGCGCATCTGCGCCGACACGCGCGCCGAGGTCGCCCGCCGCCGGCACGAAACCGGGCTCGCGGCGCTGCACGCACAGATCGCGCAGGTCGGCCCGCCGCGCGGCTTCGGCCGGGCGCTGGCGGCGGCGACGGCCGGCGGCGGCTTCGGGCTGATCGCCGAGCTGAAAAAAGCCTCCCCCTCCGGCGGCCTGATCCGCCCGGTGTACGATCCACCGGCGCTGGCCCGCGCCTATGCGGCGAGCGGTGCCGCCTGTCTCTCGGTGCTTACCGACGGCCCGTATTTCCAGGGCGCGCCGGCCGATCTGCGCGCGGCCCGCGCGGCGGTCGCCCTCCCGGTGCTGCGCAAGGATTTCATCCTCGACCCGTGGCAGGTGCATGAAAGCCGGGCGATGGGGGCGGATTGCATCCTGCTGATCCTCGCCGCCCTCTCCGACCCGCAGGCACGCGAACTGGAGGAGGCCGCCCGCGCGCTCGATCTCGACGTGCTGGCCGAGGTGCACGACCGCGCCGAATTGGACCGCGCGCTCGGGCTGCAAACCCGCTGGATCGGCATCAACAACCGCAACCTGAAAACGCTGAAGACCGACCTCGCCACCACGCGCGATCTCGCGCCGCTGGTTTCGCCGGATCGCTTCCTGGTCGCCGAGAGCGGCATTGCGGGCCATGCCGATGTGCAGAGCCTCGCCGCCTCTGGCGTGCGCTGTTTCCTGATCGGCGAGGCGCTGCTGCGCCAGGACGACATCGCCGCCGCCACGCGGGCGATGCTCGGGCGATGAGCGGCGACCTCACGCATTTCGACGGCACGGGTGCTGCCCACATGGTCGATGTCTCGGCCAAGGCCGAGACCGCGCGGGCGGCAACGGCGCGGGTGCGGGTGCTGATGCAGCCGGCAACGCTCGCTGCCATCCGCGCCGGCACTGCCAAGAAGGGCGACGTGCTCGGCGTTGCGCGGCTCGCCGGCATCATGGCCGCCAAGCGCACCGCCGAGCTGATCCCGCTCTGCCATCCGCTGCCGATCAGCGCTGTGAGCCTCACGCTGGAGCCGGCGTCGCCGGATGCGGTGGAGATCAGTGCGACGGTACGCACCACAGGGCGCACCGGGGTGGAGATGGAGGCGCTGACGGCGGCGAGCATCGCAGCGCTCACCGTCTATGACATGTGCAAGGCGATCGATCGCGGCATGCGCATCGAGGCGTTGCGCGTGGTCGAGAAATCGGGCGGCAAATCGGGCGATTTCGCGCAGCCATGAACGCGCCGATGCTCAGCGTGGCGGAGGCGCGCGCGCGTATTCTCGACGGTCTGCGGCCCTGTCCGCCGGAGACGGTCGCGCTTTCGGAGGCTGCCGGCCGGGTGCTGGCGCAGCCGGTGCGCGCGCGGCTCACGCAGCCGCCGGCCGATCTCTCGGCGATGGACGGCTACGCGCTCCGCGCCGTCGATGGTCCTCTCGATGCGGTGCTACGGGTGATCGGCGAGGCACCGGCCGGCCACCCGTTCGCCGGCCATGTCGGGCCGGGCGAGGCGGTGCGGCTGTTCACCGGCAGCGTGCTGCCGCCCGGCGCCGATTGCGTGGTGATCCAGGAGGATGTGCGCGCCGACGGCGACCGCATACAGTTGCGCGAAGCGGCGCGGGCCGGGCGGCACATCCGCCGCGCCGGGCAGGATTTTACGGCCGGAGCGGCGGTGCTCGCGGCAGGGCGGCGGCTCACGCCGCGCGACATCGGCCTTGCGGCGGCGGCGAACCATCCCTGGCTCATCGTGCATCGCCGCCCGCGCGTCGCCATTCTGGCCACCGGCGATGAGATCGCCCTGCCCGGCGAGCCGATCCCCTCTGGCGGCATCGTCAGTTCCAACGCTCACGCGCTCGCGGCCCTGGTGCGCGCCGGCGGCGGCGCGCCGGTGGTGCTGCCGATCGCCGGCGATGATCCGGCGCTGATCGCCGGCGTCGTCGAGGCGAGCGCCGGGATGGATCTGCTGCTCACCACCGGCGGCGCGAGCGTCGGCGCGCATGATCTGGTGCAGGCGGCGCTGGTGGCGCGCGGCATGGCGCTCGATTTCTGGCGGATCGCCATGCGGCCGGGCAAGCCGCTGATTTTCGGCCGGCTTGGCACCACCCCGGTGCTCGGCCTGCCGGGCAACCCGGTCTCGACGATGGTCTGCGCCGTTATCTATCTGCTGCCGGCGCTGGCCCGGTTCGGCGGCGAGATGCGCGAGGTGCCGGCGAGCGAGCCGGCCTGGCTTGGCGCGGCGCTGCCGGCGAATGACCACCGGGCCGATTTCCTGCGCGCAAGACTGCACCGCGATGGGAACGGCCGGCTGATCGCCACCGCCTTCGAGCGGCAGGATTCCTCGCTGCTGAGCGTGCTCGCGGCGGCCGATGCGCTGATCCTGCGCCCGCCGCATGCCGAGGCCAGTGCGGCCGGGGAATGCGTGTCGGTCATACGGCTCGACCTGTTGGGTGTGTAGGGTTGGGCGCGCTTACGACAGCTTGCGCGATGCCAACTCCCACACCAGGGCCTCGACGCTCTCGCGCTGCTCGCCGGGGCGGGCGCCGCGTGCCAGGAGGCGCCAGCGCAGCGCCAGCAACCGGGTGGTGGCCCAATAGCACGCCGCCGTCAGGATCAGCGTGCAGAGCGTCTGCACCCAGGGTTTCGGAATGACGAACATATAGAGCAGGAAGCCGCCCGCCGTCCAAAACACCGCGACCGGGTTCCAGCCGCGCCAGTACCAATAGGGGCCGCCGCGCTCGAACAGCCCCACCATGTCGATCTGCATCCGCTTGACGAACAAATAGTCGGCCACCAGAACGCCGGCGATCGGCGAGAAGATATTGCCGAGCAGCCCGACATAGCCGGTATAGCCATGCACCACGTCCGGCACGGCGGAGAGGCCGATGCCGAGGGCGCTGATGATCAGCGTGGTCCAGAACCGGCCGAGCCGCTCGAAGATATTGGCGAGCGAGAGACCGCCAGTATAGAGGTTGAGGACATTGATGGTCCAATTGTCCAGCACGATCACCACCACCAGCGCGAGCAGCGGCAACCATCCTTGGCTCAACCCCGCCGCCACCTGGAACATGTTCGGCACATGCCCGAGCGTCGCCGCGGCGGCATAGGCGCCGAGCACGGCGGAGAAGCAGGCGCCGCCAACCTTGCCGGCGATGGTACCCCACCACATGTCGGCGCGCCGCCGCGTGTAGCGGCAGAAATCCGAGGCATCGGTTACGAGAGTAAGGGAATTGGCCGCCAGCACGTTCATCCAGGTGACGAACAACAGCCAGCCGCCCTGAGGCCCGCCGGCATAGCGCAGCACCGCGCCGGGGGCGAAATGCGGGTCGGGATGCGCTGCCATCATCCAGAGCGCATAGCCGAGAATACCGAGCTTGAGCGGCAGGGCGGCACGCGAGAGCTGCTTCAGACTGTCATAGCCGATGATGGCGACGATCGCCTGCAACAGGGCGAAGGCGAGGCTCACGCCGATCAGCGGGAAATGCCCGCCGGTCCAGCGCTCCAGCACGGCGACGAGGGCGAGCGAGCCGGCGACCGTCTGGAAGGCGAACCAGTAGATCGAGGCGAGGCTGCGCAGCAGCGAAGGCACGAATTTCGCGCCGATCAGCCCATAGGCCATGCGGGTGCCGACCTGGCCGGGCAGGCCGTAATCGACGCCGATCGTCGCCATGATGGTATAGGGCACCACGGCGATGATCATGCCGCCGGTGATGGCGGCGACGGCGGCGAGAAACGACAGGCCGGACGCGACGGCGAGGCCGCCGACCAGAATGGCGCCGGGGTTGAGCGAGAGGCCGAGGATGATCGAGAACAGATCCCAGCCGCCCACGGTGCGGCGCGCATCCGGAATCGGCTCGATGCCGAACTGCTCGATGCCGCGCGGCTGGTGATAGCGCCGCCGGATGCTCTCCTGGATCGCTGCGTCGTCTGGCATGGGCCGCGTCTCCTGTCCGGCCAGCATAGGCATCCGACCGGCGATCGACCAAGGAAATTCGCCGAAAAACACGGCATTTTTTGATTGTTCTATGGGGAATACAAAATAATGCTTATTATTTGATCAGTGATGCCCGGCCATGTGGCGCCCGATCAGCCGGCGGTCCGCCTCGGCGGCGGTCGTCTCGAAGGTGATGCGGCCCTCCGACATCACCAGGATGCGGTCGGCGAGTTCCAGCAACTCGTCGAGATCCTCGCTGACCAGCAGCACCGCCGCCCCCCGGTTGCGCGCGGCGAGGATCTGCGCGTGGATATCGGCCACGGCGACGAAATCGAGGCCGAACACCGGGTTGGCGGCGATCAGCAGATCGACCGCGCCGCCGAGTTCGCGCGCCAGCACGGCACGCTGCACATTGCCGCCGGAGAGTGTGCCGATCGGCGCCATGGGCGAACTGGTGCGCACGTTGTAGCGCGCGATCAGCCGCTCGGCGGCAGCCCGTATCTGGCCACGACGCAGCAGCGGGCCGCGCGCCATCGGCGGGCGGTCGAAGACGCGAAAAGCCATGTTCTCGGCGACACTCATCGCCGCCACACAGGCATTGCGCAGCGGCTCCTCCGGCAGGAGCGCGATGCGATGACGCATGACCTCGCGCCGGCTCGCGTGAAACGCCTCGCCCTGTACCGTCATCCGCCCGCCACGGGCGCGGCGCTGGCCCGCCAGCACCTCCACCAGCGTGCTTTGCCCGTTGCCCGATACCCCGGCGATGCCGACGATCTCGCCACCATGGACGGAAAGGCTCACGCCGCGCAGCGCCGGCGCGCCGGCGGCATCCGTCGCGGTGAGATCGTCGAGCACCAGCCGCACCGTGCCGCGCGCGTCCGTGCCGCGCGCGGCACTCGCCGCCACACTCTGCTCGCCGATCATCAATGCCGCCATCGCATCGGCATCGAGGCTCGCGACCGCGCCGCCGCCGACCAGCCGGCCGCGCCTGAGCACGCTCACCGTATCGGCGAAGGCCAGCACCTCGCGGAATTTATGCGTGATCATCATCACGGTGATCTGCCCGGCGCGCGCCATGGCGCGTAGCAGGGTGAGAATCTCGTCGGCCTCCTGCGGCGTGAGCACCGAGGTCGGCTCGTCGAGGATGAGGATGCGGGCATCCAGATAGAGTTGTTTGAGGATCTCCGCCTTCTGCCGCTCGCCGGCGCTGAGGGCGGCAACCGGGCGTTCCAGCGGCACGGCGAAGGGCATGGTGGCGAGAAAGCCAGCGAGCCGCGCGCGCTCGCCCCGCCAGTCGATCCGCCCGCGCGGCAGGCCGCGCGCGAGGGCGAGATTCTCCAAAACGCTCATCGCCGGCACCAGGGTGAAATGCTGATAGACCATGCCGATACCGGCGCGATGCGCCTCGCGCGGGTTGCGGATCTCCACCTCTCGCCCAGCCAGCAGCACCGCCCCGGCATCGGCGCGGTAATAGCCCATGATGCATTTCACCAGGGTCGATTTGCCGGCGCCGTTCTCGCCGATCAGCGCATGCACGCCGCCGGCGGCGACGCGTAGCGACACGGCATCGAGCGCCGCGAAGCCGCCGAAGCGCTTGCTCATGCCGACCACTTCGAGCGCCGGCTCCATAGGTTACGCCCAGCCATAAGTGCGGCACCGGCCACCGCGCCGAACACGCCGCCCTGCATTTTGACCATGTGCAAAGCCTGCCGATGGTTGGCCGCATCGGTCGCGCCGCAGCAATCCGCCAGCAGCACGCATTCGAACCCCCGGTCGTTCGCCTCGCGCATGGTGGTATGCACGCAGACATCGGTGGTGATGCCGGTCAACACCAGATTGCGGATGCCGCGCACGCGCAGCAGCAATTCGAGGTCGGTGGCGCAGAAGGAGCCTTTGCCCGGCTTGTCGATCACCGGCTCGCCGGGCAAGGGCGCGAGTTCGGGGATGATCTCCCAGCCCGGCTCGCCGCGCACCAGAATCCGCCCGCATGGGCCGGGATCGCCGATGCCGGCGCCGATCTGGCGCGAGCGCCAGCGTTTGTTCTCCGGCAGATCGGACAGATCGGGCCGGTGCCCCTCGCGTGTGTGCAGGATGTGATAGCCGCCGGCGCGCATCGCCGCCAGCACCCGCGCGATCGGTGCGATCGGCGCGCGGGTGAGCGAAAGATCGTAGCCCATGCGATCGACATAGCCGCCGATGCCGCAGAAATCGGTCTGCATGTCGATCACCATCAGCGCCGTGTTGGCCGGGGTGAGCGCGCCGTCGAACGGCCAGGCGTACGGCTCGGCGGCGATCGTGGTCATGGCACGCGCCTCCGTGCTTGCCGTTCGGGGCGCGGGAAGCCGCAGGATGTGCCGTCGGTCACCAGCACCTCCGCCTCCCACGGCAGGCGATAGCGTCCGGCGGCGAGATCGTGCATGTAGGTGTAGGGACAGTCGGTCGCCCCGCCGGCCACGGCGGTGAAGCCGCGATGGCCGAACTGGTAGATGTTGTTCTCCACCCCCCAGTGTCGGCGCGCCTCGCGCACCAGATCGGGGCGCAGCTCGGCGGCGATGATCTCATCCGGCACGTTGCCGCCCTCGGCGATGATGGTGCCGTCGAAATTGCACGCCATCGCCTCGCCCATCGAGTTGAACACCCCGTCGCTGCCGCACAGGCACACGCTCGCCGTCGCCATCAGGTTGCAGAACGCATTGGCCTGATTGGTGATGCGCCAGGCATGGCGGATCGGCGCGGTGTAGCCGGCGGTGCGCAGCATGATCTCCGCCCCCTTATAGGCCGCCTCGCGCGCCATCTCGGGGAACATGCCGTCGTGGCATATGATGAGGGCGAGCTTCGATCCGTTCGGCCCGTCGCACACCGGAATGCCGAGATCGCCCGGCTCCCACGGTTCCACCGGCACCCAAGGGTGCAGCTTGCGGTAATAGAGCCGCAACTCGCCCCGATCGTCGAGGATGATGCCGGTGTTCCACGGATTGCCATCCGGGTTGTATTCCATCAACGAAAAACAGCCCCAGATGCGATGCGTGCGGCAGGCGGCGCGGAAGGCGGCCACCTCCGGCCCGTCCATCCGGCATAGAATGTCCGGGTTCGTATCCATCGACAGGCCATGCAGCGCGTATTCCGGGAACACGATCAGATCCATCCCGGCGAGGCCGCCGCGCGCCTTGCCGACCATGGCGCAGATCTTCTCCGTCTGCCGCGCGACATCGGCGGCCGTCGCGATGTGCGGCAGTTGCAATTGCGCCAGCCCCACCACTACGCCCCCCGGCGCCTTGTTCAAGCCACCCAATCCGCTCATGCGCTGCTCCTATTTGGTGATCGACAATTCGCCGGGGGCGCCCCCGAGCATCCGGTCTGGCCGGCTGGCGAGGATCAGGATCGCGAGGGTGAGGATGTAGGGCGCGGCGTTGAACAGATGATAGAAACCGCTCACCCCCACCGATTGCAGCGCCGGGCCGAGGGCGCCGGCGCCGCCGAACAGCAGCGAGGCGCCGAGACACGCCATCGGCCGCCAGCGCGCGAAGATCACCAAGGCGACGGCGGTGATGCCCTGGCCGCTGGAAAGCCCCTCGTTCCAGCTTCCCGGATAGCCGAGCGAGAGAAAGCAGCCGCCGATGCCGGCCATGCAGCCACCGAAGCCGGTGGCGAGCAGCCGCACGCGCACCGGCGAGCGGCCCATCGCGCGCGCCGCATCGGCGCTCTCGCCCACCATGCGGAGGGTGAGGCCGATGCCGGTATGGCGCAGCCCCCAGCCGAGCAGCGGCGCACAAGCGAGGCCGATGAAAAACAGCACATTGATCTGCAAGGCGGCGCGCACCTGCGGGCTGGCGCTCCAAAACCCGAGGTCGATCGCCGGCAGCCCGGGTGCCTTCGGCGCGATGAAGGGTTTGCCGAGATAAAAAGCAAGCCCGGTGCCGAACAGCATCAGCGCGATGCCCACCGCGGTATCGTTCACCCGTGGCAGCGCGCAGATCCCGCCATGCAGCAGCCCGAGCGCCAGCCCGGCGAGTCCGGCGGCGAGCACGCCGAGCCAGGGCGAGAGGGTGAGGTAGGCGATCGCATAGCCGGCCATCGCCCCCATCACCAGCGTGCCCTCCAGCCCGAGGTTGATCCGCCCGCTCTTTTCGGTGATCACCTCACCGAGGCTGACGAACAGGAAGGGCGTCGAGACGCGGATCGCGCCGGCGAACACCGCGAGCGGCACGCCCCACCAGCCGAGGGCTGCGCCAGCGTTCATGGTCCGGATACCGTTGCGTTCACCGCCTGTGCCACGGCCGGCGCTCGGCGCCAGCGCAGCAACTCCGCGAGGCGCAGACGGCCCTGCAACGCCTCGACGGTCAGCAGCGAAAGAAACAGCAGGCCGCGCAGCACCTGGATCGTCGCATCCGGCAGATCGAGCCGCTGTTCGAGCAGCCCGCCGCTGGCATCGATGCCGCCGAGCAGCACGGCGACCGGAATGATCGCGAGCGGGTTCTGCCGCGCGAGGAACGCCACGAGAATGCCGGTGAAGCCATAGCCGGCGGCGATATCCGCACTCGCCGCACCCTGCACGGCGGCCACCTCGACCATGCCGGCGAGCCCCGCCGCGGCGCCGCCGAGCGCCGTCACGATCAGGATCAGCCGCCCCACCGGCAGCCCCGCCATCCGCGCCGCGCGAAGATTGCCGCCGACCATGCGGGTCGCAAAACCAAAAGTGGTGTGGAAGATCAGCCCATAGGCGAGCAGACAGGCGATCAGCCCGAACAGCAGCCCGACATGCACGCTGATCGGCAGCGACCCGGTGGGAATGGCGCCCAGCATCAGCGCATCGGGCAGCGCGCGGGTCGATGGCTTGTTCAGGCTGGCGGGATCGCGCAGCACGCCCTCGACGAGCTGGTTCATCACCGCGATGGCGATATAGGCGAGCAGCAGCGAGGAGATCGTCTCGTTCACCCCGCGCCAGTGGCGCAGCGCGCCGGAGAGCGCGATCACCACCCCACCCGCCGCCATGGCGGCCAGCGCCATCGCGCCATCGATGCCGACCGGCGCCATCCCCGTCGCCGCGAGCTTCAGGCCAACCGCCGCAGCGGCCAGCGCGCCGAGCACGAAGGCACCCTCGCCGCCGATGATGACGAGGCCGAGCTGTGCCGGCAACGCGGTGCATAGCCCGGTCAGCAGCAACGGGGCGGCGCGCAACAGAGTGTTCTGCCAGGAGAACGCGGTGCCGAAGGCGCCGAGCCAGATCAGCCCGTACGCCGCGCGCGGATCGGTGCCCGAAAGGCCGAGGAAGGCGGCGAACAACACCGCCGTCGCCAGCAGCGCGAGCACCGGCGGCAGCGCTGCCTCGATGCCCCGCGCGAGGCGCATCGTCGCAAACCCGGCTCGCTCAGCTCACCGAGCCGGCGACCCCGGCGACCAGATAGTTCATCTGTTCGAGCGTCACGTCATGCTCGTCGAGCACGGTGCCGGCGGCGATCACCGTGCTGCCCTTGTTGTCCTGGATCGGCCCCTTGAAGATCGCCACGTTGCCGGCGAGAAAGCGGGCGCGGATCGCATCCGCCTGCTTGCGCGCCGCCGCCGGCACGATCGGGTTATAGGGCGAGCTGCGCACGAAGCCGGAATGAAACCCGCCGCGCAGCATGTTGGGAATCGGCTGCTTTGCCATCGCACTCCGCACCAGCCGCGGATAGAGGCTCGGCCAGTCCCACTCCGCCCCGGTGAGATAGCCCTTCGGCGCCAGCACCATCTGGTTGGTGTGATAGCCGGTGGTGAACAGCCCGCGCTTTTCCGCCGTCTCGATCACCACCTTCGGGCTGTCGACATGGCAGGTGATGACGTCGCAGCCCTGATCGGCGAGGCTGTTGGTCGCCTCCGCCTCGCGCACCGGGAGGAACCAGTCGCCGGTGAAGATCACCTGCGTGGTGATCGAGGGCTGCACGCTCTGCGCGCCGAGAGTAAAGGCATTGATGTTGCGCAGCACCTGCGGGATCGGCTTGGCGGCGACGAAGCCGAATTTGCGTGTTTTGCTGGAATGCGCCGCCACCACGCCGGAGAGATACACCGCCTCGTCGATATAGCCGAAATAACTATGCGCGTTCAGCGGCTGGCCGGCTTTCCACAACCCGCCGCAATGCAGGAAGGTCACCGCCGGATCGGCCTTCGCCGCCTTCAGCACGAACGGATCGTAATAGCCGTAGGAGGTCGGGAACAGCAGGCTCGCGCCATCGAGCTGCACCATGCCTTGCATCGCGTTGCCGACGGCCACGGTCTCCGGCACCCGCTCCTGCTCCACCACGACGACGCCGGGCATCTTGCGCACGGCGGCGGCGCCTTCGGCATGCGCCTGGTTATAGCCGTAATCGTTGCGCGTGCCGACATAGATGAAGCCGACGGTGAATTTGCCGGCGGCCCGCGCGCTGCCGATGGCGCCTTGTGAGGCAGCGAGTGCCGCGCCACCGAGCAGGTGGCGCCGGGTGAGGGAGGGGAATGCGGGCATGAGGGCGGGATCTCCTGAGCGAACGAAATCATTTCGGCCGGACTCCGCCGGCTTTTCGCTCAGCCTCTATCCAAAACTCATGCCACGCGTGGGGGTGCGGGCCGGTGCAGACTTCAGCCAACAACCGCTACACCAGCTTGTTCTGCGTCCGATACCAGTCGAGGATTTCGCCGCCGTTCCAATGCAGCACGCCCTCGTGCCGGTTGATGTAGTCGTAGACCTCCTCCAGGTAGCGGATGCGGTGCGGCTGTCCGGAGATGTAGGGATGGATCGCGAGCGCCATGATCTTCGGGCGCTCAGCGCCTTCGAGATGGTAACGATCGAACATGTCCTGGCAGCGGCGCAACCAGTAGGGCGATTCATGGTGCTGCACCATCATCGTCGGGATGTCGTTCAGCTCGACGGTGTAGGGCAGCGTCACCAGCGGGCCATGCCCGGTCGAGATCTCGGCCGGCTCGTCATCCCACACCCAGTCGCCGATGTATTGAATGCCGGCCTCGGCGAGCAATTCCGGTGTCCCCTCGGTCTGCGTCAGTCCCGGACCGAGCCAGCCGCGCGGCCGGCTGCCGGTGAAGCGTTCCAGAATATCGAGCGAGCGATGGATCATGCCGCGCTGGTCTTCGATTTTGTGGATCGGCATCTGGTCGTAGGCATGGCCCATGAACTCCCACCCGGCGCCGCGCGCCTGCTCGGCGACGCGGACGTAATCCTCGCAGACGCGGGCATTGACCGAGAGCGTCGGGCGGATGCCGAGCCGCTCGAACAGGCGGAAGAAGCGCCACACGCCGACCCGCATGCCGTATTCGTGCCAGCTCCAGTTCGGCACGTCGGGCAGCAGCACCTGCCCGGTGGGGGCTGGGATGATCTGACGCGCCATCGGCCGGCCGATGTCCCACACTTCGAGGTTGACGATGGTCCAGACGATCACCCGCGCCTGCCCGGGCAGGCGGAGCGGCGGGCGATCGACGATGGCGGAATACGGCGCGCGGTCTCGCGGTTGCATGATGTCACACCCTTCTCTGATGCAGCCCAGCTAACCGACCGTGCGGACGGGCTGTCAAGCCATGCGCTGGTATGCGGGTTGCATGAATTCCTCGCACCAGCTTTTGAGGGGGAAACGCCCAGTGGCTTATCGCTATCTCATGCAGTCAGCGCTCGCGGCGCTGGTACTCTTCTGCGGTGCCGTATCGGCGCGCGCCGACGGGCTCGATTATTTCGAAAAGCAGATCGCGCCATTCCGCCAGAAGCCGCAGTTTACCGCTCCGGGTCCGGCGTTCGATGCCCATCGATGCATGGCCGGCAAATCGATCTTCAGCATTCCGGTCTCCTCGGCCAATCCCTTCACCGCCAATATCGAGCGCGCGATGGCCGCCGCCGCCGCCGAGGTCGGCTTCAAATTCACCACCTGGGAGAACCAGGGGCAGAGTACGCAATGGGTGCAGGGGATGAACGCGGCACTCAATCAGAAGGCGAGCCTGATCGATCTGCTCGCCGGCACGGACCCGCGCGTGCTGGTGCCGCAGGTGCGCGCCGCGCGCGCCGCCGGCACCCCTGTGGTGCCCTCGCACTACAACGGCCTCGAACAATCGGCGCAAGTGGCCAAGACCGCCGATGCCGACGTGCCGATCGATTACTTCAAGGCTGGCGGATTGCTGCTCGACTGGGCGGTGGTGCAGACCAAGGGGCACATGGACGCGCTGGTGCTGATCGCCACCGGGCCGCTCTCCACCGACAGCATGATGGCCGGCATCAACAGCGAAATGAAGCATTGCGATGATTGCAAGACCAAGGTGATGAATTTCCCGGTGACGGACTGGGCGACGCGGATCACGCCGAACGTGCAATCGGCGCTGCTGAGCGACCCTCGCATCAACTACATCATCATCATCTACGACAGCATGGCGCAGTTCGTGACACCGGCGGTGACGCTGACGAAATCGGCCGATCGAGTGAAGATCGACGCCTTCAACGGCACGCCCTTCGTGCTCGGGCTGGTGCAGCAGGGCAAGGTGCAAATGGACATCGGCGAGAATCTGGACTGGATCGGCCATGCCGTGATCGATGCCGAGATGCGCCTCTTGTGCCATCTGCCGCCGGTGCATGATCCGAAAATTCCATTCTACATTTTCGACAGCCACAACGCCGCCGATGCCGGCACGCCGCCGCAGCTCAGCGCCGGCTATGGCGATGCCTACAAGGCGGGCTACGCCAAGCTCTGGGAATTGCATTGACCGACCTCGCGCTCGAGATCACCGGGCTGTCGAAAACCTTCGGCGGCCAGCGGGCGCTGCGGGCGGTGGATTTCGCCGTGCGCGCCGGCGAGGTGCATGGGCTGCTCGGCCAGAACGGCTCGGGCAAATCGACGCTGATCAAGGTGCTGGCCGGCTTCCATAAGCCCGATCCGGGGGCGAGGCTGCGGATTTTCGGCACCGAGGTGGCGCTCCCGGTGCCGCCCGGCGGTTTTCGCCGGCATGGGCTGAGCTTCGTGCATCAGAACCTCGGGCTGGTGCCGGCGCTCACCGTGCTGGAAAATCTGCTGATCACCCGTCTCGCGACGGTGGATCGCTGGCGCATCGACTGGGCCGCCGAGGCACGGGCGGCGCGCGCGGTGTTCGCCCGCTACGGCCTCGATATCGACCCGACGGCGCGGCTCGCCCGGCTCTCCTCGGTGGAGCGTGCGCTGGTCGCCATCGTGCGCGCGGTGGAGGAAGCCGCCGGCTCCGGCGCCGGGCGCGGCGTGCTGATCCTCGACGAACCCACCCCCTTTCTACCGCGCCGCGATGTCGATCGGCTGTTCGCCCTGGTGCGGCAGGTGGCGGCGGCGGGGGCCGCGGTGGGGTTCGTCTCGCACGACATCGACGAGGTGCTGGAGATCACCGACCGCGCGACGGTGCTGCGCGACGGGCAGGTCGCCGGCACGCTGGAGACCGCGCGATCGAGCCGCGAGGCGGTGGTGCGCATGATCGTCGGGCGCAGCCTCGCGGCCCCGGTGGCGCGGCCGCCACCACCGCCGGGAGCACCGCGCGTGCAGGTACAGGCCCTGGCCGGTGGACAGGTGGCGGCGCTGTCGCTCGATGTGCGCCCCGGCGAGGTGCTCGGCCTCACCGGGCTGCTCGGCTCCGGCTATGAGCAGGTGCCCTATCTGCTCTATGGCGCGCTGCCGGCGCGCGCCGGCGTGCTGAGCCTCGCCGGGCGGCGGCTCGATCTGGCGCGGCAGACCCCGGCGGCGGCCCTGCGCGCCGGGCTGGTGCTGATCCCCGGCGATCGGCCGGTGGCCGGTGGCGTGGGCGCGCTGCCGGTGGTCGATAACGTGACCCTGCCGGCGCTGGCGACCCGTTTTCGCGCCTGGGCGCTGCATCAGCCTGCCCTGCTCGCGGCGGCGGGGGAGCTTGGCGCGCGCTTCGGCGTGGTGCCGAACCGGCCGACGCTGCTGCTCTCGGCGCTCAGCGGGGGCAATCAGCAGAAGGTGATCCTGGCCAAATGGCTCCAGATGGCGCCGGTGCTGGTGCTGCTCGACGAGCCGACGCAGGGGGTGGATGTCGGCGCGCGGCAGACGGTGTTTCGCGCCATCCGCGAGGCGGCCGAGCACGGCGCCTGCGTTCTGTGCGCCAGTTCCGATGCCGAGCAGCTCGCCGAGATCTGCGATCGCGTGCTGGTGCTCGCGCGCGGGCGCATCAGTGCCGAGATCGTCCCGCCGGCACTCGGCAAGCAGGCGATCATCGAAGCCTGCTACGGAATGGCGGCATGAGCGGGCAGGAGGCGCTGCCGGGGGCCGCGCGGCGGCGCGGGCTGATCGATCTGGCCGAGCGTTTCGCGCTGATCGCGAGCCTGCTCGCGATGGTGGTGGTGTTCAGCCTGCTGCGGCCGGAGACCTTCTTCACCTGGTCGAACCTTTCCACCATTCTGGGCTCGCAGGCGGTGCTGGTGGTGGTCACGCTCGGGCTGATCATTCCGCTCACCGCCAATGATTTCGACGTCTCGATCGCCTATGTGCTCACTCTCTCGGCGATGCTGGTCGCGGTGCTGAATGGGCAGCTCGGCTGGCCGGTGTGGCTCGCCGCCCTCGCCGCCATCGGCATGGGGCTGCTGGTCGGCGCGCTGAATGCGTTCTTCATCACTGTCTTTCGCATCCATTCGCTGATCGTCACCCTCGGCACCGGCACCTTCCTGCATGGCGTGACCTTGTGGATCAGCGATTCGATGACGATCAGCGGCATCTCCGACGGTTTGATGAACGCGGTGATCGTGCGCCGGCTGTTCGGCGTGCCACTCGAATTCTACTACGCGCTGCTGCTCTGCGCGGGCGTGTGGTACGTGTTCGAATATACGGCCCTCGGGCGGCGGATGCTGTTCGTCGGGCGCGGGCGGGAGGTGGCGCGGCTCTCGGGCATCGATACCGATCGCATCCGGCGCGGCTGCCTGATCACCTCCTCGCTGTTCGGCGCGGTGGCCGGCATTCTCTACGCCGGCACGCAGGGGGCGGCCGATCCGGTCTCCGGGGCCGCCTATCTGCTGCCCGCCTTCGCCGCCGGCTTTCTCGGCTCGACCAGCATCCGCCCCGGCCGGTTCAACCCGTGGGGGGCGATGCTGGCGGTGTATTTCCTCGTCGTCGGCATCACCGGCCTCGTGTTTCTCGGCGTCTCCTCCTTCGTGCAGGACATGTTCTACGGCGGCGCGCTGGTGCTCGCCGTCACCCTCTCGCAACTGGTGCGCGGGCGTGAGGAGCAACAATTTTAGAGCATGATAGCGCTGGTCGGCGCAGGCTAACTTTTCAAACGAACCCACTACCGCAAGGAACCGCCGATAGAGTATCGTCATCGGCATGTTAAACACGTCCATGCTTCCCGCGACCCCCGAGGACGCGACCGCCGAGCTTGTGCAGACGCTCGCAGGGCTGGCGGGCAGCGATGCGCGCCCCGATGCCCGGCTGATCGGCCGGGTGCCGCGCGATGCCGCCCTCGGCGTATTCCGCCGTCATCTGGCGCGAATGCAGTCGCATGTAAAGAGCCAGTTCGAGCAAGGCCATCTGGGCGGGCTGGAGGCCGGGCGGCTGCTCGCCGGGCTGACCGACGGGCTGCTCGATGCGCTACATCGCTACGCGGCCGAGGAGGGGCGCGCCGAGGCGGGCGACCATCTGGCGGTGCTGGCCACCGGCGGCTACGGCCGGCGCGTGCTGGCACCGTTCAGCGATATCGATCTGTTGTTCCTCACCGCCGAGGCACCGGCGCCGGCGGTGCTGCGCCAGGTCGAGTTCATGCTGTATTTCCTTTGGGATCTCGGCCTGAAGGTCGGCCACGCGACGCGTTCGATCGACGAATGCATCACCGCCGCCGCCGCCGATACGACGATCCGCACCACCCTGCTCGATGCCCGCCACCTCGCCGGCGAAGCGGCGCTGAGCCGTGCCTTCATCGCGCGCTTCGCCGCCGGCTGCCGCGATAGCGGCCGCAGCGACTTCATCGCCGCCAAGCAGGCCGAGCGCGACGCACGGCATCATCGGTTCGGCGACAGCCCGTTCCTGGTCGAGCCGAACATCAAGGAGGGGCGCGGCGGCCTGCGCGACCTACAAACGCTATATTGGATGGCGCGCTGCGCCTTCGGCACCCGCAATTTCAGCGAGTTGCTCGGCCCCGAGGCGCCCGGCGGCGGCATCATCACCGAGCACGAGGCGCGGCTCGCCCGGCGTTCGTGGGATTTCCTCTGGGCGCTGCGCTTTCACATGCACTATGTCGCCGGCCGCGCCGAGGATCGCCTCACCTTCGACCTGCAACCGGTGGTTGGCGCGCGCATGGGCTACACCCGCCACGGCCGGCAGGACGGGGTGGAGCGCTTCATGCGGCATTATTTCCTCACCGCGCGCACCGTGCTGCGGCTCACGCGGGTGATGGAGCCGGCGCTGGTGCGCGCCGTGCGCGGGCCGCCGGCGATTGCCGGGGAGAGCGATCCGGCGCTGATCGATGCCGGCTTCCAGCTCGCCGAGGGCCGGCTGCTGCCGCTGCGCGACCGCCATTTCGTGCGCGAGCCGATCAAAATTCTGCGCATGCTCAAGCTCGCCCGCGACCGCGGGCTCGAATTGCATCCGTTGGCGCTGCGCGGGCTGATCCGTGGCGAGCGAGCGGCGATCGCGCTGCGCGGCAATGCCGAGGCGGCCGCCCTGTTCCTCGACCTGCTATGCGGCGGCGCGCCGGGCGGCAATTCTAAACGTATCAATCCGGACGGTGCACGCTGGCTCGCCATCCTGAACGAGAGCGGCTTTCTCAGCCGCTTCCTGCCCGACTGGGCGCGCGTCGTCGGGCAGATGCAGTTCGACACCTATCACGTCTTCACCGTCGATGAGCACACCATCGAGGCGATCCGCGTGCTCAACCAGCTCGAACACGGCGATCTGACCGAGATCGCGCCGATCGCCACCGGCCTCGTCGATCATCTGCAATCGCGCCGCGCGCTCTATGTGGCGATGCTGCTGCACGACATCGCGAAGGGGCGCGGCGGCGATCATTCCGAGATTGGCGCCGAACTCACGCTCCAGATCGGCCCCGCCCTCGGCCTCGACCCGGAGGAGACCGAAATGGTCTCCTGGCTCGTGCTGCACCATCTGCTGCTCAGCCAGAGCGCTTTCAAGCGCGACATCGACGACCCGAAAACCATCCTCGACCTCGCCGACACCATCCAGTCGCCGGAGCGGCTGCGGCTTTTGCTGGTGCTCACGGTCGCCGACATGCGCGCGGTCTCGCCCAAGGTGTGGAACGGCTGGAAGGCGACGCTGCTGCGCGAGGTCTATGGCCGGGTGGTGGAAGTGCTGGAGGGCGGCCTCGCCGCCACCGAGCGCGACGTGCGGGTGGCGCGCGCCAAGCAGGCCGCCGCCGCCCTGCTCGCCGACTGGCCGGCGGAAGCGATCGAGGGCTTCCTCGGCTGCGGCTATCCCGGCTACTGGCTCTCCTTCGACCCCGAGGGCCACGCCCGCCACGCCCGCATGATGCGCACCGCCGCCACCTGCGGCCTGCCGCTCACCGTCGAGACCGAGCCGATGCCGGCGCGCGCGGTGACCGAGGTAACGGTGTATGCCGCCGATCATTCCGGCCTGTTCAGCCGCATCGCCGGCGCGCTGGCGATGGCCGGGGCGACCATCGTCGATGCCCGCATCCACACCATGGTCAATGGCATGGCGCTCGATACCTTCTGGGTGCAGGACGCCGCCGGCGGCGTGTTCGACGCGCCGCACCGCCTCGCGCGGCTCTCCGTGCTGATCGAGCAGGCGCTCTCCGGCCGGCTGCGGCTCGCCGCCGAAATCCGCAAGCTCTCGCGCGGCCTGCTCGCCAGCCGCATGCGCGCGATCCATGTGCCGCCACGGGTGGTGATCGACAATCACGCTTCCAACAGCCACACCGTGCTGGAGGTGAACGGGCGCGACCGGCCTGGGTTGCTGCATGACGTAACAGCGGCGATCAGCGGCCTCGGGCTACAGATCGCCTCGGCGCATGTCACCACCTACGGGGTACGCGCGGTTGATGTGTTCTATGTCAAGGACGTATTCGGCCTGAAGGTGGAAAATCAGCGCAAGCTCGCCCGGCTGCGCGAGGCGCTGCTGGCCGCGCTCGGCCGGCCCGAAGAGCCGGCGGCGGTGAGCGAGCCGCGCCTGCCGCGCCGCCGCCGCGCCGTCGGCGCGGATTGATCCACGCGCCGATTCATGCGCCGCCTTGCCAGGCTTTGGCCGCTGCTGCTGTTGCTCGCGGTGCTGACGGTGGCCTGGGCGCTCGGGGTGCGATCCTATCTCTCCTGGGCCGCGCTGGCGCGCGAGCAGAGCGCGCTGCACGCGCTGGTCGCCGCGCATCCGTGGCGGAGTGCGGCGGCTTATGTGGCGCTCTATGCCGTCGCGGTCGGCGTCTCGCTGCCTGGCGGGGTGGTGCTGACGGTCGCCGGCGGGCTGCTGTTCGGCGCGGCACTCGGGGCGGCGCTGGCGGTGCTCGGCGCCAGCCTCGGGGCGGTGCTGCTGTTCCTCGCCGCGCGTCATGCGCTGGCCGGTTTTCTCGCCGCGCGGGCGGCACCGCTGCTGGCGCGCATCGGCCCTGGTTTGCAGCGTGATGGCTTCAGCTATCTGCTGGCGCTCAGGCTGCTGCCGGTGTTTCCGTTCTGGCTGGTCAATCTGGCCCCGGCATTGCTCGGCATGCGCCTCGCCCCCTATGCGGCGGCGACCGCGCTCGGCGTCATTCCGGCAACCGTGGTGTTCGCCGGCCTCGGCGCCGGGGTGGGCGGCGTGCTGGCCGCGGGCGGGCGGCCGAATGTCTCGCTGATCCTCGCGCCGCACGTGCTGCTGCCGCTGCTCGGGCTGGCGGCCCTCTCCCTCGCCCCGGTGTTGTGGCGACGCGGGAGGAGAGGATGATTTTGGGTGAGCCTGCACCGGCCCGGCGGCCCGTTCCGGTTCGATATAGCTCTCCTCATGCCCATAGCTGGCCGACGGCAGTTCCGGCAGCCGCAGCACCAGGCTGCGGATTTCCGCCTGCACCTCGTCGAGCCGTGCCTCGATCGCCTCCAGCCGCGGCTTCACCCCGATGATGCTGAACGGCATGAACAACAGCGCCAGACCATAGAGCAGCGCGATCAGCAGCAGCAGCAGCGTGGCCCACCAGGGCAGCCAGCTCGGCAGGGTGAATGGCAAGGCGGAGAAGTCGATCATGATCGCAGTCTATTGCCTTCGCGCCCCGAGTTGAAGCGCCCGCTCAATGTAAACTCTCTCGATGCAGCGCGCCGCCCTGCATCACCAGGCTGATGTGGCGCGCCGGGTCGGCGAGCAGGGTGATGTCGCGCAGCGGGTCGCCCTCCACCACGATCAGATCGGCGATCGCGCCCTCCGCCACCACGCCGAGCCGGCCTGCCATGCCGATCAGC
>DAHXNW010000219.1 GCA_027365195.1 Acetobacteraceae bacterium
CGAAACCCTCCTTTTCCGTGCGCCGGGCGAATATGCAGCCACGGATCGGCCGCCGCGTCGCCCGGATGCCAGACCCAGCCGGCGATGCCACCCTCGGCCACGCTCACCACCCCCTCGATCCGCCGCTGCGCCGCCAGATCGAGCGGCGAGCCGAGCAGCGCCCGGCCACCCGCGCGCAACGCCAACACGCGCGCCTCGGGTAGGCGCAGGCCATCGACGACATCCTGCCCCCACGGGCGATCATCGAGCCGCGCCGTTACGGTGTCCGCGCACGCGCCGAGGCAGAGCCGGCCGGCCTCATCGACCGCGCACCAGCCGGGGCGGCCGGCGGCGCGGGCGATGCCATCGGCCATGTGACGGAGAGCGGCGTCGAGCACGCCGGCGTGGCGCGCGAAGGCCCGTGCTAGGGCGTGCGCGGCGATTGTGCGCTTGCCGTCCCGCGCGGCGGCGGCGGCGAGGCCGAGCCAGATCTCGCGCCGGTCATGCTGGGCGGCGAGAGAAGCGAAGCACGCCACCGCCTCGGGCGAACCGCGGCGCAGATGCAGGGTGGCGATCAGCAGATCGAGCGTCGGCTCGCCCGCATCCGCGTCACCTCGCGTGAGGCGCCGCGCGCGGTCGAGCCAGGCGAGTGCTGCCGCCAGATCACCTTCGGCGGCGAGCGCCTCGCCGCGTCGCCACGCCGCCGCTGCCGCTTCGGTGCGTTCTACAGCGTCCAACCGCCGTCGATCACCATCGCCTGCCCGGTGACGAAGCGCGCCTCATCGCTCGCCAGATAGAGCGCAAGGCCGGCGATCTCCTCCGGCGCGCCGAGCCTGCCCATCGCCTGACGCGCGATGAAGGCGGCACGCGCCGCCTCCAGCGAGCCGGCGGCGGCGGCATTGGCGGCGATCCGCTCGTTCAGGCTCGGCGTCTGGATGGTGCCGGGGCAGATGGCGTTGCAGCGGATGCCGCGCGTCACGTAATCCGCCGCGACCGATTTGGTCAGTCCGATGACCGCCGCCTTGCTGGTGCCATAGATGCAGCGGCCGGGCGCGCCCTTGATGCTGCCGGCGGCGGAGGACATGTTGATGATCGCGCCGCCGCCGCGCTCCAGCATGCCGGGGAGGAAGGCGCGGATGGTGCGGAACATCGCCCGCACATTCAGGGTGAAGGCGAATTCCCAATCCGCTTCGCTCGCCTCCAGCACGCTGCCCTGATGCACGAAGCCGGCGCAGTTGAACAGGATATCGACCGCGCCGAACTCAGCCCCGGCGGCGGCGATCGCCGCTGCATCGGTCGCATCGAGGGTGGCGACGCGGATGCGCGGTCCGGCGATCTCGGCGAGCGCGCCGGCATTCAGATCGGTCGCGATCACCTGTGCGCCGGCCTCGGCGAAAGCGAGCGCGGTGGCGCGCCCGATGCCCTGGCCGGCGGCGGTGATGAAGGCGGTCTTGCCGGCGAGTCTGGCTGTCATCGTCCACTCCTCCTTAGTGATTGTGCCGCGCTTCGCCACGCGTGGTGATGACGTCGAGAAACAGCGTCGCCGGCTCCAGACAGGCGCCGCTGCCGAGTTGCCCCACCATGGAGCGATAGATCTCCTCCCACGGCGTCTGGCTGACCAGCTTGGGCGGCGTCCAGGCGGCGCGCCGTGCGGCAATCTCCGCTTCGGGCAGGAGCACATCGACCCGGCGGGTATTGAGATCGATGCGGATGCGATCGCCGGTGCGCAGCAGCGCGAGGCCGCCGCCCACCGCTGCTTCGGGCGAGATGTTGAGGATCGATGGGCTGCCCGAGGTGCCGGACTGCCGGCCGTCGCCCATCGTCGGCAGCGCGTTGATGCCGCGTTTGAGCAGGGCGGCCGGCGGCTGCATGTTCACCACCTCGGCACTCCCCGGATAGCCGACCGGGCCGCAATTACGCACGATCAGCACCGACATCTCATCGACGCCGAGAGCGGGATCCTCGATGCGGGCGTGATAATCCTCCGGTCCCTCGAAGACGATGGCGCGGCCCTCGAACACGTTGGGATGCGCCGGATCGGAAAGGAAGCGCCGGCGGAATTCGGCGTCGATCACGCTGGTTTTCATCACCGCGCTGTCGAACAGATTGCCGCTCATCACCACATAGCCGGCCTGCGCACGCAGCGGATCGGCATAGGGGCGGATCACCTCGCGGTCGGGTGCGGGGAGGCCGGCGAGATTCTCCGCCAGCGTCCGCCCGGTCACGGTCATCACCGAGCCATCGAGCCGGCCGGCGGCGAGCAGCTCGGCAAGCACCGCCGGCACGCCACCGGCGCGATGAAACGCCTCGCCAAGGAAGCGCCCGGCCGGCTGGCAATCGACCAGCAGGGGGATCTCCGGCCCGAGCCGCTGCCAGTCCTCCAGCGTGTGCGCAACACCCATATGCCGCGCGATCGCCACCATGTGGATCGGGCAGTTCGAGGAGGCGCCGATCGCCGCCGCCGCGACCACCACGTTCTCGAAGGCGGCGCGGGTCATGATGTCGGAGGGGCGCAGATTCTCGGCCACCATGGCGACGATGCGCTTGCCGGTCTCATAGGCGATCTGGCCGCGCTCGCGATACGGCGCGGGGATCGCCGCGCAGCCGGGCAGCGACATGCCGAGCGCCTCGGCGAGGCTGTTCATCGAGGTCGCGGTACCCATGGTGTTGCAATGGCCGACGGAAGGCGCCGAGGAGGCGACCATCTGCATATATTGCTCGTAGTCGATCTGCCCCTCGGCATAGCGCTTGCGCGCCTCCCACACGATGGTGCCGGAGCCGGAGAGTTTGCCCTGCCACCAGCCATCGAGCATCGGGCCGCCGGAGAGCACGATCGCCGGGATGTTCACCGTCGCCGCCCCCATCAGGCAGGCCGGCGTGGTCTTGTCGCAGCCGGTGGTGAGCACGACACCGTCGAGCGGGTAGCCGTGCAGCACCTCGACCAGGCCGAGATAGGCGAGGTTGCGGTCGAGTGCCGCGGTCGGCCGCTTGCCGGTCTCCTGGATCGGGTGCAGCGGGAATTCGAGCGGCACGCCGCCGGCGGCGCGAATGCCATCGCGCACGCGGCTTGCGAGCTGCAGATGATGGCGGTTGCAGGGCGACAGATCCGACCCGGTCTGCGCGATGCCGATGATCGGCGCGCCGGATTGCAGTTCCTCGCGCGTCAGCCCGTAATTCAGATAGCGCTCGACATAGAGCGCCGTCATCCCCGGATCATGCGGATCATCGAACCAGCGGCGGCTGCGCAGGCGGGATTTTGGCGTGGTGTGCTCGGTCATGCGTCGGGCTTGTGCCCCTCCCCTCGTCTGATCGCGCGATCTTAGAACATGATGGGCTTAAGTCGAGCCTGCGCCCCAATGCCCCGGCGGCGCATGGCAAACGAAGCCACGCCGATCACGCGCGATTGACCGATAGCGGCGTCGTTTCTAGCTTGCACCGCATGACAGCAGCGACAGACCACCCCGCCCGCTCATGGCCGTTCGAGGAGGCGCGTAAACTCGTGGCCCACCTCGCGGCCGCCGGCAAGACCTCGGCCCTGTTCGAAACCGGCTATGGTCCCTCCGGCCTGCCGCATATCGGCACCTTCGGCGAGGTGGCGCGCACCAGTTGGGTGCGGCAGGCTTTCACCGCCGAGACCGGCCTGCCCTCGCGCCTGCTCGCCTTCAGCGACGACATGGACGGGCTGCGCAAAGTGCCGGAGAACGTGCCGAATCGGGCGATGCTGGAGCGCCATATCGGCCAGCCGCTGACGCGCGTGCCCGATCCGTTCGGCACGCATGAGAGTTTCGGCGCGCACAACAACGCCCGGCTGCGGCAGTTTCTCGATGGTTTCGGCTTCTCCTACGAATTCGCCTCCGCCACCGATTACTACACCGGGGGGCGCTTCGATGCCGCGCTACTGCGCTTGCTGGAGGTGTTCGACGAGGTGATGGCGGTGATTCTGCCCACGCTGGGGCCGGAGCGTCGTGCCACCTATGCGCCGATCCTGCCGCTGCATCCAAAGAGCGGACAGGTGATGCAGGTGAAAATCGAGCGCATCGACCACGCCGCCGGCACCATCGCCTGGCGCGATCCGGCGGATGGCGCCTGGCACGAAACGTCCGTCACCGGCGGGGCTGCAAAGCTGCAATGGAAGGCGGACTGGGCGATGCGCTGGCATGCGCTCGGCGTCGATTACGAAATGTCGGGCAAGGATCTGATCGACAGCGTGCGCCTCTCGGCGCGCATCTGCCGCCTCCTCGGCAGCCCGCCGCCGGCCGGTTTCACCTATGAGCTGTTTCTCGACGAGCAGGGCCAGAAGATCAGCAAATCGAAGGGCAACGGCCTCTCGGTCGAGGACTGGCTGCGCTACGCCCCGGCCGAGAGTCTGGCGCAGTTCATGTTCGCCGCCCCACAGCGCGCCAAGCGGCTGTATTTCGACGCGATCCCCCGCGCCGTCGATGAGTATCTCGCCAATCTGGCCCGCGCGCCCGCGCAGAGCGCCGAGGAGCTCGGCGCCAATCCGGCCTGGTTCATCCACGCCGGCGTGTTGCCGCAGGATGGCGGCAGCCCGCTCTCGTTTGCCATGCTGCTCAATCTGGCGAGTGTGGTGAACGCCGAGACGCCGGCAATGCTGTGGGGCTTCATCCAGCGCTACGCCCCGGAGGCGAGTCCCGAACGCCTGCCCTTCCTCGCCCGGCTGGTCGATCACGCGATCGCCTATTTCCAGGATTTCATCCGCCCGGCGAAGCGCTTTCGCGATCCCGACGCGCGCGAGCGGGCAGCGCTTGGCGAACTCGCCGGCGCACTCGCCGCCCTGCCGGCCGACGCGCCGGCCGAGAGCATCCAGAACATCCTCTACGCGGTGGGCAAGCAGGCTGGATTCGACGATCTGCGCGCCTGGTTCGGCTGTCTGTATCAGGTGCTGCTGGGACAGGCGGAGGGGCCGCGCTTTGGCAATTTCGTGGCGATCTATGGCATCGGCGAGACCCGCGCGCTGATCGAGGCCGCCCTCGCCCGTCCGCCGGTCGTCGAGCCAGTTGTGGGCGGCTGAGGCAGGGCGGTTGCAGACGCGGTCGCTCGCACGCTGGCTGCGCTTCGCCCCGCCGATGCTCGGCATCGTGCTGCTGGTGGGGGCGGTCTATGTGGTGCAGCGCGAATTCCGCCATCTGCGGATCGACGATATCGCCCATGCGCTCTCGGCGATCCCGGCGCGGGCGCTGCTGAGTGCTGCCGGGTTCACCGTGCTGGCCTATGGTGTGCTGACCCTCTACGACCGGCTCGGCACCATCTATGCCGGCAACAAGGTCTCCTACCGGCGGGTCGCCTTCGCTTCGTTCTGTGCCTATGCACTGTCGCACAACCTCGGGTTTTCCGCCGTCTCGGGGGCGGCGGTGCGCTTTCGCCTGTATGGCCACTGGGGGCTCAGCCCGTTGCAGATCGGCAAGGTGATCGCCTTCTGCAGCCTCACCTTCAGCCTCGGCGGGCTGGTACTGACCGGGGCGATCCTGTGCCTCGAACCGAGCGCGGTGCCGTTCTTCGGCCACCATCTGCCGCCGCTCGCTTTCTATGCCGTGGGGATCGCGTTATGGGCGGTGGTGCTCGGCTATACGACGCTCTCGCGGCTGCTCGGCTCGGTGCGGCTGTTCGGCCATGTGGTGGAACTGCCCGGCTGGCGGATGGCGGTCCTGCAGGTGATGCTGGCGACCGCCGACGTCGCGGTGGCGGCGGCGATCTTCTATAGTCTGCTGCCGCCCGGCCACGGGCTCGGCTATCTGCGCTTCGTCGCCGTCTATGTCGCCTCCTACACCGCTGGGCTGCTGGCCAATCTGCCGGGTGGGCTCGGCGTGTTCGACAGCGCGATGCTGTTCGGCCTGTCGGGCTATCTGGAGGCGCCGCAGATCATCGGGGCCATTCTGATTTTTCGCCTG
Organism: Acetobacteraceae bacterium; assembly: GCA_027365195.1. Classification (GTDB taxonomy): domain Bacteria; phylum Pseudomonadota; class Alphaproteobacteria; order Acetobacterales; family Acetobacteraceae; genus DAHXNW01. The sequence goes on from DAHXNW010000219.1 coordinate 5,889, forward strand.
TATTACTATATCGTGCCGCTGTTTCTCGCCGGCACGCTGTTCGCGGGCAACGAGATCCTGCTGCGCAGCCATGCCATGCGCCAGGGAATGCAGGAGGGGGTGCAGGCGATCGGCCGTTGGAGCGAGCCGGATTTCGCCGTCGCCACGGCAACCGGGGCGGTTGCACTCTGCGGCGCGTTGCTGCTCTCGCTGGGCGCCGTCGCGGCCCCGCTGCATGTCTCCTGGATCGATCCCGATTTTTTTGCCGTCGCCGCCGAGGCCGGGCAGTTCGTCCCGTCGCTGATCGGCGCCGGGCTGCTGGTGCTGGCGATCGGGCTGTCGCAGCGGGTGCGCCTCGCCTGGGGGGCGACCATCGCCGCCCTGCTCGGCGCCAGCGCGGTGGTGATCGTGCAGGGCGAGCCGCTGTGGATCCCCGGCACCTTGATGCTCGCGACCTTCGTTCTGGCGCCGTACCGGCGCGCCTTCTATCGCCATGCACGGCTGCTCTCCGGGCCGCTCGAAGCCTCCTCGGCGGCCTCGCTCTTCGCGCTGCTCGGCTGCCTGATGCTGGTCGCCATATCCGCCCGCCATGTGCAGTTGCTCTCGGCGAGCAGTTGGTGGCGGATCGTGCTCTCGCGCCAGGTGCCCGATTCGCTGCGCGCCTCGCTCGCCTTGTCGGTGCTGGTCGGGCTGCTGGCGATCTGGCGGCTGATCCGCCCCGGGCGGGTGGCCTGGCAGCCGTGGGATGGCGTGCTGCGGCGGCGCTATCTCGCCCTCGGCGGCACTTTGGGGGGTGCGCCCGGCGCCGATTGGCTGGCCGATGGCGTGATCTGGGGCGAGGCGGGCCGCGCCCTCCTCGTCTTTCGCCGCGCCGGCCCGCTGCTGCTCGCCCTCGGCGACCCGGTGGGCGGCGAGGGTGACCGGGTCTCGGCGATCTGGCGGCTATGCGATCTGGCGCGACAGGAGCGGCGTGCGCCAGCGGTGTACAACGCCGGGCCGGAACTGCTCGATACCTATCACGATCTCGGCCTCGCCGCCCTGCCGCTCGGCGCCGATGGGCTGCCCCGGCAAGGCGGCAGCATCGAGTCGGCGCAAGCCTTCCTGGTCTGCCGCGCCGAGCGCGATCTCGCCACATTGCTCCCGGAACTCACGGCCCTCATCGCACCGCAGGCGGTGATTCCGGCGGAAGCCATCCCCACGCGCAAATCGCCGACCGGCCGATCCGGCTCGCGCGTGTAATGCGTTTGAAGTCTGCAACATCCTCAATCCCGCACGAGCACGCGAATCGCGCTATGGCGGTGGCCTTCGGGCAGACAGACGACGCGATCGCCGAAGCGCTGAAACGTGAGATCGATGCGCTCGCGCCCGACCCGCAAGCCGCGCAGGCGTAGGCGGTCGACGCCGAGCGGCAGGCTCGGATGCTCGATATGCACCTCGTTCTGCCAACCATCGACACTCAGCCCGAGGCAGGCTTGCAGCATCATGAACACCGAGCCGGCCGCCCACGCCTGCGGCAGGCAAGCGACCGGATAAGCCACCGGCGGCTCGCCGGCATTGCGCGGAAAGCCGCAGAACAACTCGGGCAGTTGCAGGCCGAAATGCAGCGCCGCCTCGAACACGTCGTTGAGCACCTGCACGGCCTGCGCGCGCTCGCCATAGCGGGCGAAGCCGGCGACGCAGAGTGCCGTGTCATGCGGCCAGACCGAGCCGTTGTGATAGGACATCGGGTTGAAATGCGGCGCCCCCTGCGCCAGGGTGCGAATGCCCCAGCCGGGGGCGAATTCCGGTGTGGCGAGCTGCGCCATCACCCGCGCGGCGCGCTCTGTGCTGGCCAGGCCGGTGAACAGCAGATGCCCGGCGTTGGAAGCCCGCACACGGCACAGCGCGCCATGCCCGTCGATCGCCAGGCCGTAGAATCCATGCTCCTCCATCCAGAATTTAGCCTCGACGGCGGCACGCAGCGTCTCGGCCTGCTGCATCCAGCGCGCCATCGCCTCGGCATCGCCGCGCCGCGCCGCAAGCCCGCCCATCGCCCGCGCGGCGGCATAGGCATAGCCCTGCACCTCGACGAGGGCGATCGGACCGTCGGGGAAGCGGCCATCGGCGTGGAAGACGGAATCGACGCTGTCCTTCCATCCCTGGTTGGCAAGGCCGCCCCGCTCGCCACGGGCATAATCGAGAAAGCCGTCGCGGTTGCCGGCGCTCTGCTGCTCGATCCAGCCCATCGCGGCGAGCAGTGCCGGCCACAGCGTGTCGATGAAATCGAGATCGCCGGTGCGCTCGGCATAGGCGCCGGCCAGCATGACGAACAACGGCGTGGTATCGACGCCACCGTAATAGCGGCCGAACGGCAATTCGCGCAGCGCCGTCATCTCGCCCTTGCGTGCCTCGTGCATGATCTTTCCCGGCGCCGCGTCGCGAAAGCGCGAGCGGCGATGCGCCTGATTCTGCGCCAGAAACAGCAGCACGCCGCGCGCCAAGGTGGGATCGAGCCAGAGCGTCTGCAGCGCCGTGATGATGGCGTCACGCCCGAAGGTAGTGGAAAACCAGGGTATGCCGGCATAGGGGAACGGCCCGGTGGGCAGTTCGGTGACCAGCAACGCCAGATCGGCGGCAGATTTGCCCACCCAATTGTGAAACAGCCGCATCGGCGTGTCGATGCGCGCGCCGCTCTGGCGTTTCGCCCGCATCGCCCAGCGCGCCCGCGCCGCCGCCCGGCGATAGCCCGTGCGGCCCACCGGATCGCCCCCTAGCTGATCAGTGGCATCCGCCGCCGCCGCCTCCGGACCGATCTCGATGAACAGGCGCGCTTGCCCGCCCTCCCCGAGGGTGAAGACGAAATCGGCCTGCTCGGCGGTGAGCCGCACCGGTGCGGGAGAGAAGCCGATCACGCAGGCACGCGCCACGCCGTCCAGCCCGGCGTAGCGCCGCACCACGCGTGCTGGCGTCACCTCGGGGGCCGCGCGCGCGCCATGCGCCGGACGAACGGCGCCGCGCACCTCGAACATATCGCGGAAATCGGCATCGAAGCGGAGCGAGAGCGGCACCGTGGCCTCGATCTGGCCGTAGTTCACCAGGGTCAGCCTCTCATACAGGCGATGCTCCCAGAGGAAGCGCTTGCGTTCGAGATGGATCACCCCTTCCGGCGTCGGCTCGCCGCCGAGCGGCGGCAGCGGGCGATTGGTCATGTTGGCGGTGAAGAAGACGTTGTCCTCGCTGATCGCATCGCTCAGCAGCGAGGGCGCCCGCCCGCCAAGACGCAGGCGCAGATGCGAGAGGATGCGGGTATCATTGTCGAACAGGCCATGGTCGGGGGCCAGGAGATCGCCGCTCGGATCGGCGACGAGAAAACTGTCGCCATGCTTCAACGCGCGCAGTTGCATCGGCTCCTGCGCCGGCGCGTCGTCATCCTGTGCCAGGGCGCTCATAGCCGCACTCGGCTGGCCAGAGACGCATCGTCGGTCAAGGCGCTCATCCGTGCCATCATTCACCCCCTGCGCGTGCTCTCTTTATACTATGGCGCGCATAATCGCGGATAATATTTCGGTAATGGCCCGGTTTGCCGTGCGATGCCGGCATGCAAACTGAATCACCAGCCGCGACACCAGCAGGTTGCATTCGATAACGAAAACTGCGTAGTCTGGGGAGCTTTCGGAACGAGGCTGCCGCGCAGCCCCGCTTTGGGCTGCGGCACAAGACTAAACAAAAATATCCGCTACTATTCGGAGGACAAACGCCAATGAGCGATCGTAAAATCCGTCTGCTCGGCTGCTGCATGGCAGCCCTCGTCTCTGGTCTCGTGATCAACGCCGCCGGCGCGCGCGCTGACGACAACACGATGACGCAGGAGCGCCTGCTGAATGCCGATCAGGAAGACGGCAACTGGATCCTGCATCACAAGGATTATTCGGCGCACCGCTTTTCCAACCTCAACCAGATCAACGCCGACAGCGTCAAGAACCTGAAAGTCGCCTGGACGGTGCAGCTCGGCGGCCTCGAAGGCGGCGGCATCTGGACCCATGGCGGCCTCGAAGGCACACCGATCGCCGAGAACGGCTTCCTCTATGTCACCGACGGCTGGGGTTCGGTCTACAAGATCGACGCCCATCACGGCGAGGGGGTGATGCTGTGGAAGATGGACCCGAAAACCGATCACGACTGGGCCGGGGCCGTTGCCTGCTGCGGCGTCGATAATCGCGGTGTCGCGCTGTGGGGCGATATGGTGATTTCCCATTCGCTCGACGGCCGGCTGATCGCGACCGACAAGAACACCGGCAAGATCGCCTGGCAGCGCCAGGTCGCCAATCCCGACAAGGGCGAGGTCATCACCGGCGCGCCGCTGGTGGTGAAGAACATGGCGATCACCGGCGTCGCCGGCGCCGAATATGGCATTCGCGGCTGGGTCGCGGCGACCGATCTCACCACCCACAAGGAAGTCTGGCGCACCTACACCATCCCCGGCAAGGGCGAGCCGGGCAGCGAAACCTGGAAGGACGACCACGAAGCACGCGCCACCGGCGGCGGCTCGACCTGGGTGACCGGCAGCTATGACCCGAAGAGCGACACCATCTTCTGGGGGGTCGGCAACCCCGGCCCGGACTGGGACAGCCAGTATCGCCCTGGCGACAATCTCTACACCGACAGCACCATCGCGCTCGATGCCAACAGCGGCAAGATCAAATGGCATTTCCAGCACACGCCGAACGATCCGTATGACTACGACAGCGTCGCCGAAAACGTGCTGGTCGATCTGAACGGGCCGAACGGGACGCAGAAACTCGATCTGGAAGCCGATCGTAATGGTGTCGGCTATGCGGTGGATCGCGACAGCGGCAAGTTCCTCTGGGCGGTTCCCTTCGTCAAGAAGCTGACCTGGACCAAGGGGGTGGATCCGGAAACCGGCCGCCCGCTGGAATATGACGCGAGCAAGCCGGTGCAGAATTATGCTGTCACCCCCTCACGCGATGACAAGGTGACGATGGTCTGCCCGGGCAACATGGGCGGCAAGAACTGGCCACCGACGGCGTATAACCCGACGCTGCATCTGTGGTACATTCCGGTGATCGAGAGCTGCAACCGCATCACCAACGAACCGACCAAGCCCGGCTCGTTCAAGGCGCGCGAGATGTTCACCGGTGGCGGCCCGAGCGATCCGGTGCGCATCACCGGCAGCGTGACGGCGATCGATGTCACGACGGGCAAGGAAGTCGCCAAGCAGGAGGCGCCCTATCCGATGCTCGGCGGCCTGCTGGCAACGCCCACCCTGGTGTTCGCCGGCCAGCCGGATGGCCACGTGATGGCGCTCGATGCGAAATCTCTGGCACCGCTCTGGACGTTCAACACCGGCGGTGGCGTGAGCGCGCCGCCGATCACCTTCACTGTCGATGGCAAGCAGTATATCGCCCTGCTGGTCGGCCAGGGTGGTGCGTGGGATAAATGGTTCATCGATGGCACGCCCGACCTCAAGCGCATCGCGCCGAGTTCGACGCTATACGTTTTTGGCCTCTGAATATCACGCTCGAGACATGCCCGGCGCGCAAGCGCCGGGCAGCAACTTTCTTCCCAAGGATGCAGGCATGAACCAGAACTCTTGGATCATGGCGCTTGCGCTGATACTTCTCACCGCCATCGTCTCGCCGGCCGTGCATGGGCAGACAGCGACACATGAAGACTCTGCCGAAGGACTGCGGCTGTTCCGCACCAACTGCGCCGGCTGCCACCGCTGGCACGGCGGCGGCGGAGGCGGCTACGGCGGCGATGCGCTCTCGCTGCGGCGCACCAAGCTCGATCGCGCCCAGATCATCGAGGTGATCGGCTGCGGGCGGCCGGGCACCGGCATGCCTTTTCATCTGCGCGACGCCTATAACGATGGCAAATGCTATGGCTTGTCGGCGACGGATGTTTCAAACGGGATGGTGCGAGAGGCAAAGAATTTTCTGCGCCCGAATGAAATCGAGATCATCGCAGACTACGTGATAGCCAATGTGAAAGGGCGTGGCGAGCCGAGTTTTGCCGAATGCCAAGCCTTCTTCGGTACCGGCTCGCGCGCCTGCAATGTCTATAAATCCCAGCAGACGGCAGGACAATAGCGCATGGCACGATATTTTTCCATCGTCCTCTGGTTTCGCCTGCTATGCCTTGGCACGCTGGCCATATGGCCATTTGTCGCATACGCGCAACAGAATGACATGCACGACTTGCGCCAGTTCACTCTCGGCATGAATGTCGCGTCCCTGCCCTCCTCTGGCTATACCGATTTCACCTGCACCGATCAGCCTAGCCGGCATCTGCCAGCGTGGTCGGCCTGGGAAGAATGCCCGGCGAACGCGCAGGGTCTTCGCGGCATCTCTTTCCGTTATGACGAACAGGCCACCCCGCATGTCTCGGACGCCACCAAAGGCACCAAGGTCGCCGGCCATCCGGTTCGTCTCGCGCTCTATCTCTCCAATGCCGCGCAACTCAAAGCCATTTTGATCGAAACCGACCCGAAAGCCCGGCTCTATCTGCGCAAAAAGGCATTCCTGCTGGCCGATCAGGCGAAATCCCGCTTCGGCCCGACCGGCTGGCAATGCAGGAGCCACGCCGCCGACGCGGCCCGCATTCCCGTCGGCGGCGTATTCATCGACCAGGACTGCGAAAAAACCACCGCGACGCGGCATTTCGTTCTGGCGCAGCGCCTGTATCGGCCGAGCGGTGGCACGCTAGACTCTTTCGTCAGCGAAACACGACTGTTGATCGAGACACCGCCAGCGCCTTGATGCGTGGCCGGCCACGACATCCCCCTCCCCTCGCTCCGGATGCCGTCGCGCGCTCGGCGATTAGCGCGCGCGCGGCGGCTCTCGGCTTCGATGCGGTCGGCTTTGCCCGCCCCAGCCTGAGTGCCGAGACGCGCGAGCATCTGGTCGAGTTTCTCGCTGCCGGGCGGCATGGCGAAATGGGTTGGCTCGCCGCGCGCAGCACGCAGCGCGCAGCGCCGTCGGCACTCTGGCCGGAGGTTCGGAGCGTGATCGCGCTCGGCCTATCCTATGCACCCGCAGGCGATGCGCTCGCAACCCTGGCTCAACCGGCGTGCGGCAATCTCTCGGTGTATGCGCGCCATCGCGATTACCATGACATCATCAAGGGAAAACTCAAACATCTGGCGCAATTCATCGTAAGCCATCTCGGCGGCGCGGTAAAAGTCTTCGTCGATACAGCACCGGTGATGGAAAAGCCGCTGGCGCATCATGCGGGCCTGGGCTGGCAGGGCAAGCATAGCAATCTGGTCTCGCGCCGACATGGTTCCTGGCTGCTGCTCGGCGAAATTTTCTCGACGCTCGATCTCGGCGATAGCTCTCCGCATGCCGATCGTTGCGGCCGTTGCAGCCGCTGCCTCGACATCTGCCCGACGGCGGCATTCCCCGCGCCGTACCAGCTCGATGCGCGCCGCTGCATCTCCTATCTCACCATCGAGCATCACGGGCCGGTCGATGTGGAATTACGCGAAAAACTCGGCAACCGTATTTTCGGCTGCGACGATTGTCTGGCCGTCTGCCCATGGAACCGCTTTGCGCAGGCCGGGCGCGAGGCCAAATTGCACGCGCGCGCGGCGCTCATGGCGCCGGCGCTACGCGATCTCGCCGCCCTCGACGATGCGGCCTTTCGCGCGCTGTTCGCTGGCTCCCCGGTCAAACGCATCGGTCGCAACCGCTTCCTGCGCAACGTGCTCTATGCGATCGGCAATTCGGCGCAGGCGGATCTGCTGCCGGCGGCGGCGGCCTGTCTCGAGGAAGCCGATCCGGTGGTGGCCGATGCGGCGCGCTGGGCGGTTTCACGGCTGACCGCCCCCTCCGCATGAGCGGCCTGATCAAGCGGAGTTTTCGCCTCGCCGGTCATCGCACCAGCGTGGCCCTGGAGCCCGAGTTCTGGGAGGTGCTCGCCGATCTCGCGGCCACGCGCGGGCAGACGCTCGCGGGGCTGCTGGAAGCAGAAGATGCAGCACGCGTGCCGGGGCAGGCGCTCGCCTCGCGGCTGCGTCTGAGCGCGCTGCGCTATGCGTCGGGCGGCATTTCCTTGAGCCGATAGCCGATGCCGGCCTCGGTCAGGATCACCTGGCTGCCGACCGGATCGAGCCGGCGGCGTAGCTGGCGGACATAGACGCGCAGATAGGCGACATCCTCGGTATGCGCCGGCCCCCAGACGGCGGTGAGCAACTGGCGATGCGTCAGCACGCGCCCGGCATTGCGCACCAGCAGATCGAGCAGCGCATGCTCGCGCCGGCTCAGCGTGATGGCGGCGCCATCGAGACGCACCGATTGCGTGCGCGGATCGATCTCTAGGCCGAGCGCGCGATAGGGCGTCTCCACCGCCTCCGCCCCGGTGCGATTGCGCAAGGCACTGCGGATGCGCGCCAGCAACTCGCCGAGGCCGAACGGCTTTTCCACATAGTCATCGGCCCCGCCATCGAGTGCTGCGATCTTCTCGCGTTCCTGGTCGCGCGCCGAGAGCACGATCACCGGCACCTGGCTGAAGGCGCGCAGCCGCGCCAGCACCTCATGGCCGTCGAGATCGGGCAGGCCGAGATCGAGCAGCAGCAGATCGGGCGCCCGCCCGGCGAGCAGGCGCAACGCCTCGGCGCCGGTATCGGCGCGCAGCACATCAAAGCCGCTCGCCCCCAGCGCCGGGGCGAGGAAGCGATGGATCTGCGGTTCGTCATCGACCACGAGGATGAGGCTGCGGTGCTGCATGAGAGCATGATAGCTTTACTCTGCACCTTCCCGCACCCCCACCAGGCCACCCACGACAGTATACTGAATGGGTGGCCGGGTGGGGGTGCGGGAAGGTGCAGACTCGACCCGAGCCTATCATGCTCTCATGCGATTCCCCTGCTACCATTCCAGTTGCCGGGTGCGGTCCGGCTTGCTGCGGGTGGCGCGGGCGAGCGAGAGCCATTCGGTCACCACCATAAAACGTGGCGCCAGGAACTGATAGGTGCGTTCGATCAGGCTCCAGACGGCGCGGTCCTCCAACCCGACCGCCGCGTCCCACTGGGCGAGCATCGGCTCCCAACCACGCAGGCTGCAGTACAGCCAGTCCCGATTGCTGCGGATGAAGGCGCGCTGGCTCTGCACGTTGCGCAGGGCGGAGAGGATTTCGCCGGTCTGCGCGTCAAGCTGCTCGAAGCGTGTATGCAGTTGCTCCAGCGCCACCGTCGTCAGGCGCCGGGTTTGCGCCAGCGTTTCGCTATGCGCGGAATCGCCGCGCCAGCGCCGGGCCATCGTCTCGATCCGCGCCGCCATCGCCTCCACCCGTTGCAGCAGCCGCACCCGCAGCGCCTCGATGTAGGCGAGTTCGTGCGCCAGTTCGCCGATCAGCACCACCACCGCCTCGGTATCCGCCAGGTTGAGCACCTGCGCCGCCTGCTCGAAGGCGCTTTGTAGTTGCGGACGAAACCCGGGGTCTTCGACCATGGCCACCAGTGTCTCATCGCTCGCGCGCGACTGCTCACCGATCTGGCCGCCGGAGATCCAGCTCACCAGTTGCAGCCGGAGCCGGGCCATCGAGAGAGTGAAATGCGACGCCTCCGGCTCCCAGCTCGCCTCGCCCGTCAGCACCTCGGCGGGCAGCGCATCGCCCGGGCGCAGGCAGGCGACGAAATCCAGCGCCTTGGCGATCAACGCCAGCATCTGTCCATCGGCATCCTGCGCGGCGATGCCGAGTTCGCGTTGCAGGGCGGTGATCGGCACCGCCGCCTCGCGTTCGCCGAGCTGGAATATCAGCACGGGCACGTGATCGGTTTCGGCCTGACGGAAAACCATCGCGCCGAACTTGCGAAACGCCGGATGCATGAGCGTGCAGACCGAGGGCGGCGCCTCGCGCGATGCGTCCTGCACGGGCTCTGCTGCATGCGACATGGCACCAGATTAGTCGGCCGGGATGAATTTTCTGCTAAAGGCTTCGTTTGACTATAAGCGCTGCGCCGGCACGGCACTTTTCTGAGGATAACCCAAGCATGTCGCCGCATAACCTCGCGCGGCATGAGCGGCGTTTACCTCTTGGTCATTCCATCGGTGCAAAGTGGCGGGATGACACACCGATGGCAGAGGCAACGTGCCGCGCGGCAATGAAGAGGGACCGGGCCGCACCGCGGACGCCGAGGTGGGCGATCTGCGCCGGCTCGAGCGCGAACTGCGCGGCGCCCTCGCCCGCGACGGATTTTTATTGCATTATCAACCCTTGGTAAAATTGTCCGATGCCAGCCGCTTCGGCATGGAGGCGCTGATCCGTTGGCCGAACCGGCGTCGTGGCATGATCGCCCCATCATTGTTCATCCCCGTCGCCGAAGCGAATGGCGCAATCACGCCGATCGGCGGCTGGGTTTTGCGCACCGCCTGCCGCGATGCCGCGCTCTGGCCGGATGGCGGGGTGGTGTCGGTCAATGTCTCCGCCCGGCAGTTCGCCGGGGGCGTGCTGATCGGCCAGGTCGCACGCGCGCTCCTCGACTCCGGGCTACCGCCCGAGCGGCTACAGATCGAGATCACCGAGACGATGCTGCTCGATGTCGATACCGACGTGTTGTTCATGCTGGCGGCGCTGTTCGATCGCGGCGTCAGCATCGCGCTGGACGATTTCGCCACTGGCTATGCGAGTCTCGCCATGCTGCGCCGGCTGCCGCTCAACATGCTCAAGCTCGACCGTTCGCTGATCCGTGGCCTGCCGCATAATGCCGAGGACGCGGCGATCCTGCGCGCCGTGCTCGACATCTGCCGGGTGCTGCGCATCAGCGTGCTCGCCGAGGGGATCGAGCGCGCCGAGCAGCGCGATTTCCTGCGCGAGCACGGCTGCGACTATGGCCAGGGCTACCTCTTCTCCCGCCCGTTGCCGGCCGCAGCCTGGACGGTCGCGGCGGCAGAAACGGTTTAAGGCGACCCCACCCGGCGCGCCGAATTGCCCTGATGCACCGCATCGGGCATCTTCGCCGCCCAGCCCCGGCATCCCCCGGCGGCCGGTCGGAGGCGGACGCGATGACCTGGATGGCGATGCTGCTCGGCCTGTTCCTGCCGGCCTGCGGCGCGCCCGGCGCGCAGGGGCTGCCCACGCCGCCCCCCGGCACGCTCGCGACACTCCGGCGCCCGGCGAGCCCGAATTCCGCCCTCGCCGCACCGGCCGGCTTCACGCCGGCCGCGGACATCGTGCTGCCGGTCTACCACCTGCCGCCGGCGCAGTTGTTCGCGGCGATCGAGGCGGTGGCGGCGGGTGAGCCACGGGTGTTCGTGCAGATCGTCTATCCGGCGACGCTGGAGGCGCATTGGGTGGCGCGTAGTGCCGTGTTGAATTTCCCCGACCTGATCGTGGCGCAGGTTTCACCCGCCGGCAAGGATTCCAGCACGCTCACCCTCTATAGCCACAGCGTCTATGGCTACAGCGATCTCGGCGTGAACCGCAAGCGGCTGGATGCCTGGATCGCCGCCCTGAACGCCCGTCTTCCAGCCGCCAACAGCAGGAGCTGACCCATCGCATGCGCACGATCGTCCCGTTTCTGAAAGACGCCTGGTCGCTGGCGCAACCGTATTTCCGCTCCGAGGAGAAATGGACGGCCTGGCTGCTGCTGCTCGCCATCATCGCGATGAATCTGGCGATGGTCGGCATGGACGTGGTGCTGAATTTCTGGAACGGCGCGTTCTATGACGCGCTGCAGAACAAGGATTGGCGCTCCTTCGTCGATCTGCTGTTCTTTTACCGCAGTGGCGCGCATGGCGGCTTCATGCCGGGTTTCAGCGGCATCGCCGCCGTCTATATCCTGATCTCGGTCTATACCACCTACATCACGCAATGGCTGCAAATCCGCTGGCGGCGCTGGCTCACCGGCCGATACCTCACCGAATGGCTCGCCGATCGCGCCTATTATCGCATCAGCCTGACCGGCGGGAAATCCGGTACCGGCACCGACAACCCCGATCAGCGTATCGCCGACGATCTGCGCAGTTTCGTTGGCGATACGCTCTCGCTCGGCATCGGGCTGCTGTCGAATATCGTCGAACTGGCGAGTTTCATCGGCATCCTCTGGGGGCTGTCGGGGGCTGCACGGCTGTTCGGCATCCATATCCCCGGCTACATGGTGTGGGTGGCGCTGATCTATGCGGTGATCGGCACCTGGCTCACCCATCTGGTCGGCCGTCCGTTGGCGCGGCTCTCCTTCCTGCAACAACGCTACGAGGCCGATTTCCGCTTCTCCCTGGTGCGGCTGCGCGAGAATGTCGAGGGGGTCGCGCTGTACGGCGGCGAGGCCGAGGAGCGTGGCGGCATCACCGCCCGCTTCGGCGGCGTGATGACCAACTGGTGGGCGATCATGCAGCGGACCAAGCTGTTGAACGTGCTCACCTCCGGCTATCAGCAGGTGGCCGTGGTGTTTCCCTTCATCGTCGCCGCCCCGCGCTATTTCAGCGGCCAGATGGCGCTCGGCGGCCTCACCCGCACGGCCAGCGCCTTCGGCCAGGTGCAGGGGGCGATGTCGTGGTTCGTCTCCTCCTATGCTTCGCTCGCCGCCTATTGGGCGACCGTCGAACGTCTGGCCACCTTCCATCGCGCCATCGTCGCCGCCCGCGCGGCCTCTGGCGAGGGGGTCGCGGCGGGTGCGGCGGCGCCATCGGCCGAGGGGTTGAGCCTCGCCGACGCGACGATCACTTTGCCGGATGGCGCGCCGCTGCTGGCGCAACAATCGCTCACCTTGAACCGTGGCGAATCGGTGGTGATCGGCGGCCGCTCCGGCTCGGGCAAATCAACCCTGTTCCGCGCCATCGCCGGCATCTGGCCTTTTGGCTCTGGCACGCTCACGCCGCCGGCCGGGCGACGGCTGTTCCTGCCGCAACGGCCCTATATCCCGCTCGGCACGCTGCGCCACGCCATCGCCTATCCGGAAGCCGAGAGCGGGTTCGACGATGCATCGATGATTGCCGCCCTCACCGCCAGCGGCCTCGGCTCCTTCGCCGGACGGCTCGACGAGGATGCGAACTGGGCGCAGACGCTCTCCGGCGGCGAGCAGCAGCGGCTCGCGATCGCGCGCGCCCTGCTGATCAAGCCGGACTGGCTGTTCCTCGACGAGGCGACCGCCAGCCTCGATCCGGAGTCCGAGAGGGCGCTCTATCTGCTCCTCAAGCGCGAATTGCCGGCGACCACCATCGTCTCTATCGCGCATCGGGAGAGTGTGGCCGCCTTCCACGACCCCCATCTGCGGATCGAGCGCCCCGGCGAAGCGCCCGGCCGGCTCGCGGAGGCGGCCACCGCCGAGGGATGAGGGGCTTCACGCTCAATAGCCAGCCCGCACCCCCACCCGGCCATCCACGCAAGTATACTGATGTGGGTGGCCGGGGGATGCGGGCCGGTGCAGCACTTGTTTCCTACGCAACCTCAATGCGTATGCGCGGCCTCGTCGCGCAGAAAGGCAGCGAACAGGGCGGCCGATTCCGCCGGCTTCTCCAACGTCGGCAGATGGCCGCAGCCTTCGAGCGTGTGGAAATGGGCGTGCGGCATGGCGTAGGCGAGGGCGCGCCCGATCGCCGGCGCCACCAGCGCATCCGCCTCGCCCCATAGCGCGAGCGCCGGCATGTGCAGCCGGCCGAGGCGGGACGTGGCCTCCGTTCGCGCCACCAGCGCGCGCGCCTGCGCCGCACCCGCCACGCCGCCGATGCGCTGCGCCATCGCCTTGAATTCGGTTCTCGCGGCGGTCGCCTCCTGATGCACCACGAGGCCGGCCAGCATCTCGATCACCGCATCCGGCGTCGCCGTGAGGCCGCCGGCGAGGTCCGGGCCGCCGGCCTGCGGCCCGGCCGGATCGCAGCCCATCAGCCATAGCGCGCTGACCCGCTCCGGCGCGGCGAGGGCGACTTCCAACGCCAGATTACCGCCATAGGAGGTACCCACCAGGGCGAACATCGACGGCGCGGCAGCAAGAATTTCGGCCACGCTATCTTCGAGCCGCGGCTTCGGCGAGACGATCACCTGCGCCGCGATGCTGTCGCCCAACCGCGCGATCACATCGCGATAGAGGCCCACGTCGCAAAGCAGGGCGGGGATGAAGATGACTTGTGTCGCGCTCATGGATGGGGTTCCTCATATCTGAGCCAGCAAACGGCTAACGCCGATATGGCCCGCCCAGGGGCGAATGCAAACGGCGGCCGACGCCAGGGATAGGCGTTTTGATCGCCGGCGGGGAGCGGCTATAGGCTTGCCATCTCCCATGCAACAGCGTGGGAGGCGGAGGAGTGACGCCATGCCCGTGCCGGACAGACCGCATTGATGACGCTCTGGGTCGGCTTCACCCTCATCGCGGCGTTGTTCCAGACCTGGCGGACCGCGCTGCAGCAGCGGCTGCGGCAGGATCTCTCGGTGAATGCCGCCTCCTTCGTGCGGTTTTTCTACGGCGTGCCGGTCGGGCTCTTGCTGCTGCTGCTCGCCCGCGCCATCAGCGGGGTGCCGCTCGCGCCGGTCAATCAGCGGTTTCTGCTCAACTGCCTGGCCGGCGGGGCGTTTCAGATCGTCGGCACCTCGCTGCTGATCATGGCCTTCGGGTTTCGCAGCTTCGCCGTCGGCAGCGCCTATGCCAAGACCGAGGGGTTGCAGACGGCGATCCTCGGCTGGCTGCTGCTGCATGAAACCCTGCGGCCGATGGCCTGGGCGGGCATCGGCGTCGGCGTGATCGGCGTGCTCACCCTCTCGCTCGCCGGGCGCGGCATGCAGCCGCGCGAGTTGCTGCGCGCGACGGTGCAGCCGGCCGCCCTCTGCGGCCTGGGTACCGGGCTGTGCTTCGCCTTCACCTCGGTGTTCGTCAAACAGGCGGATGTGGCGCTGCGCGGCGGCCATCCGATTTTGCAGGCGATAGAGGTGCTGGTGGTCACCAATGCGATGCAGACGCTGATGCAGGGCGGCTGGATGGCGCTGCGCGAACCGGCGCAGATCGCGGCATCGCTCCGGCTGTGGCGGCGCGCGGCCTGGGTGGGGGCGATGTCGGCGGTCGGCTCCGGCGCCTGGTTCGCTGCCTTCGCCCTCGCCCCGGTCGGGCTGGTACGCTCGCTCGGGCAGATGGAGATGCCGCTCATCCTGCTGTTCAGCCATTTCTATCTGAAGGAACGCCTGCAACCGACCGACGCCTTCGGCCTCGCCCTGGTCAGCGCCGGTGTGGTGCTGGTGCTGCTCGGCGCGCATGGGTGAATGGCCGCCGTTGCGCGAGGTGATCGCGCGGCACGGGCTCGCCGCCCGCCATCGGCTCGGGCAGCATTTCCTGCTCGATGCCAATCTCACCGCGCGCATCGCCCGCACCGCCGGCGATCTCGCCGGGCGGCACGTGGTGGAAATCGGCCCCGGTCCCGGCGGGCTGACCCGCGCGCTGCTCGCCACCCCGCTCGCCAGCCTCACCGTCATCGAGATCGATCCGCGCGCCATCGCCGCCATCGCCGAGCTGCGCGATGCCTGCCCGGAGCAGCTACGGCTGATCGAAGCCGATGCCCTCGGCCTCGATCTCGCGACACTGATCCCGCCGCCGCGCCAGATCGTCGCCAATCTGCCCTACAACATCGCAACCCCGCTGCTGATCGGCTGGCTCGCGCAGGCGGCTGCCTTCGAGCGGCTGACGCTGATGTTCCAGCAGGAGGTGGCCGAGCGCATCTGCGCCGCCCCCGACACCTCGGCCTATGGCCGGCTCTCGGTGCTGGCACAGTGGCTGTGCCGGGCGGAGTTCTGCCTGCGTCTGCCGCCGGCCGCCTTCGTGCCGCCGCCGCGCGTGTTCTCGGCCGTGGTGCAACTCACCCCCCACGCGCAGCAGCCGCCGGCGGCACTGTTCGCGGCGATGCAGCGCCTCACCGGCGCAGCCTTCGGCCAGCGGCGCAAGATGCTGCGCGGCGCGCTCAAGCCGCTCGGCGGCGAGGCGCTGCTCGCCCGCGCCGGCATCGACCCTGAACGCCGCGCCGAGACCCTCGGCGTGGCGGAGTTCGATCATCTGGCGCGCTGCGTGCTGGGAGAGACCCTGTCTCGCTGACCGCGACCCAGGGTATTCTCTTTGCCCCAGACACCGGATGGGGGCGCGGGCCAGTGCCGGCGAAAGCGGTCGGGCTTTAGATATAATGCTCCGCGAGCGGCGCGAAACCGTTGAAACGCTGGCTCGCGTAGGTGGTGACGTAAGCACCGGTGGCGTGCAATTCCACCCGCTCCCCGCAGGCCAGCGGGAGCGGCAGGCGGTAGTTGGCCCGCTCGTAGAGGATGTCCGCGCCATCGCAGGTCGGCCCGGCGATCGAGACCGGCCCGGTGGGCGCGCCATCATGCGGCGTGGTGATGCGATAGCGGATCGCCTCGCCCTCGGTCTCGGCCAGACCGCCGAAGCGGCCGATGTCGAGATAGACCCAGCGTAGCGGATCCTCCGGCTGGCGCCGGCTGACCAGCACCACCTCGGCGCTCACCACCCCGGCATCGCCGACCAGAAAGCGCCCCGGCTCGATCACCATCTCCGGCAGATCGTTGCCGAAATGCTCTGTCATCGCCGCCATGATGGCGCGGCCGAAACTGTCGATCGCCGGCACCGCGTCGCGGTAGCGGGTGGGAAAGCCGCCGCCGAGATTGAGCATGCGCAGCGGCCGACCGGCATCGGAAAGATCGGTGAACAGCATGGCGACTTTGGCGATCGCCGCCGCCCAGGCGCTGGCGTCGGTCTGCTGGCTGCCGACGTGAAACGACACGCCGTACGGCTCCAGCCCGAGTTCCGTCGCGCGCAGCAGCAGGGTGCGCGCCATTTCGACGCTGGTGCCGAATTTGCGTGACAGCGGCCACTCCGCCCCGGCATTTTCCACCAGCACCCGGCAGTAGACGCGGCTGCCCGGCGCGTGCGCCGCGAGCTTGGCGAGTTCTTCCGCCGAATCGAAGGCGAACATGCGCACCCCGGCGGCATGGGCGCGCGCGATCGCCGAGGCTTTCTTGATCGTGTTGCCGAAGCTGATCGCCGCCGCGGGCGCACCGGCATCGAGGCACAGTTGCACCTCCTCCCAGCTCGCCGCATCGAAATGGCTGCGCAGACCGGCGAGGCGCGACAGCACCGGCGCGGCCGGGTTGGCCTTCACCGCGTAATAGATGCGCGCCAGGGGCAACGCCTTCTGCAACGCGCGGAAGTTTTCCTCTACGCGGTCCACATCGAACACCAGACACGGCGTTGCCGGCTGCTGCTCAGCAAGGAAACGAGCGATCTTTTGGGACATCGCACGCGGCCTCCTCTGATGATACGCCCGCCTGAGAAAGGCGACGGGCGAAAGTTGCGAAACGGTCGAACGAACCAGCGACCAAAACCAGCCTCCGACCGAAGCCGGGAAACTGGACTGCCAGAACGCTTGACGTCGTTGCGTAACCTCAAGGGCCAGAGGCACGTGCGTTGCTGCGTGGAAACCGAAATAGGCCCCCCTCCCCCCCGGCGCAAGGGCTAAAATGCGCCGGGGCGATTTTTCTCGCGGCCCCGCGACCCGCCCTCAGCGGACGATCGCCTGGTCCACCAATTGTTTGATTTCACGTCGGTAATAAGCGCGGCTGGGGCCGGGCGCCTGATCCATCATCACCGCCACCAGATCCTCCTGCGGCTCCACCCAGAAAAAGGTTCCGGCGTAGCCCGCCCACATGAATTCACCGGTCGAGCCAGGCACGCCGGCGATACCCGGCTGCGCGCGGATCATGAAGCCGAGGCCGAAAGTGTAGCCGGGCACGCCCATCAACATCTCGCCGGGCGTGACAGCGCGGCGCACATCGGGGCCCAGCTGGTCGGAGGTCATCAGCCGGATCGTCGTCGGGCTCAGGATCTGCACGTCGCCGAGATGGCCGCGATCGAGCAACATCTGCGCGAATCGGAGGTAGTCGGCGGCGGTGGTCACGCTGCCGGCGCCGCCGGAATCCTCCGCCGGCTGCCGCGAGACGTCGAGCACATGGTTGGGCTGCCCGCTCGCCGGGTCGATCGCCAGCGGCTGCGCGAGGCGGCCGAGCTTATCCTGCGGCACCGAGAATCCGGTATCGGTCATGCCGAGGGGGCGGAATAGCCGGGCGGCAAGGAAATCACCGAGCCGCTGGCCGCTCACGCGCTCCACCACCCGCCCGAGGAGATCGACCGCGAGGCTGTATTCCCACACGGTGCCGGGCTGATAGGCGAGCGGCGCCTGCCCCAGCCGGCGCACGAACTCGTCCGGCGCGAGATCGGTCACGTTATAGTCCATCTGCGGCTTCCACAGCCCGGCCTTGGCATAGGCCTGCTTGACCAGCGGGTTGAGCGTGATCTCGCCATACGCGAGCCCCGCCGTGTGGCGCATCAGATCCTGGATCGTCGGGCCGCGCATGGCCGGGCGCAGCACGAACACCGGCTGGCCCATGGCATCGAGCACCGGCGTGCTGACCTGCATCGACTGGAATTCGGGCAGATATTTCGCCACCGGGTCGGTCAGTTGCAGCCGCCCCTCCTCCATCAGCATCGCCGCCGCCACCTCGACGAAGGGCTTGGTCATCGAATAGGCGCGAAAGATGGTGGAAGTGTCCATCTTCGTGCCCTGTGCCTTGTCCTGAAAGCCGAGGCTGCTGCTGTAGACCAGCCGGCCGTGCCGGGCGATCATGATCACCACGCCGGGCAGCCGGCCGGCGTCGATCTCCTGCTGGAACGCCGGGGCGATGCGCGCGAGGCGCTCGGCCGACATCCCCACATCGGCGGGCGGCGCGGTGGGCAGCGGCTGCGCTTGCGCGAGCGAGGCCGAGAGCAGAGCCGCGAGACCGACCAGCGGCGCGAGGGGCAGTTTCATTTCTTGTCCTCCTTGAACGTTGCCAACACTCTGTGAGCGGCGGCCCGGCTTGACAAGCCACTGGTTATGCGGCCGCGCTCCCTGCTACAGCAGTGCCGATGCGTGCTCTCACCCACACCGCCACGTTTGGACGGCTGCTGCGCCCGGCACGCGCGCTGCTCGATCTGCTGCTGCCACCGCAATGCCTCGCCTGCGATCGGCCGGTGAGCGCGCCGGGGCAGCTTTGCGGCGGTTGTTTCGGGCGGATGACCTTCATCGCGCGACCGCTCTGCGCACGCTGCGGCGCGCCGGCATCGGCCGGAGCGGCGGCGCTCTGCCGACATTGCGAGCGGCACCCGCCGCTCTATGACCGCGCGCGTGGCGCGCTGCGCTATGACGAGCAGTCGCGCCCGCTGCTGCTCGGTTTCAAATACGCCGATCGCACAGAACTCGCCCCGGCGCTCGCCCGGTTCATGGCGCAGGCGGGGGCTGCGCTGCTGCGCGAGGCCGATCTGCTGGTGCCGGTGCCGCTACACCGCGCCCGGCTGCTGGCGCGGCGCTATAATCAGGCCGCCTTGCTGGCGCTGGCGCTCGGGCGGCAGGCCGGACGGCCGGTGCTGGTGGATGCGCTGCGCCGGCACCGACACACCACACCGCTCGGCCAACTCTCCGCCGCCGCCCGGCGCGACATGCTCGCGGGCAGCATCGCGGTCATGCCACGCCAAGCCCATCGCCTCGCCGGCCGGCGCGTGCTGCTGATCGATGATGTGCTGACCTCCGGCGCCACCGCCGATGCCTGCGCACAGGCGCTGCTCGCCGCCGGCGCGTTGGCGGTCGATGTGCTGGCCGCCGCCAGGGTGGCGCCCCCCGCATGAGTTTCGCGGCACGGGGCTTGCGTTATGCTGTTCCAGACCCGATCTGCGTCCAGCAAAGGAGACTCCCCTGTATGCCGAACGTCGAAATCTATACCCAGCCCTGGTGCCCCTATTGCAGCCGGGCGAAAACCCTGCTCGAGCGCAAGCAGATTGCCTTCCACGAAATTCACGCGCCCTCGGGAAGCGCCGAGCGCGCCGAATCGGTGCAACGCTCCGGGCGGAGCAGCGTGCCGCAGATTTTCATCGACGGGGTGCATATCGGCGGCTGCGACGATCTGATGGCGCTCGATGCCAAGGGCAAGCTCGATCCGCTGCTGGCCGGCGCCTGAGCCCGGGCACGCGCTGAAGGACATCCATGATCCATTACCAATTGCGCTGCGCCGGCGCGCATGAATTCGACGGTTGGTTCCTGAACGCCGCCGCCTTCGAGACGCAGGCGGCGCGCGGTCTGCTGGAATGCCCGGTGTGTGGCGCGACCGACGTTGCCCGCGCGCTGATGGCACCGGCGCTGACGCGCGCCGCCAAGGTTGCCCCGGCGGCCACGGTGGGGCCGTCGGAAGCGAAGCCGGCAAAGGAGATCGCGGTGCATGGCGCGCTGCCGGCGCAGGTGCTGGCCGGGTTGCAGCGCCTGCGGGCCGAGATCGAGGCGCAGAGCGACAATGTCGGCCCGCGTTTCGCCGAGGAAGCCCGCCGTATCCACAATGGCGAGAGCGCGCCGCGCAGCATCCATGGCGAGGCAACCGCCGAACAGGCCGAACGCCTGGCCGAGGAGGGCATTCCGGTGCTGCGCATCCCCTGGGTGCCACGCGCGGATGGCTAGGGCATGATATGTTCGAGATGTTTCAAAGCATCGGCGCGCACGTCTTTCCTCGAGCGCCCATGATACCTACCCTATTGGCGCCCCGCGACGGCCCGGCTATAAGCCCGCGCATGAATGCACCCCCGGTCGCGCGTCGACGGATGGATCGCAGACGTGGACCGCGCGCTTGAGCAGGACGGCACGACACGATGTTGACTCTGCCCCCCGATTACCGGCCATCCGACACCGAAGCCTTCATGAATCCGCGCCAGTTGGAATATTTCCGCCAGAAACTACTGCGCTGGCGGGTGGATCTGCTGCGCGAGGCCGATGGCACGCTGGCTAGCCTCTCCGAAGGCGGCATCAGCGAGCCGGACATCACCGACCGCGCTAGCGTGGAGACCGACCGCGCACTCGAACTGCGCACCCGCGACCGCGCCCGCAAGCTGATCGCCAAGATCGATCAGGCGCTGGCCCGCATCGAGGCCGGCACCTATGGCTTCTGCGAGGAGACCGGCGAGCTGATCGGGCTTAAACGGCTGGAGGCCCGCCCGATCGCCACCCTCTCGATCGAGGCGCAGGAACGCCACGAGCGCATGGAGCGCGTTTATCGCGATGATTGAACGGGTGAATTCCCACTCCCCGATGTCGGTATAGAGTCGACTTCACCCCGCCATGCTCTAAACTGTGGGGGGAATGTCCAAAACTGCTCTACTCATGGCGGGGGTGCTGGTCGCGCTGCTCGCCGCGGCGGGCGGTGCCGCGTGGTGGTGGCTGCGTGCGCCGGCGGCGGAGAATTTCAGCGGCGTGTTGCCGGTGCCACCCTTGCCACCGCGCATCGACGAAAGCCCCGACTACCAGAAATGCCTCGCCATGCTGGCCGACGACCCGGCCGGCGCGAACGTGTTCGCCGATGCCTGGGAGGCGACCGGCGGCGGCGACGGGGCGGCGCATTGCCACGCACTGGCGCAGATCGCGCTCGGCAATGCCGAGACCGGGGCGGCGATGATGGAGCATCTCGCCCGGCAAAGCCACGCGCCGGATGCGATGCGGGCGGCGATTTTCGATCAGGCCGAACACGCCTGGCTGATCGCCGGCAATCCCGGGCGCGGCTATGGGGCGGCAACGATGGCGGTGACGCTCGACCCCGACGATGCCGATCTGCTGGTCGATCATTCCGTGGTGGCGGCGACGCTCGGGCGCTATGGCGAGGCGATCGAGGATCTCGACCGCGCGCTCCGCATCGACCCGCACCGCACCGACGCCCTGGTGTTCCGCGCCGCCGCCGCGCGCGAGGAGGGGCATCTGCGCCGCGCGCAGGACGATATCGACCGCGCCCTGGCGCAAGACCCCGAGGACGCCGACGCCCTGCTCGAACGCGGCATCCTGCGCCA
>DAHXNW010000232.1 GCA_027365195.1 Acetobacteraceae bacterium
CTTCGCGCTGCAACGGCTGGCGCGGGTGCAGGCCTTCGAGGGCGACGCGGCGGCGGTCGCGGCACTCGCCGCCGCACGTGCCGGCACGCCAGGCGGGCGGATCGAGATCGTCCGGCGCGATCTCGCGCGCCAGCCGTTGCAAGCGGCGGAGCTACGCGGCGCGGCGGCGGTGGTGCTCGATCCGCCGCATGCCGGGGCGGCCGCGCAGATCGCGCCGTTCATCGGCTCCGACGTGGCGCGGGTGATCTATGTCAGTTGCAACCCCGCCACCCTCGCGCGCGATCTGCGCGGTCTCGCAAACGCCGGGTTCACCTTGCTGGCGGCCACGCCGGTGGATCAGTTCCTCTGGTCGGCGCAGCTTGAAAGCGTGGTGGTATTGGGGCGGTAGTGCAATCGGGCGTGACGCCTCATGCCTGCCGCAACAGCGCCAGCGCCTCCTCCGGGCCGAGCAGCAGTTCCATCAGTCGCGCCCGATCGGCCAGCGTCATCGCGCTGTTCTGCAATGCCGGCGTTTGCAGCAGGCGGCCGGCCTGGCGTAGCTGGCGATCGTAGAGTTCGCCGCTGCCGGCTTGCCGGCTCGCCTGCTCGAAACGGCGCAAGTCGCGCGCCGCCGCTTCCAGCCCCGCCACCTCGGCATCGCCGGCATCCGCCGGCAGGCTCTGCAGCGGCAGCAGCACGCGCTCGACCAGCATGGCATCGAAGCAGCCTCGACAGGTGCCATCGAGGCGCCGGCGCAGATCATCGATGCGAACCCGGCGGTCCGTACGATGCGGCCCGACTCGCTCCTCCAGCCGGCTCAGCGTCTCAACGGCCCGGGTGATTTCCTCGGTCGCCGCCTGTATCCCATCCTCCTGCCCGGTGATCGTGGTGACCATCCGGTCGAGCGAATCGAACGTGAAATCCATCGCGCGCTCGACCGCTGTTTTCACCACCGGATCGGTCGCCGACGCGGCGATGTCGGCGGCCAGCGGGAGGAGCCGCTGCGCCCTGGGCAGGTTGGCCAGCAGCACCACCACGCTCATGCCGAGGGTTTGACCACCCGCCTTCGCCGCGGCGAGCAGCAGCGCGCGCAGCGCCTCCTCGGGCGCCAAGGCACCGGCGAGGCTGCCACGCGCCAGCGCTTCGACCGTCGCCGCACAGGCCAGCAGATGGGCGATCGGGCGCACCAGAGCGAGGTAGTCGGCCTCGTTCAGCCCGGATTCGTCGCGCCAGTAGGACGGCACCGGCGCGCTCGCGAAGATGCGCGCCGCCGCAGACCAGAGGCGCTGGCCGAGTTGTTCGATGATGGCCGTCTCGTCGAAGCCATGCCCGGCGATCTGGGCGTCGATCGCCCCTGCTTCCGCACCCAGGGCCTCGCGCAACTGGCGGATCAGCGGCGTGAAGGCGGTGCGCGGAACGGCGAGCGTACCACGCCGCCATTGCGCGCCGGGCAGGATCAACGGCGTCAGCGGCAGGAACAGCAGCCGGCCGAAGGCGAGCGGGCGGCGCGGGCGGATCCGGCGTAGCCGGGGGCGCAGCGAGGCGATCAGGTGGTCGGCGCCACTGCGGTCGGCCATCGCATCGACCACGGCGACGACGCGGGCGATCTGGTCGTCACGCGCGTCGCTGAGCTGCCGCTGCGTATCACGGATCTCGCCATTTGCCGGGTTGGATGCCGGCCGTTTGGAGAATGGAGAAGCAATCATCGCGGGATCAACCGTCCGCCGCCCCGGCAAGTTCGAGGCTAGAGAGGCGCAACGCCTCGTTACGCAGGGTCAGATCCATGACATTCGTTCCGCCCATCGCGCTGTTCTCTTCGGTTTGCCCTCTCGCGTTGGCAGATCCGGGGTTGGCATCCGCCTCCAGATTGAACCGCTCCCGCATCGTACGTGGCCACGCCGGGAGTAGCAAGACGATCTCTTCGAGCCGAGCGGCGAGCAAGCTTTCGTTGGAGGCGCTCTGCATGAGCAGGCAGACCTGCTCCCAGCCATCGAGCAGCCAGTCCGGCAGTCCGATCTGCTCCGCCGTCTGTTCGGGCTTTTCGCACCAACTGCGCAGCAAGACGACCGGATCAGCCATCGCCGCCCTGCTTTTCGCAATGGCGTGCTCCGTCTGCGTGATCGTCAGCATGGCGGCCGCGCCGATCCGCGACGCATTCGCGCGCAGCCTCCTCGGCCAGTCCGCTGCCTGCGTGAGCAGCCTGCCGAGCGCCTGCAGGCATCGCTGCACCGTCCCGCTCGCCGTTTGCGAGACGCCGAAACTTGCAAATGTCTCGGCCATATCCAGCAAAACGGCGACGACGACATCCGGCGAACGGCCGATCGCCCCGGCGATCCGGCCGAGCAGAGCGGGTGCCTGCTCGCGCATCGCGGCTTTACTCATTGCCGCGAGAGACTCCTGCTTTGCCGCCGATAATCCGCTGGCAGCAAGCAGCGCGAGCATGAGTTCATAAAACGCGTCGCTTTCCGTGAGAGCTTGTGCCTGGATGGCGGCCTGCGCGGCGCCGATCGCGGCGCGTCCGGCAAAGCCCTCCGCCGCCACCTGCGCAGCCGTCATGCGCACCCGGCCTGGGGTCAACATCGGTAACTTGCCGATCCGCTCGTTCAGCACGAGGTCGTGGATGCTGGGCCGGCAGAGCTGCATGATACCCTCCGGGCCGATGATATAGACACCGCGCCCCCCGGATGGATTGGGAACCAGTAATTCCATGCCGCCCTGCCGCGCCCGGCGAACTCGCGTCCCGGTCAGGCTCGGCGCCGTGAACGGCACCAGCACGCCGCGCTCAGCGAACGTGCTGGGCTGATAAAGCGCCTCGGAGACGATGTGCATGGCGAGCATGCCAAAACCTTAGGCATCGAGAGGTAAAGAAATCAGAAATTTCCCCCTTCCCTCCCCCCGTCACACGGTCGGCGACCACACCTCCGGCACGAAGGCGAAGCCGCTGCCGTGCCGGTCGACATGGCCGAAGGCCGGGAAATCGTGATGCATGCCGGCCACGCGCAACCGCTCGTTCGCCGCCATGTCGAACAGCCGGCGCCGTGTGGCGATCGCCTCCGCGCCGTCGACGTCGAACGCCATACCGGCGCCCGGCTCGGCGAACTGCACGCCCGGCATATGCACAACGTCGCCCCAGATCAGTAGCGCCTCGCCGGCGGAATCGAGGCGAAAGCCGCAATGCCCCGGCGTGTGTCCCGGCGCATGCACGGCGGTGATCCCGGGGGCCGCGGCCTCGCCGTCGCGCAGCGTACGCAGCCTGTCGCGATAGGGCAGCACGCCGCGCTGCGCACGGGCAAAGGCATCTCGTAGCGGTTCCGGCGCGCCGGCAGGCGGCTCGCCGAGCCAGAAATCGGCCTCCGCCTGATGCGCCAGCATCTCGGCATTGGGGAACAGCGCCGCCCCCGCCGCATCGACCAGGCCGTTCACATGATCGACGTGCATATGCGTGACCAGAATCCGCCCGATCGCCGCCGGTGCCACGCCGATCGCGGCGAGATTGGCGAGCAGATGCCCGGCACTCGGCCCGATCGCGCCGCCGGCACCGCCATCGACGAGGGTGAGCGTCCGTCCATCGTTGATAAGGAAGGCGTTGATGGTGAGCAGTGGCGGCAAGACGCGATGGGCGCCGACATGCAGACGCTCCGCCGCCGCTGCCTCGATGCCGGTCATGTAGCCGAAGGCGGCGGTGAGAAAACCGTCATTGACGGCGGTGATCACCATCTCGCCGAGTTTGAGGTGATAGGCGCCATTCGCTTGCACGCTCGGCTGGGTCTGGGTCATGGCGAAGCCTCCTGATGGGTTTGCATGGGGATATGCGTCCGCCCGAGCGCGCTGGCAATATCGCCCACCACGCCGTCCCACGCGCCGGGGTGTGGCTGGCGGAACAGCCGCAGGCTCGGGTACCACGGCGAATCGGTGCGCGCGCGCATCCAGCGCCAATCCGCCGGCTCGGCGAGCATCGCCCAGGCCGGACGGCCCATCGCGCCGGCCAGATGGAGGATGGCGGTATCGACGCTGATCACCAGATCGAGGTTGGCGAGCAATGCCGCCGTCTCGCCGAAATCGGTGAGGGCGGCGCTGTGATC
>DAHXNW010000237.1 GCA_027365195.1 Acetobacteraceae bacterium
TGGAAAGCCTGCACCGGCCCGCACCCCCACCCGGCCACCCATGCGAGTATACTGACGTGGGTGGCCGGGGGGGGGCGCGGGCCGGTGCAGACTGAAGCTATCATACTCTAGACTTCGATCTCATACAGCGGCTGCCCCGCCATCACCGCATCCTCGTCCTCCAGCAGGAAGCGCAGCAGCTTGCCGCCCGTCTCGGCGGCGACCGGGGTGAAGGTTTTCATCACCTCGATCAGCCCGACCACGTCGCCGGCGGCGAGCATGTCGCCCTCGGCCTTGAACGGCGGCTGGTCGGGCGACGGGCGACGATAGAAGGTGCCGGGGATCGGCGCGGCGATGGTCTTGGCGGTCATGACGGTCTCCGGAAGATCAGCGTGTGGCGGGAGGGGCGACGGCGATGCCCTCGGCCCGCAGGGCGGCGCGCATCGCCTGCGCGATCGCCAGCGCGCCGGGCGTGTCGGAATGGAAGCAGACGGAGTCGAAGGCAACATCGATATCGTCGCCCTCCACCGTGCGCACCCGTCCGTCGCGGCAGGCGCGCACCACTTTTTCGGCGATGCGCTCAGGGTCCGGCCGACCAACACGACGGGCAAAAACGATCGAGCCGCTGCGGTCGTACTCCCGGTCGGCGTAGAATTCACGCACCACCGGCTGACCGAGCCGCTCCGCCACGCGGCAGGTGAGCGAGATGCCCATGCAATAGAGATATAACTCCGGCCCGGTTTGTTGCAGCGCCTCGACCAGCGCCACCGAAAACGCCTCGTCGCGCGCCGCGTGCATGTAGAGCGCGCCATGCGGCTTCACGTGGCGCAGCGGCAGGCCGTGGCGGCGGGCGAATTCGCGCAGCGCGCCGATCTGATAGAGGACTTCGTTCGCGAGTTCGGCCGGTTCCGCCGTCATGAAGCGCCGTCCGAAGCCATGCAGATCGCGAAAGCCGGGATGCGCGCCGATGTTGACCCGATGCAGCCGGGCGAGGCGCACGGCTTCGTCCATCAGCGAGGGATCGCCGGCGTGAAAGCCGGTCGCGATATTAGCCGCGCTGATCAGCGGCATGAAGGCGGCATCGTCCGCCTCGGCGATACGCCAGGAGCCGAGGCCCTCGCCCATGTCGCAATTGATGTCGATCGTCTGCAACCCCACGCTCTTGCCTCCCTCTTCCACACGCATTGCTCTCAAAGCATGACTCATGCCAGCCGTTCGCCCTTGCCATGCGCTGCTCGGCCACGTATCGGCACAGTAAAGCATGATAGCGAAGGAACCCGCCATGGCCGCCATCGCCGATATAATCGCTCGCGAGATTCTCGACAGCCGGGGCAACCCGACCATCGAGGTGGACGTGACGCTCGACAGCGGCGCGATGGGCCGCGCCGCCGTGCCCTCCGGCGCGTCCACCGGCGCGCATGAGGCGGTGGAGTTGCGCGACGGCGACAAGGCGCGCTTCGTCGGCAAGGGGGTGAGCCAGGCGGTGGCCAATGTCGAGGGCGAGATTTTCGACGCCATCGGCGGCATGGACCCGACGGCGCAGATCGCCCTCGACGAGATCCTGATCGATCTCGACGGCACACCGAACAAGAGCCGGCTCGGCGCCAACGCCATCCTCGGCGTCTCGCTCGCGATCGCCAAAGCGGCGGCGGCCGATCTCGGCCTGCCGCTCTATCGCTACATCGGCGGCGCCTTCGCGCGCACCCTGCCGGTGCCGATGATGAACATCATCAACGGTGGCAAACACGCCGACAACCCGATCGACATTCAGGAATTCATGATCCAGCCGGTCGGCGCCGCCAGCATCGCCGAGGCGGTGCGCATGGGGGCGGAGATTTTCGCCGTGCTGAAAAAGGGCCTCACCGAGGCTGGGCACAACACCAATGTCGGCGACGAGGGCGGCTTCGCGCCCGGCCTCAAATCGGCCGACGAGGCGCTCGGCTTCATCAGCCGCGCCTGCGAGCGCGCCGGCTATCGCCCCGGCGAGGACGTGACCTTCGCGCTCGACTGCGCGGCGACCGAGTTCTTCGAGGGCGGCCAGTATCGCCTCATCGGCGAAGGCAAAACCCTCGATGCCGCCGGCATGGTCGCCTATCTCGCCGACCTTGCCGCGCGCTATCCGATCGTCTCGATCGAGGATGGCTGCGCCGAGGACGATTGGGCGGGCTGGGCTCACCTCACCGCGACGCTCGGCGAGCGGCTGCAACTGGTTGGCGACGATCTGTTCGTCACCAACCCGGAACGCCTGCGCCGTGGCATCGCCGAGCGCAGCGCCAATGCGATCCTGGTCAAGGTGAACCAGATCGGCACGCTGAGCGAGACGATGGAAACCGTGGAACTGGCGCATCGCGCCGGCTTCACCGCGATCATGAGCCACCGCTCCGGCGAGACCGAGGATGCCACCATCGCCGATCTCGCGGTCGCCACCAATTGCGGACAGATCAAAACGGGCAGCCTCGCGCGCAGCGACCGCACGGCGAAATACAACCAATTGATCCGCATCGCCGCCGAGATCGGCCCGGCGGCGCGCTATGCCGGGCGCGGCGTGCTGCGCGGTGCGGCTATGTGACTGAGCCTGCACCGGCCCGCTTCCCCATTCGTCCACCGGCGACAGTATACGGAATGGGTGCCGGGTTGGGGAGCGGGCCGGTGCAGGCTTGCCAGATGAAACACGACCCTGCGTTTTCTTCGCTTGATCGCGGGCCGGCAAATGCGGCACATAGCAGCAACCGGGCGTTTGCCCGGCGTGGCTGCCAAAGCAACATCCAGAGGAGAGATCCATAGCCAGACCCCCGATGCCCGCCTCCCCGACCCGCGACGGGCCCCGCGTGAATGAGGATATCCGCGTCCCCCAGGTGCGCCTGATCGACCAGGACGGCGAGATGCAGGGCGTGATGAGCGCCCGCGAAGCGTTGCTGCGCGCCTATCAGGTCGGCCTCGACCTGCTCGAGATCAGCCCCAACGCCGAGCCGCCGGTGGTCAAGATCCTCGACTACGGCAAGTTCAAATATGAACAGCAGAAAAAGCGCAACGAGGCGCGCAAGAAACAAAAAGTCATCGAAATCAAGGAAGTGAAGGTCCGCCCCAACATCGATGAGAACGATTACCAGGTAAAATTGCGGGCGATGAAATCGTTCATCGAAGAGGGCGACAAGGTGAAGGTGACGCTGCGCTATCGCGGTCGCGAAATGGCGCATCAGGAGATCGGCGTCAAAGTGCTCGAACGCATCCGCGCCGACATGGACGGCGAGACCAAGGTGGAACAGATGCCGCGGATGGAAAACCGGCAGATGATCATGGTGCTCACGCCGCGCTGATCGGCTTGACACCGGCGCGGCCGGCGATGACTATCGGCTTATCCCAGGGGAGCCTCGTCAAGAGGCTGAGAGTTCACTCGCAACCGCAGTGTGATGACCCAGGAACCTGATCCGGATCATGCCGGCGTAGGGACGGGACAGACGACGATAAGGCGCTTCCCGCCCCTCCCCGGCCCGATCCACGCTCTCGTGGAGGCAGCGACGCCATGAACATGCACAGCAAAACGCCATCCGCCACCCCCGGCACCGTCACCACCGGTCCGATCGCCGGCTCACGCAAAATCTATGACGCGCCGCCGGACCGCCCCGACATTCTGGTGCCGTTCCGCGAGATCGCGCTCGATCCTTCGGCGCAGGAGCCGCCGCTGCGCGTCTATGACACCTCGGGCCCGTTCACCGATCCGGCGGTCCCGATCGACCTCGAAGCCGGGATCGCGCCGCTGCGCGCCGGCTGGATCGAGCGGCGCGGCTTCGCCCAGGCGACACCGCGCGCGCTGCGCCCGGAGGACAACGGCTTCGTCGCCGCCGACAAGCTGGTTCCCGCTTGCCCGGCGCCGCAAAATCTGCGCGTCGGCACCGCCGGGCAGCATGTGACACAGTTGGAATTCGCCCGCGCCGGGATCGTCACCGAAGAGATGATTTATGTGGCGCACCGCGAAAATCTCGGCCGCGCGGCCGCCCTCGAAGGCGCCGAGGCACGCCGCGCCGATGGCGAGGATTTCGGCGCCGCCATGCCCATTTTCGTCACGCCGGAGTTCGTCCGCGCCGAGATCGCCGCCGGCCGCGCCATCATTCCCGCCAACATCAACCACCCGGAATTGGAGCCGACCATCATCGGGCGCAATTTCCTGGTCAAGATCAACGCCAATATCGGCAATTCGGCGGTCACCTCCTCGGCGGCGGAAGAGGTCGAAAAACTGGTCTGGGCGATCCGCTGGGGCGCCGATACGGTGATGGACCTCTCGACCGGGCGCAACATCCACAACATCCGCGGCTGGATTTTGCGCAACGCGCCGGTGCCGATCGGCACGGTGCCGATCTATCAGGCGCTGGAGAAGGTCGATGGCGAGCCGGAAAAACTCACCTGGGAGATTTTCCGCGACACGCTGATCGAGCAGGCGGAACAGGGGGTGGATTATTTCACCATCCACGCCGGCGTGCGCCTCGCCTATGTGCCGCTCACCGCCAAGCGCGTCACCGGCATCGTCTCGCGCGGCGGCTCGATCATGGCGCGCTGGTGCCTCTCGCATCACCGAGAGAGCTTCCTCTACGAGCGTTTCGACGAGATTTGCGACATCATGCGCGCCTATGACGTCTCCTTCTCGCTCGGCGACGGGCTGCGCCCCGGCTCGATCGCCGATGCGAATGACGCCGCCCAATTCGCCGAGCTGGAAACCCTCGGCGAGCTGACGAAAATCGCCTGGGCCAAGGGCTGTCAGGTGATGATCGAAGGCCCCGGCCACGTGCCGATGCACAAGATCAAGGTCAACATGGACAAACAACTCGCCGAATGCGGCGAGGCACCGTTCTACACCCTCGGCCCGCTGACCACCGATATCGCGCCGGGCTATGAT
Organism: Acetobacteraceae bacterium; assembly: GCA_027365195.1. Classification (GTDB taxonomy): domain Bacteria; phylum Pseudomonadota; class Alphaproteobacteria; order Acetobacterales; family Acetobacteraceae; genus DAHXNW01. Next base: position 4,871 of record DAHXNW010000237.1, read on the forward strand.
CATATCACCTCGGCGATCGGGGCAGCGATGATCGGCTGGTTCGGCACCGCCATGCTCTGCTACGTCACGCCGAAGGAGCATCTCGGCCTGCCCGACCGCGACGACGTGAAAACCGGCGTGATCACCTATCGCATCGCCGCCCACGCCGCCGATCTGGCCAAGGGGCATCCGAACGCGCGGCTGCGCGACGATGCGGTCTCGCGCGCGCGGTTCGAATTCCGCTGGCAGGATCAGTTCAATCTCGCCCTCGACCCCGACACCGCGCGGCGCTTCCACGACCAGACGCTGCCCAAGGAGGCGCATAAGGTGGCGCATTTCTGCTCGATGTGCGGGCCGAAATTCTGCTCGATGCGGATCACCCAGGATCTGCGCGCCGAGGCCGAGCGGCTCGCCGGGATGGAGGAAAAAAGCAGCGAGTTTCTCGACAAGGGAGCGGCGCTCTATCTGCCGGCGGCGCCCTGATCGAGCCGCTCGAGGCGCTCGCCGCGATCGGCGAACTGCCCGACGAGGAGATCGACATCGCCGAGGCCGCGCTGCAACTCGCGCGCGCCTCGGGGGTGTCGCATGCCGAGATCGCGACAGCGCGGACGCATCTCTCTTCGCTCGCCGCCGAGGCCGCGGCGATCGCCGCCTTGGGCGCCTTGAGCCTGCCGCAGCGCGCCCTCGCGCTCGCCGCGATGCTGGTCGGTCGGCACGGCTATGCCGGCGATACCGAGACCTATGACGATCTCGCCAATGCCAATCTGGCGCGCGTGATCGAGCGCCGGCGCGGTCTGCCGGTATCCCTCGGCATCCTCTGGCTGCACACTGCGCGGGCCGCCGGCTGGGCCGCCTGCGGCATCGATTTCCCCGGCCATTTCCTGATCGCCCTGGGCGACGAGACAGCGCCCGGCGTGCCGCGCGCGCAAATTCTGCTCGATGTGTTTGCCGGAGGCGGCGCGCTCGAACAGCGCGCGCTGCGCCGGCTCCGCCGCGACGCGGAGGATACGCCACCCGGCGCCGATCTGCTGCGCCCGATGAGCACGCGGGCGGTTCTGTTGCGGCTACAGAACAACGTCAAGCTGCGCCTTCTGCAACGCGGCGAGGTCGCCGAGGCGCTGGCCTGCGGCGAGACCATGCTGGCCATCGCCCCCCAGGAGGCGGTGCTCTGGCACGAGGCGGCGGTGCTGAACCAGCGGTTGGACCGTGTCTCGGCGGCGCTGCGCTGCTTTACCCGCTTCCTGGAACTCACCCCAAAGGGCGAGGCAGCGGCCCGCGCCCGCGCCGCCATCGACAGTCTGCGCGCCAGGCTGAATTAAGGCCTCAATGTACCGCAGTATACTGAATGGGTGGCCGGGTTCTGGCCGGTGCAGGCTCACGCATGGACAGTCATCATCTCAGCGAGGCACGCGCCGCCGCGAGGGTTGCGATCGGCGGCATCTCGATGTCGATTTCCAGCGTGGAATAATCCTTGCTGCGGTCTAGCTTGACCTGCACCTTGTCGCGATCCACCGCGATATGGCGGGCGATCACCGCGAGGATTTCCTCCTGCAGCACCGCCACCAGATCGCCCTGGCCACCGCCGAGCGCACGCTCATGCGCGAGCAGGATCTGCAGCCGCTCGCGCGCGACCGGCGCGGAGCCGCGCCGGCTGAACATCTGCCACAGGCTCATGCCACCCTCCGCCCGAACAGCTTGCCGATCAATCCGCGTCGCGCGGTTGGCACCGTCATGGCGATGCTGTCGCCCTGCAAGCGCTTGACGGCGTCGAAATAGGCGCGCGCCGGCGCGCTCGTCGGGTTGTTCAGCGTCACCGGAGCGCCGAGGTTGGAGGCCCGCAGCACCTCCTCGCTCTCGGGGATGATACCGAGCAGGGGGATGGAGAGGATGTCGAGCACGTCCTCGGTTTTCAGCATCTCGCCGCGCGCCGCGCGCGCCGCGTTGTAGCGCGTGAGCAGCAGGTGCTTGTCGATTTTTTCGCCCGCCTCCGCCTTCGCCGTCTTGGAGTCGAGCAGGCCGATGATGCGGTCGGAGTCGCGCACCGAGGAGACCTCCGGATTGGTGACGATCACCGCGACCTCGGCGTGATACATGGCGAGCAGCGCGCCGCGCTCGATGCCGGCCGGGCTGTCACAGATCACCCAGTCGAATTTTTCGCGCAATTCGTCGAGCACGCGCGCCACCCCCTCGGGCGTGAGAGCGTCCTTGTCGCGGGTCTGCGAGGCCGGCAGCAGGGAGAGCGTGTCGATCCGCCGGTCGCGGATCAGCGCCTGCGCGAGCTTCGCGTCGCCGTTGATCACGTTGATGAAATCGAACACCACCCGGCGCTCCGCCCCCATCACCAGATCGAGGTTGCGCAGCCCGACGTCGAAATCGACGACGACGACATTCTGCCCGCTCTGCGCCAAAGCGGCGCCAAGGGCCGCGGTCGAGGTGGTCTTGCCAACCCCCCCCTTGCCGGATGTGACGACCAGGACTTTTGACATGGTTCCAGACCCTTCGCTACCGGCTCACTCAAGTGCCGCGATGTTCAATGCGCCGCCCTCCAGCCACGCCTGCACCGGCCGGCCGCGCAATGGCGCCGGCATGTCGTCGGCGGTGCGGTAGAAGCCGTTGATGGCGAGCAGTTCGGCCTCCAGCCGGCGGCAAAAGATGCGTGCCGAGGGGTCGCCGGCAATGCCGGCCACCGCCCGCCCACGCAGGGCGCCGTAGACATGGATCGAGCCACCGGCCATGATCTCCGACCCGGAAGCGACGGCGCCGACGATGGTCACGTCGCCCTTGGCATGCAGAATCGTCTGGCCGGAGCGGATCGACTGCGCCAGCACCAGGGCCGCCGGCTCCGCCGGGGTATGCGTCGGCACTTCGTCCGGCACTTCCACCACGCGCCCCGCGACCCCGCCGATGAGCGGCGGCGGCCAGTATTCGGCGCCCGGCCAGGTGGGGCCGGCACCCTCGACGGCAATCAGATGGATACCGCGCGCGCGCACGGCGGCGACCAGCGAGGCGGCATCCGGCTCCTGCGGGGTGAGGGCCGCCAGATCGAGCACCACCGGGCGGCCGGCGAAGAAACTCGGCGCGCGCTGCAACTGCGCATCGAGCCCGGCGACCCAGGCCGCCACCGGCGCCTCGGGCGATAGCACCAGGGCCACGAAGGAGCGGCCGCGCAGGCGCAGAAACGGGCGGGGAGAGGGCGCTGCATTCACGTCCCGAGGGGTACAAGTGCGTTGCGGCGCGGTCAACCAATGTCATGCGGGCGTCATCGACAAGTCTGCATGGCGCGCGCCAACCCGTTCATCGGTTTGCAGAATTTTAGGATGGCTCCTGCGCGCCCGAACCGGTTGGAAGGGACGGCGAAGGGCCGCTCACCGACGATACGGCTGCCGAGTCGCGGCCGCGCGGCGCCTCGGGCCTTTTTACTGGCGCAAGTGCCGCACTGCGCGCAGACTGGCGCGATGTCACGGCGCGCGTTCGAAATCACGCCCGAGTTGATGCTCCGCGCCTACCGGGCCGGCTTGTTCCCAATGGCGGAGACGCGTGCCAGCGCGCGGCTCTATTGGCTCGACCCGGAGCAGCGCGGCGTGCTGCCGCTCGATCGCTTCCATCTGCCGCGCCGGCTCGCGCGCAGCGTGCTCGGCGGCAAATTCACCGTCAGCGCCGATACCGATTTCGCCGCCACGCTGCGCGCCTGCGCCGCACCCGGCCCGGGGCGGGAGGATACCTGGATCAACGCCGAGATCGAGGCGCTGTTCAATGCCTTGCACGGCAGCGGGCAGGCGCATTCGGTGGAATGCCGCGAAGCGGGGGAACTGGTGGGGGGGTTGTATGGCGTGGCCCTCGGCGGCGCGTTTTTCGGCGAGAGCATGTTCAGCCGGGTGCGCGATGCCTCGAAGGTAGCGTTGGTGCATCTGGTGGCGCGGCTGCGCCTCGGCGGCTATAAGCTGCTCGACACACAATTCGTGACCGTACATCTGGCGCAGTTCGGCGCCGAGGAAATTCCACGCGATGCCTACAAGCGCCAACTCATCGACGCCCTGGAACTGCCGGCCCGCTGGATCCCCTCCCCTCCCGAGGCGCTGCTGCGCGCGGAACTCACGAGTCTAGCCGGGCGTTAGAGTATGTTTACTTTAGTCGGCGCCGGCCCGCACCCCCACCCGGCCACCCATGCGCGTATACTGACGTGGGTGGCCGGGTGGGGGTGCGGGCCGGCGCCGAACTACATAACATAAGAAATTTTTGTTTCAACATCAAGGTGATACCATGATTCAGACGTCTCTTCGCCGCCTCGCCCGCGGGTCCGCCTTGGGCGTCGCCCTTGGCACGCTCGCCCTCGCCGCCGGGCCGGCGCGCGCGCAGGAGCACCCGCTCTATCTGCCCACCCGCGATGTCACCGTGGTCTACGCTGTCACCAGCAAGCAGAACGCCGCTCCCTCGCAGGCGCGCATGCTGTATTCCGCGTCGGCCGAGCGCATGCGCCTCGATGCTCCGGGCCAGCAGGGCTTCGTCATCATCGACCATGCCGACAAGCAGGTGACGGTGGTGATGCTGGCGCAGCATCTCTATATGCAGCAGCCGCTCGACCCGAACATGGCGACCGGCTTCATGCTGAACGCCTCGATGAAATTCAGCCGCACCGGCAGCAAGACGATCGCCGGCACGCCCTGCACCGAATGGGCGGTGCAATCCACCCGCGCCTCGGGCAATGTCTGTGTCAGCAAGGACGGCGTGGTGCTCGAAGGCCACGGCACCGACCACGATGGCAATGGCGGCGGCGTGCAGGCGGTCTCGGTGAACTACGCGGCGCAGCCGGCCGACATGTTCGCGCCACCGGCCGGCTTCACGAAAATGGCGATGCCGCCGATGCCCCAGCCGGGCGGCGCACCGGGCGGGGCCGGCGGAGGGGCGAATTGAGCGGCGGGCGGCTCGTCGCGGCGCTGCTCCTGGCGAGCCTCGCCGCGACGGCGCCGCGCATCGGTTGGGCGCAACAGCCGGCCCCCGAGTCCCAGCCGGTCGCCGGGCAGCCGGACAGCGATCAGCCCGGCGCCGCGGCGGAGGAAGAAAACGAACCGCCGGAGCATCCGTTGATGCATCCAAATCGCGATGTCGACATTAGCTATCGTATGACTCCTGAGAGCGGCAAGCCCGGCACCCAGCGTATGCGATGGCTCGCCGCCAAGGCCGTGATGCGCATCGACGTGACAGGCGGCCTCTATCTTCTCATCGACCATCGCAAGAACGAGATGATCACCGTCAACCCCGCGCTGCGTACAATGGTGGTGTCACTCAACCCGCCGCACGGCCTGTTCGACCCAGACGAGGCCCTGCACTATGAAAAAATCGGCACGAACAAGATCGCCGGTGTTCCATGCACCGAATGGAAGCGTCCCGACTGGGCACGCGACCCGGATCGCTTCTGTGTCTCCGATGATGGCATGCTGCTGCAGGTAAAACAGGACAAGGCGGTGCTGATGCGCGCGCTGCACGTAAAGGCGCATCCGCTCAATCCGGCGCTGTTCGACCTGCCGAAGAACTACAAGATGATCCAGACCCCAGCGGCGCAGCCGGATCTGGGCAGCACCGCGCCGGACGATGCCGCAGACGGCTGAGCGGTCCCTTGGCGCTATTTTGGCGCTTTCATGGACGGATCGCGCCGGGCGCGTCTCGGCGCTCAAGATCGTCGTCCTGGCGGCGATTTTTCTGCCCGCGTGCTGGTTGGCGCTGAACTGGCACGAGGGCTGGCTCGGCGCCCGGCCGCGCACCGCGCTGATCCATCAGAGCGGGCTGTGGACGGTGCGGCTGCTGCTCCTCTCGCTCGCCATCACCCCCGGCCGCGCCGTGCTCGGCTGGGCGCGGCTGCTGCTGGTGCGGCGCATGCTCGGGGTGGCGACGGCCGGCTATGCGCTGGCGCATCTCGGGCTTTACGCCATGCAGCAGGATTTCCACCTGCTGCATGTCGGCTCCGAGATCATCCACCGGATCTATCTGCTGATCGGCCTCGCCGCCCTGCTCGGCCTCGTTTCCCTCGCGGTGACCTCGACGGATGCGATGATCCGCAGGCTCGGGCGCGGCTGGAAGCGCCTGCATCGATGGGTGTATGGCATCGGCGTGCTCGGCTTGTTGCATTTCTTCATGCAGTCGAAATCCGACGTGACGCAGGCGGTGATCATGGCCGGGCTGTTCGCCTGGCTGATGCTCTGGCGTGCCGCCCCTGCACGCTGGCGCGCGCAACCATGGTTCCTGCTGCTGCTGGTGCCGGCAGCCGTGGTTGCGACCGCCGGTATCGAGGCCGGCTGGTATGCAGCGGCGACTCAACTGCCCTGGCCGCGCGTGCTGGCGGCGAACTGGTCGTTCAACTGGACGTTCGGGCCGCGACCCTCGGCCTGGGTGGGTATGGCGGCCCTGACGGTTGCGGCACTCGCTGCCGGCCGTCAGGGCCTTGGCCGCCTCTGGCTCAGCCGATCGCCAGAAGCGCAATCCGCCACAGCACGAGCCCGGCCGCCAGCACCAGATAGCCGCGTAGCACCACCATCCAGATCCGGGTGAGCAGGGTCATGCGCATCGGCGCGAGCGTCGCGAGCGGCGGCATCCGCCAGCTTTCCTGATCGCCGCGCTCGATCACACCAGTCTCGCGCCGCGTCAGGCCGACAACGATCGCCGTCACCAGCGCCAGCGCGCCACCGACGCCGAGGATGATCAGGATCTGCTCCCCGGTGATGGCGGGAAACAGCGTCGCGGCGGTGAGCACGAGCGAGAGCAGCACCAGGACGGCGATGATCGCGCCGCTCAGCAGATTGATCCCGCGCCCGTTTACCCACGGGCCGAGCACGGCGCGATCGTTACAGAGCAGCAGCAGGAACACCGTCGCACTCGGCAGTAGCACGCCGGCCAACGCCTGCACCGCGTTGGTGAGCATGCCGAGCGGCACACCGGGGGTGAGCACCAGGGCGGCCGCCCCGGCGATCAGCAGCGCATAGATGGCGAAGAAGCCCAGCGCATCGCTCGGCTTGCGATGCAGCGAGTGGCGCAGCGAGAGTACGTCGCCCAAGGCATAGGCGGTCGAGAGCGAGACCGCCGCGGCGCCGAGCATGGCAGCGAAGATCACACCGATCGCGAACAGCACCCCGGCGGCATGGCCGAACGCCTGCTCCAGTCCGACCGAGGTCGCCTGCGTATCGGCGAAATTGCCGAACGCCTTGGTGCCGATGAAGCCATGCGCCGAAACCGCGATGATGGCGATGGCCCCGATCATCACCAGAACGATACCGATCCACAGATCGGCCCGCTCATAGCGGATGAAGCGCGGGGTGATGCGCTTATCGACGACGTAGCTCTGCTGGAAGAACAACTGCCACGGCGCGATGGTGGTGCCGACGATGCTGATCATCATCAGCATCAGATCGGCGGTGACGCCACCATGCGGGAGTGCCGGCACCACCAGATGCACGGCGACCTGCGCCGGCGAGGGCCAGCCCAGGATATAGAGCGGCACCAGCACCAGCGAGCCGACGCAGAGGGCGATCGCCAGACGCTCGAAGCGGCGGAAACTGCCCGTGCTCGCCGCCGCGATCACCAACAGCGCCGAAACCGCGACGCCGGCGCTTTCCGGCAGGCCGAGATATTTCAACGACAGATCGATACCGATGAACTCGGTGACGATGGTCAGCCCGTTGAGGATGAACAGATCGATCACGCTGAAGGCGCCCCAGAAACGGCCGAAGCGCTCAAAAATAAGACGGGCATGGCCCACCCCGGTCACCGCGCCGAGGCGCAGCACCATCTCCTGGTTGACATAGAGCACCGGGATCAGCAGCAACAGTGTCCAGAGCAAGGTGTAGCCATAGTTCTGCCCGGCCTGTGCGTAGGTCGAGAAGCCGCCGGCATCGTTGTCGCCGACCATCACGATCAGCCCCGGGCCGAGGATGGCGAACAGCGTCATCAGCCGCGCACGCCAGGTTTTACGCGCGGCGGTATCGTTCTGGCGGATGGTGCCGAGGGCGCCCTGGATGTCTCCCAGATGGGCGGAATCGAGCACGGCGGTTTGGGCGAGGTCGGACATGGCTGGTTCCTCCAGCGTCGGTGGCGTGGATCGCGTCGGTCGGGTGGGGGCGTTCATGCGGCGCGATGCCGCGCGGAGTCGCGCGTGGCATCCGCGCCGCCGCTGGGCGGCACGGCCTGCCAGACGCAGACCAGCCTGCCCCGGGTATCAAGCTGCCAACGCGCGGTCAGACGCGGCGGGCGATGGAGAGCGGCGACGAACGCGCGTTCGTCGCCGGCACGGGCGAAATCGATGATGGCGGCCATGTGGCGCCTCCTGTCAGCTCAAGACGGTTGCTCGAGCCCGGGGCGCCAGTCGGCGGTCAGTGGATCAGCGGAAGGCCGATCTCGACCGTGGGAGGCTGGCGTGACCCGGGCGTGAGGCCCGCCCCGACGTCACGATGCAGCAGACGAGAAAGCGTCTACTGTCGCAGTCGGGCGAACCAGTGCTAGATCGCGGGTTCATTGCATCCCTGATGGTTGTTGCGAAATCCCCGCCGCACCCGGTTTGAAACGATCGGTACCAGGCGCGACGAGAAGGCTTCGGCCGGGCAGCACCCGGTCGCAGCCTCGGTATACGCCAACACCACGCCGTTGCAAGTGAAAGTTTCGTGGCGGGTCCGTTTGCGAGCCCGCGCCGGCTCGCACCTTGCCCTTGCGGGCAGTTCTGAGCACGATTAGGTTCACGCATCATATTTATCTCGGTGAGAGCCATGTTTTCGGGATCCCTGGTCGCGCTGATCACGCCGATGACCCCGGACGGGGCGATGGCGGAGGATGCCTATGCGCGGCTGATCGAATGGCAGATCGGCGAAGGCACGCAGGGGCTGGTGCCGGTCGGCACGACGGGCGAATCGCCAACGCTCAGCCATGCCGAACACAAGCGCGCGGTGGAGATCGCCGTCGAGGTGGCGCGCGGGCGGGTGCCGGTGATCGCCGGCGCCGGCTCCAACAGCACCGCCGAGGCGATCGACCTCGCCCGCCACGCCGCGCGCGCCGGCGCCGCGGCCGCCCTGGTGGTGACGCCCTATTACAACAAGCCGACGCAGGAGGGGCTGTTCCTGCATTTCACCGCGATCGCCGATGCCGTCGATCTGCCGATCATCATCTACAACATTCCGCCGCGCAGCGTGATCGACATGAGCGTGGAGACGATGGCGCGGCTGGCGCAGCACCGCAACATCGTCGGCGTGAAGGATGCAACCGCCAATCTCGCCCGCCCACTGCACACCAGGCGCGCCTGTGGGGCCGATTTCTGCCAGCTCTCCGGTGAGGACCACACCGCGCTGGCCTTCCTCGCCGCCGGCGGCCATGGCTGCATCAGCGTCACCGGCAACGTCGCACCCCGGCTCTGCGCGGAGATGCAGCGCGCCTGGGCGCTGGGGCGGCCCGAGGAGGCGATGGCGCTGCAGGACAGGCTGCTGCCGCTGCATGACGCGCTATTCGCCGAGACAAGCCCCGGCCCGGTGAAATACGCGGCGAGCCTGCTCGGCTTCGGCGCCGAGACCTGCCGCCTGCCGCTGGCGCCGGTCGCCGAGAGCACGCGGGCGCGGGTGCGCGCGGCGATGATCGAGGCCGGATTGTTGAACTGAGCGATGGCAGCCGCCACGAAAGGGAAGTCAGGGCTGATCGCGCACGGCGTCGCGGCGCAGAACCGCAAGGCGCGCTTCGACTATGCGATCAAATCCACGCTGGAGGCCGGCATCGTGCTGCGCGGGCCGGAGGTGAAGTCGCTCCGCCTCGGCCGCGCCACGCTGAGCGAAGCCTGGGCCGGCGAGCGGGAGGGGGAGATGTTCCTCTTCAATGCCTATATCCCGGAATACCAAGCCGGCGTGCTCTCTCGCTTCGAGCCGCGGGCGCCACGCAAGCTGTTGCTCAAACGCAAGCAGATCAACACACTGCTCGGCGCGGTGGCGCGCGAGGGGGCGGCGCTGGTGCCGCTGCAGATCCATTTCAACGAGCGCGGGCGGGCCAAGGTGCTGCTCGGCCTCGGCGAGGGGCGCAAGAAATCCGACAAACGCGCCGCCATCGCAACGCGGGACTGGCAACGCGACAAGGCACGGTTGCTGCGCAATCGCGGGTGATGGGTATAATACCAGCGGCCGTTGATCTCGACTCTTCCGAGATCAACGGCCGCTGGTATGCGCGCCGGGTTGGCCGGCGGCGGCGCGCGAAACAGAGACAATCCCCAACGGTCATTCGTTATGGCCGTTGGTGTAAGGCGAGCCTGCACCCTCTACGATAAACCACTATGCTCACGGCGGATGCGGCGCACGACCCAGGCCACGCCGAGCACCACGAGCGGCACGGCGCAGGCGGTGCCGAGGGTCGGGTCGAGCGGCAGGCCGACGACATGCGCGCCCTCCAGCAGCTTATCGACCAGATTGGCGACATAATAGCTGATCGCCGCGACCGACAGCCCCTCGACGGTCAGTTGCATGCGCAGTTGCGCGCCCTGGCGCTCGTGCATGGCGTGCAGCAATTCGCCGTTCTGCCGTTCCATCTCGACATCGACACGCGTGCGCAGCAATTGTGCCGCACTGGTGAGCTTGCGCGAGAGGGTATCCTGGCGTTCCTCGGTCGAGGCGCAGGTGCGAATAGCCGGCGCGAGCCGGCGGGTGAGAAAGCCCGAGAAGCTCGACGTTCCCGCCACCGGCACCTCGCCGATGGCGCGCAGCCGCTGGCTGAGCAATTCATTATAGGCGCGCGTGGCGCCGAAACGGAACAGCGTCCGCGCCGCCCCAGCCTCGAGTTCCGCCGCCAGCGCGCCGAGCCGGCCAAGCAGGCGGTTGTTGGCGTCCAGCCCCTCGCTCTCCTGCATCTGCACGAGCAGCGTCGGCAACTCGTTCTCGATGCGGCTGATCGCGATGCCGAGGCGGCGCGCATCGGGCAGGCCAAGCAGGGCGAGCATCCGATAGGTTTCGATCTCCAGCATATGCTGCACCAGCGTGCCGGCCTCGATCGGCGCCAGCCCGCGATCGAGCAGCAGCAGGCGGACGAAACCATACGGATCGGCCTGGAAATCGGTCGCGACCAGCGCGCGGCCCGATTGCACGGCACAGATGGCGACGCGGGCCGGATCGAAACCACCCTGCACACCATCCGGGCAGGCATCCTCGGGCAGCAGATGCAGATCGACGGCGACCAGTAGCGGCCCGGGTTGCGGCACGCAGCGCATGATGCCGTCGAGCGTGTCCGGGGTCGGGTGGAACGCACCGGCCGCCCCCTCGGCCGGCAGTTCCCATGTGTATGTGGTGAATTCGCTATGCCGTTCCCAACGCAGGATGGCGCCGGAAAACGCGACCCGGTGATAGCGCGCGCCAGAAGCCGGCCCAACGACGCCGCGCGCCGCACAGGCGGCGGTGAGCGCCACACGATCCGCATGCGCGGTCGCCTCATCGGTGGTGAAGCCGAAATGCAGCACCCGCCGCGGTGTCGGGATGGGCGCATAGGGGCGCGCATGCATCTCCGACAGCACGCGCGCGCGCGATGGATGGGGCAGAAAATTCAATCCGGACGGCAGCTCGGCGTCGGCATCCATAGTCCACCCCTAAACAACCCGACAGCCAGGAAAGCGACCGCCCGGCACGCGCCATGGGCAGGCTTGCCAAATCGTCGGCACTGGTCTTTTATCGCGCCGCTCTGTCCCGTTCGTCTAGAGGCCCAGGACACCGCCCTCTCACGGCGGTAACACGAGTTCGAATCTCGTACGGGACGCCAACGCGCAAAGGAACCGCGTGCCCTGCATGAGACATATAGCGGCCGGGACGGTTGGCGGAGCGTGCGCTGTCGAGAGTTGAGTCTGCGCCGGCTCTTGCCTGCACCGGGGGCGCCGCCTATCACTCCGCGATGCGCCAACTCCTGATCCTCGCCGCCCTGCTCGCCCTCGCCCTGCCGGCGGCGCGCGCCGCCGTCGCCCCCGATGCGCCGCGCCGGCTCGGCGGCTTCGGCGATTGGATCGCGGCGACCCATGTCGAGGCCGGGCAGATGGTCTGCTACGCCTTCACCCGTGCGCGCAGTTCCACCCCGCGCCTGCGCGGGCGCGGCGATGTCGTGCTCACCGTCACCGAACGCACCGGCGGGCGGGATGCGGTCGCGATCAGTGCGGGCTACGCCTATCCGGCGCATGCCACGGTGCAGTTGCACGTCGGCCGGGCGGTATTGGAGTTCTACACTGCGCCACGCTCCGCCTTCGCCCGCGATGGCCATGCCGCGGTCGCCGCCATGCTGCACGGCCATGCGGCGGTGGCGCAGGGCAGCGGGCCGCGCCACACCCAGGTGAACGACGATTTCAGCCTGCACGGCTTCGCTGCCGCTTATGGTGCGATCGCACGCGCCTGCCCGGCGCCGTCGTGAGCGAGGCGCTGACCCCGGCGGAGCAGAGCCGCATCCTGGCGAAAGCCGCTCTGTTCGCGCCGCCTGCGCCGGTGCTGGAGGATGGCAGGCGGGAACTCGTCGGCCTGTCGCGCGAGGCACTGATCGCGGCCCTTGCGGCCATCGGCGAGCCGGCGTTCCGCGCCAAGCAGCTCTGGCACTGGATCTATCATCAGGGCGTGGTCGATTTCGCCCGCATGTCCTCGATCGCGCGTCCGTTGCAGCAAAAACTCGCCGAATATTTCGTGATCGGCCGGCCCGCCGTCGCCACACGACAGAAAAGCCACGATGCGACGGAGAAATTCCTGTTCCGCTTCCGCGATGGGCAGGAAGCCGAGACCGTCTACATCCCCGACCGGGTGGAGGATCGTGGCGCGGTGTGCCTCTCCTCGCAGATCGGCTGCACCCTCTCCTGCCGATTCTGTCACACCGGCACGCAGACGCTGGTGCGCAACCTCGGGCCGGCGGAGATCGTCGGGCAGTTCATGGCGGCGCGCGATGCCTATGGCGAGTGGCCGAGCCCGAAGGGAGATACGCCGCGCCTGCTCTCCACCATCGTGCTGATGGGCATGGGCGAGCCGCTCTATAATTACGAAAACGTGGCGACGGCGATGCGCATCGCCATGGATGGCGAGGGGATCGGCCTATCGCGCCGGCGCATCACCCTCTCGACCTCCGGCGTGGTGCCGATGATGGACCGCGCCGGGCGGGAACTCGGCTGCAACCTCGCGGTGTCGCTGCATGCGGTGCGCGACGATCTGCGCGACGAGCTAGTGCCGCTCAATCGCAAATACCCGATCGCCGAACTGATCGCCGCCTGTCGCCGCTATCCCACCGCCTCCAATGCACGGCGCATCACCTTCGAATACGTCATGCTGCGCGGCATCAATGACAGCGAGGCGGAGGCGCATGAACTGGTGCGGCTGATCGCCGGCATTCCGGCCAAGGTGAATCTGATCCCATTCAACCCGTGGCCAGGCAGCCAGTATGCGCCGAGCAGCGGGGCGGCGCTCGATCGCTTCGCGCGCATCGTGATGGATGCCGGCTTCGCCTCTCCGGTGCGCGTGCCGCGCGGGCGCGACATTCTCGCCGCCTGCGGCCAGTTGCGCACCGCCAGCCGGCGGGCTCCGGCAAACGGCGCGATATAAACTGAAAGCGTAGTAGCCTCTGGCATTGTTCGCCAAATAGTTTGTTGAACCTTCGCCTTTATGGTTAATACTCCACGTCCGATACACGTGGGTTTGCCATCATGCCGCCGCTTTCGCCGCCGCACTCGTGATGCCGGCCGATTTCAACGCCCCGCCGGCCGAGGAGGCCGTGGCCGAGGGGCGCGCCATCGTCCTGCTGCGCCAGTCGGGGTTGTTCGATGCCGGCTTCTATCTGGCGGCCTGCGGGCCGCTACCCTCGCCGCAGACCGATCCGCTGCGGCATTATCTGCACGGCGGCTGGCAGCGCGGGCTGTGGCCCAACCCGTGCTTCGATCCGGCGTTCTATCTGGAGCAGAACCCTGACGTGCGGCGCAGCGGCGGCGAGCCGTTGCTGCATTATCTGCTGTTCGGCGAGGCGGAGGGGCGCCGCCCGGTAGCCTATTTCGATCCTGCCTGGTACCGCGCCACCTATGGGCTGACGCAGGGCTGCCTCGCGCATTACCTCGCCCACCGGCAGGGCGGCGCGGTGAGCCCGGGGCCGGAGTTCGACAGCGCGTGGTATTTACGCACCTACGCCGATGTCGCGGCGGCGCGGATGGACCCGGTCGAGCATTACATGGTCCAGGGTTTTCGCGAGGCGCGCGATCCCTCGCCGGATTTCGACGCGCGGTTCTATCGCCAGCGTTATCTCGCCGACGCGCCGGACGAAAATCCGCTGCTGCACTATCTGCGCCACCGCCATCTGCCGGGCATCCATCCGCGCATGCCTTCGGGCGAGGCGAGTGTGGCGCGCGAGGTGCGCCGCTTCACCCGGGCGGGGCCGGAGTTCGAGGAGGTGTGTCCGCTACCGGCGGCACTGGCGCGTCGGGCGCGCGTGCTCGCGTTCTATCTGCCGCAATTCCATCCCTGCGCCGAGAACGATGCGTGGTGGGGGCGCGGCTTCACCGAATGGACCAGCCTCGCGCGCGGCACGCCGCGCTTCGCCGGGCATTACCAGCCGCGCATCCCGCGCGATCTCGGGCATTATTCGCTCGACGACCCGGCGACGCTGCGCCGGCAGATCGACCTCGCGCGGGGCGCCGGCCTCGGCGGCTTCGTGTTCTATTTCTACTGGTTCAATGGCCGCCGGCTGCTCGACCGGCCGCTCGAGATCCTGCTCGCGGATGCCTCGCTCGATTTTCCATTCTGTCTGATGTGGGCGAACGAGAACTGGACGCGGCGATGGGACGGCGCGGCGCAGGAAGTGCTGATCGCGCAGGAATACCACGCCGAGGACGAGGCGGCCCTGCTCGCCACCTACGCCCGCCATTTCGCCGATTCGCGCTACATCCGCCTCGCGGGCCGGCCGCTGCTGATGATCTATCGCCCGCGGTTGATCCCAGATACGGCGGCCACCATCGCGCGCTGGCGGCAGCGGTTTCGCGACCTGCACGCGGTCGATCCGGTGCTGCTGATGGCGCAGAGCTTCGATGACGAGGATCCGCGACCGTTCGGCCTCGATGGCGCGGTCGAATTCCCGCCGCACAAGCTCACCCGCGACCTGCCGCAACTGAACCCCACGCTACGCATGCTCGATCATGAATTCACCGGCCAGGTCTATGGCTACGACGCGGTGGTGGCGCGCGCGCTCGCCGCCCCGCCGTCGCCCTATCCGCTGCTGCGCACGGCGATGCCGGGGTGGGATAACGATGCGCGCCGCCAGGGTGCCGGGATGGTGGTGCACGGCGCCACGCCGGCGGCCTATCAGGCGTGGCTCGATACGCTGCTGCGCCAGGCGCGTCCGCTGCTCGGCGAGCGGCTGGTGTGTGTCAATGCGTGGAACGAATGGGCGGAGGGCGCCTATCTGGAGCCCGATGTGCAGTACGGCGCCGCCTTTCTGAACGCGACCGCGCGCGCCATCGGCGGGCTGGCACCGAGGACGGGGGCTGCCGGGCTGCTGCTCATCGGCCATGACGCCTTCCCCGCCGGGGCGCAGCACTTGCTGCTGCACCTGGGCCGGCAGTTGCGCGCGGCGCATGGTGTCGCGGTCGAATTCCTGCTGCTCGGCGACGGCGCATTGCGCGGCGCGTATGAGGCGACGGCATCCTGCACCCTCGTCACCGACTCCACGGCGCTGCCCGCGACACTGCTGCGGCTGCGCCATGCGCGCGGCATCCGGGCGGCCATCGTCAATACCGTCGCCGCCGGCTGGGCGGTGCCGCTGCTGGCGGCAGAGGGCATCGAGAGCCTGCTGCTGGTGCATGAAATGCCCCGGCTGATCGCCGAGAAAAACCTCGCCGAGCGCGCACGCCAGGGTGCCGAAGCCGCCCGCCGGGTCGTCTTTCCCGCCGCCTTTGTGCAGCAGCGCTTCGCCGAGATCGCGCCGGTTGCGGCAGAGCGCGCGATGATCATGCCGCAGGGACGCTATCGCGATGTGCGCTTCTCCCCCGCGCAGCGCCGCCGGCTGCGCCATACGCTGGGAGTGCCGGAGGGCGGCTTGCTGGCGATCGGCGTCGGCTATGGCGATTTGCGCAAGGGGTTCGATCTCTTCCTGCAACTCTGGCGCGCGACACGCCGGCGGCGGCAGCCGGTGCATCTGCTCTGGCTCGGCGATCTCGACCCGCAACTGCGCCTCCATCTCGGCGCCGAGATCGCCGCCGCCGAGGCAGCGGGGGGGGGGGTTCACGCTCCCGGCTGGCGCGACGATGTCGCCGCCTGGCTCTCGGCGGCGGATGCGCTGCTGCTCACCTCGCGCGAGGATCCCTATCCCTCGAGCGTGCTGGAAGCCGCCGGCGCCGGCCTGCCGGCGATCGCCTTTGCCGGCAGCGGCGGCGCGCCAGCCCTTCTGGAGGCGACGGGCGGGGGAGATGTGGTGCCGCTCGGCGATACTGCGGCGATGGCGCGCGCCCTGCTGGCCCGCGGGGTGACGCCGCCGGCCGAGCGGCAGCGCAGGGCGCGGGCGGCGGCCCGGCGGGATCGCTTCGCCGCGTATGGCGAGCGCCTGCTGGATCAGGCGCTGCCCGGGCTGCTCGCCGTCTCGGTGGTGGTGCCGAACTACAACTACGCGCGCTATCTGCCGGCGCGGCTCGGCTCGATCTTCGCGCAGACCTACCCGGTGCGGGAAGTGATCCTGCTCGACGATGCCTCCACCGACGACAGCGTGGCGATCGCGCGGCAAACGGCGGCGGCGTGGGGACGCACGCTCCGCATCCTGCGCCGGGCGCGCAATTCCGGTACGGTCGCAGGGCAGTGGCAGCGCGCGGCGACGGTGGCGCGCGGCGATTTCGTCTGGATCGCCGAGGCGGACGATGACTGCGCGCCGGCGTTGCTCGAAATGCTGGCCGGCGCCATCGCCGCCGTGCCGGAGGCGACCTTCGGCTTCTGCGACAGCCGCGCGATCGACGGCGACGGGCGGCTGATGAGCGAAAGCTACCGAGCGGAGTATTCGGCGAGCGCCGGGGTCGGCGCGCTCGGTGCCGACGCGGTCTTTCCGGCCGAGGATTTCGCGCGCCGCTGCCTCGCCGAACGCAATCTCATCTTCAATGCGAGTGCCGTGCTCTGGCGGCGGAGCGCCTTGCGCGCGGCCCTCGATGGGGCGCGCGCGGATCTCGCGCGGCTGCGCCTCGCCTGCGACTGGCGGCTCTATCTGGAGGCACTGACGATGTCCGGCGCCGGGCCGGTGGTTTATGTCGCCGCCGCGCTGAACCAGCATCGCCGCCATGGCGAGAGCACGAGCCGCCGGCTCGATACGGCGCGCCATCTGGAGGAGATCCGCGCCCTGCACCGCCTCGCCGCCCAGCGCCTGCCGGGCGACGCCCTGTTGCGCCAGCGCCAGGATGCCTATCTCTCGACCGTGCGGGAACAATTTCGGCGGGAGGCTGGACAATGAGCGAGCAGGTGGTGCTGGGTGGCGGGTGCTTCTGGTGCCTGGAAGCGGTGTTTCTCGAACTGCGCGGCGTCTCGCGCGTGGTCTCCGGTTATGCCGGGGGCAGCGTCGCGCAGCCGAGCTACGAGCAGGTCTGCTCCGGACGCACCGGCCATGCCGAGGTGCTGCGGATCGATTTCGATCCCGCCGAACTCAGCCTCGCCGATCTGCTGCGGGTGTTCTTCACCATGCACGACCCGACCACGCCGGACCGGCAGGGCCACGACGTGGGCAGCCAGTACCGCTCCATCATCCTCACCCAGTCGGACGCGCAGGCAGCGATCGCCCGCGAGGTGATCGGCGAGATCGAGGCGGCGAAGCTGGCGCTCGCGGAATTCGACCTCGTCGAAGATGCGGATGCCGGCGCTTTTGCAGCGCAGCAGGGTCGCGGTCGGAAGGGCGGCACGGGCCGGCGCGCTGATCACGATCCCCCAGATGTTGCGCGCCCGCAGCGTTTCGGGATCGAGTGCGATCGGGTCGCCGGGCGCGACGAGGCCGGCGACCGCGAAGAACACGGCGTCATCGAGCCGCGGCGCCAGCATGCCGCCGCGGCCGTCCGGCTCGCCGACCACCAGGATGGGGCGGGCAAAGGCGCCGTGGCGGAGGGCAAAGCGGAACAACGAGCGGGTGAGC